>NYZC01000114.1 GCA_002686995.1 Phycisphaeraceae bacterium | reverse complement strand
CGCGCGGTTCGCCGACGACCAGTGCGCGGGCTGCGGTTGAGCGAAGCGAGCCCCGATGCCCTATCCGTGTTCATCCGTGGTTCTTCAACTTCTCGTCACCGTGACAAGAAGTGACGGGGGAAGAATCTAATGACCACATCATTCTAGATGATCGAAGCGGAAGAGACCCATTGGACAGCCCCAGAACCGATCCATGTATTGCCCAGGCCGATTCCGGCGATAGGATCACCGCATGCCGATGAGAATCGAATCCATTGATTTCTTCTACGTTTCGATGCCGCAGATCGAGGACATCGCCGACGGCAGCCAGGATGCGCTTCTGGTGCGCGTGCGGGCCGACGGCCTGACCGGTTGGGGCGAGTGCGAGGCTTCGCCGCTGGTCTGCATCGCCAACTGGGTCTGTCCCATGTCCCACGAGATCTGCAAGCCTCTGAACCAGGCCGTTGCGAACCAGGTCGTCGACGGCCCCGAGGACATCGCCCGGATCGCGCGACGCGTCGCGCGGGACGGCCTGGACATTGCCCAGACCGATCACACCTTCTCCGGCGTGGAGATTGCCCTTTGGGATCTTCTGGGCAATAAGCACGGCAAGCCCGTCTACGAACTGCTGGGCTACGACCGCGTCTATCCCAAGACGCCATACGCCTCCCAGCTCTTCGGCGACACGCCCGACCAGACGAGACAGAAGGCGCGAGCCTCGGTGCGGCAAGGGTTCAAGGCGGTCAAGTTCGGATGGGGGCCGTACGGACTCGGCGACGTCGAAGCGGACCGCCTGCAGGTCGAGGCCGCACGGGAAGGTCTGGGGCCCGAAGGGATTCTGCTGGTCGATGCCGGCACCGCGTGGGGCGATGATCCCCGCAAGGCGCTGCCGCGCCTGGAGGCTCTGGAAGAGCACCGCGCCACCTGGCTGGAAGAGCCGTTCGTCGGCGAAGCCCTCGAGGCCCACGCGGAGCTGGCGGCTCACTGCCGAAAGGTTCGTCTCGCGGGAGGGGAAGGCGCGAGGAACATTCACATGGCCCGCCACCTGATCGATTACGGCAAGGTCGGCTTCATCCAGATCGACACCGGCCGGATCGGAGGCATCGGTCCATCCAAGAAGGTCTGCGACCATGCCAGGGCGCACGGGGTCACCTACGTGAACCACACGTTCACGACTCACCTGGCATTGAGCGCCTCCCTGCAGCCGTTTTCCGGCGTCGAGGATTCGTGGCTCTGTGAATACCCGGTCGAACCCAAGGCGCTGGCCGTCGAGCTGAACCACGACGAGCTGGCCCTGAACGACGCCGGGCAGATCCAGGTGCCTGCCAGACCGGGTCTCGGCGTCGAGGTGAACCTCGGCGCGATCGAGAAATACCTGGTGGAGACCCAGATCAAGATCGGGGACCGCGTGCTCTATCGTTCCCCGGATCCGAATTCCTGATACGGACCACCGGCGAATCTTCGACTTGCCGCTTCCCGAGCGCCAGCCGGATGTGCGGATGCGCTTCGAGAAAGAGCTGCTCGATCCTGACCGCGGCGGAAGCCGGTGCATTGCAGGGCGGGCGCTGGGCCATCCCCCAGCGCACCAGTTCCGCCGGCTCCGGCGCGCCTCCGGCCGCGACCGGCCACGCGGCCAAGAGCGCCGTGATGCACAGGTTTCGCATCGAGCTACCGGTTTCTCAAGGGGATCGGTCCGCGTTCGAGCTCCGCGATTTGATTCCAAGGATGCGGCCGGCCGTGGCCCCCATGAGCCAGGTGAGATCCTGCGGCGTCAGGAATTCACAATACTGCTCGATCCATTGCCGTGACTGGCGGTAGGTGCAGAAGCGGTTCTGGAACGGCATGTCCGTGCCCCAGAGCAGGTGATCCGCGCCGATGTGCTCGATCATCTGCTCGAGCACGAACCAGACCTGCCGGTACGGATAGTCGAACAGGTCACCGATGCGAACGGGAAAGCTCACCTCCATATTGCAGTTCGGGTTTTGAAACGGCTCCCAGATCGCGTCGGGCACGGTGAGGCGCTCACCCTCCACGTAGAGGCGCCAGGGAAACCCGTGGGTCAGGCTGCACGCCGTGTCGGGGTATCGCTCCATCCAGCGCATGAGGGTCTTCTGCTCGGCGAGGTACCCTTCTCGATGTTCCGCTTCCGAGGCTTCGATCATCAACTCGCGCGGTCCGGTGCCCAGCGTGAAGAACACGGGAACATCAAGCGATGTCGCGAACTGCCAGAACGGACGATAAGGACCGTCGTCCCACGGTTCCGTATGCGCTGGAGAGACGAGCGGCGGGATGAACTTGATGGCGTGCAGGCCGTGGACGTTGATCGCCGTGGCCAGCTCCTCGATCACCGCCTCGGTTTCGTCCGGGATGCGCCATTCATCGACCGGCGCCATCGAGCGGAGCCGGTCCGGGTACTGCTGCACGCACCGGCCGAGAAAGGCGCTGTCGCGGCCCAGCATCGGGTCGGTGTGCAGCAGCGCGAGGTCGACGCCGGCATAGTCCATCTCGGCGATCGCGCCGTGGGCCGTGAACCGGGTGTGGTTCAGGCCCGGCGGCAGAAACTGCTTCGTGTAGTCTTCGCCGTCGATGGTCCAGACCACCCGGCCGCAATCGTGGTCGACGCGAAAGTTCACGTCCGGCAACGCTTCCGGGCGCGATGGATCGGGTGGACTGATGACATGCGAAGGCGCCGGGGCACGATCGCGCACGCGCCACGCGGGTTGATGGTGCTGCCCATGGCCGCGCTGCGCCCAGCGCAGACGTTCCTGGCCACTGGCATGCCCGCCGGGTTCGTCCAGCGGCTCGAAACAGTACATGTGAGAGTCGATGATCATCGCCGGTCCCTCTTGGCATGCGCTCACCCTGCCAAGGCGTATCATATCGTCGTGCCGGCCGTCATTGAGGATGAGCCTCTCACGATTCAGGTCGGCAACAACCACTCGCCCGCACCGGGCACCCTCGCCAGCAGGCCCAGGTCGTGCGCGATGGCCATGAAGCGCCACGGGCCGCGCAGCACGCGCTCGAAATGGTCGAAGCCCTTGATCGTTTCCGGCTGGTTGAGCCACTGCACGCAGTCGCACAGCGCGGGGATGCCGGCATCGATGAACCGCCGGTCGCCGCCGAGATCGTAGGCGTACGCCAGGGATTCCAGGTTGGCGAACCCCTGGCTCGGCGTCGTCGGCTTGCTGTGTTCCGGCCACGTTGAATAAAGCGGCATCCCCTCGTCCAACAGGCCCATGTCCAGGTACGCCTCCATCAGATCGAGGATCAGCTTTTTGGTCTTGTCGCAATTCGTCGCCTGATGCCACTTGATCAGGCCGCGCATGCAAAGGTGAATCTTGCGGTCCTCGAATGCGCGAACGTGGAAATTCGCTTCCAGGATGCCCCCTTCTCCCTGTTGCTGCGAGATGATCCTGTCGATCATGACGTTCGCCTCGCGGGCGACATCGTCGTCGGGTTCGGCCATCTGCACGGCGCCCATGACAAGCAGCGCCCAGCCGGCGATGCGCCCGACCCCGACCGGTTCGTAATGGTTGATCGTCCGGGCCAGGTTCCGGGCGTATCCCCGGGCCACGTCGAAATAGCGACGGTCGCCCGTGAGGTGATACAGATCGACCAGGCCCTCCCCGAACGTGTGGCTGCCGCCCGCGCTGATGTGCTCCGGATCTTCGGGCGTTTGAATCCCGCCGACATGCTGATAGCAGTGGCGGTACTGACCGTCGCGCAGCCAGAACGGACCCGAGTGGTCGTATCGCCCGTCCTCGACCGCGTGATGGCACGTATCGACGTCCATCATGTGAAGGGCGTGCGCCTCGGCGCCCCACCACTTCACGATCTCCCGGCTGCGCAGGAACATCACGGCCAGGACGTGGGGCACGTCGTACTCGTTGTTGTGATAGTAGGCCCGAGGGTCGTCGGGCTCGGGCGGCGTATTCGTGCGGGCCTGGAAATAGTCACCGTAGTGCTTGAGCCCGTAGGCTTTGCCGGCCAGCTTGTCCCTCGGCTCGTAGAGCCAGTGATGCGAATCAGATTCGTAGAACTTCCGCAGCGCCGATTCGAGCCGTGGGTAGGACCGCGGATGGTATGCGAAGAAATCCCATAGCTGTCCGCTCTGCTGGTAATACGCGCTGGGGGCGGCGGGCATGGGCCAGCGCTGCATCGAGTAGGCCATGTCCACCAGCCGCGTCGCGTCCGCAGTCCCGTCGTGGAACGAGAGGAAGAAGGTGTGCGTCCTGGCCATCCCCCGCGGAATCGCGAACGGGTCGCCGCGGTCGGGAATCAGGTCGCAGCCGATACCGTCCGAATCGGCCGCGATCGCCTTCGGGTAATTCTGCCAGAAGTTCCGGCCCGCCAGCATCACGCCTTGGTCACTGCCCCCGGCGCTGATCCAGCCCATCGAGTTGTTGCGGACTTCCCTGAGCACCCGACCGTCCTTCGCCACGATGCGGAAGTGCCCGGCTGCGTACTGCTCGAGGCGCGCCGGCTCATCCGTCTCGAAAGTCGTCGGCCGGCGGTAGACGTCCGCGACCGTGTAGCGCAGGTCGCTTCCCAGTCGGAACGGCAGGCGTGCGGCCAGTCGCCCGATCGACGTGATATCCGGATCCAGACGATTGAAAAACGTGTGATCGACCCGCACGAACGGCTGGCCCGCGTAAACCGTGACGCGCACCAGGAAGTCGAAGTGCCCCTGCCCGTCCTCGCTGCGATGCGTGCCTTCCCAGCGCACGAGCCACCGCATCGGTCCCGACTCCTCGATCTCGAACGAACAGTCGCTGTCGTGGCACGCACAGAATTCGCGGCCCTCCGTATCGATGAGGCGGAAGTCGAGACCCCCTTCACCGACGGTCGCGCCCCCACGGCCGAGGCGCAGCAACGGGCGGCACCGCGCGCGGTCCATCTCCAGCTCGATGACGCCGTTGTCCATGACGAGCCGTTCGTCATGGTCCCGCGTCTCGATGCGACGTCCCGCTGTCGGTTCGGGGCTCTCCCGGCCGATCACCAGCCGGCACGTGCTGGGAGCAAACGCCGTGAAGTCTGACTGGTAATCCAGAAGCAGCCAGCGGACGCTTCGGTCGTCATGCGCTTCGAGCGGCCGGGCCTGCACGGGTCGCGCCGCGCCGCCGCTGTCGAGAATGGCCACCGGCTCGCCGGGCCCCAGGACACCCCTGGCGAACGGGATTCCGACGGTGAGCGGGAAACCGACCCGGTCGGTGCCGCCTGGCTCGACGGCCGTCAACTCGATTGAGTCTTCATTCGTCATGATGAAGCTGCCTTGCCAAGGCGAATCTATTGGCGGGCAAACGCCGAGTCAATCACCCGTGCCGGGCCGGCTGTACCAGTCGGTCTCCGACGACAAGGGTCGGATTCGGTGTTCAGGGTCCGGCGTTCAAGGTTGCGGTTGAAGACGCGTTGGGTGATGCTCCCTTCACCCATGGCTCATCGTCCTTCCCCGTCTCTGCCCGAGCGAAAGCTCGACGAGATGCTCGCGGCTTTCCCCGGCCGGGCGGGCGTCGTCATCCGGGACCTTGCCGACGGACGCACCTGCGCCCGCGAAGCGGACCACCGCTTTCCGACCGCCAGCGTCTTCAAGGTGCCGATCATGGTCGAGCTGTTCCGCCAGGTCGAGGCCGGCATGCACCGGTTCGACGACCGCCACCGGATCCACCGCGGCCTCTGCCGCCACGGCACGCACGTCGATGACTGCGCCGTCGGCACGACGTGGTCGCTGCTCGACCTGTGCGAGCGCATGATCGTCCACAGCCACGACGTCGCGACCGACCTGATTCTGGATGTGATCGGCCTCGAATCGATCAACCGGACCATGGACGCTCTGGGCTTCGCCGACACGCGCGTCTGCATGCCCATCGGCCGCTGGCACTATCTCGCGATCGGCCTGGGCGACGCACCGATCAACGACGAGAACGACGCGATCGGCGAAATCCGGGTCCGGGACGGCGGGATCGATTTCGACGGGCCGGCCTACACCGATCGAGAGCACAACAACGTGACCAGCGCCCGCGACATGGCCGACATGCTCGAGCGGATGCGGGCCGGAAAACTGCTGAATCCGGCCGCGTCGAAGCAGATGCTCGACATGCTCCACCGCTGCGCTCACCGGGGGATGATTCCGCGCCACCTGGATCCGAAGATCCCCGTCGCCCACAAGCATGGCCAGAGCGCACGGATCCGCGCCGACGTGGGGATCGTCGAGCTGCCCGGGCGCCCGCTGATCATCTCGGTCCTGACGCTCGCGGTCGAGGAGGGCGAGGCCCGTCCCGGACGCGAGCTGATCGCCGAGCTGTCAAGACAGGTCGTGGGCTCGTTGTGCCCCGAGGCGCTGAACTGATATGGATGCGGACTAACTCAGGAGAACCAGAACGAGTAAAGGTGCGCGTTCTCCAGCCAGAAGTGCAGGCGAATCGTCCTGCCGCCGAAGGCGCCGAGCGAAGCGGCATTGTTCCAGCACATGACGTCGTCGAGGCTGTCACCGCTGAACGGCACGGACTGATCGAAGTGCCATCCGTCGGGCCACTCGCCGTCGCGGGCCCCTTCGCCTTCGCGCACGGCGACCCTGATGAAGCCATCGCCTTCGGTCGCCGCGTTGACGTGCAGTGCGCTCGCGCCCGGCGGGCAGACCATGGGCCGGGTGAGCATGAACCCGCCATCATCGTCACCGTGAATCGAGACGAACCGGTCGCGCTTCAACGTGGCCAGGCAGATGCCCCGACGCATCGGATCGCTGAACGCGCGGGCCGGACTGTGCAGGTACGCCCGGCCGCCGTAGTACACCCGCACTTCGTCACCGTCCTCGATCAGGTTCGCCATACCCTGGGCGAAACCCCAGTCGTACGAATCATCGCACGGCGGCGAGTTGCGAATGAACACAGGCCGCAGCGCGTGACGCTCCCACGTCACGCCGTCGCGGCTCCACGCCAGCTCCGTGTCCATCTTGCCGTCACTCCCGTCGGGCAGCGTTTCGCCCGCCTGGAAGCGCGGATGGATATGCAGGCGGAACAGATAGCCGAGGACGAGGCCGTTGTATCGGCTCACCGGCATGCCGTACAGATAGATCGGATCCAGCTCGTCGTGCCCCATCAGGTTGATCGGCTGCGTCCATGCGAGCAGATCCCGGCTCTCGCTGTACGCGATGCGCCGCACCTCACCCGCGCTGACGGTCGCGCGGCGATACCACATGAACACGTCGCGGTCCGGGTTGTACACGACGCAGTTGTTCGTATCGCTGCGCCCGTAGAAGATCGGGTTCTCCGGCGCGTCGGTCCAGTGTACGCCGTCGTCGCTGAACACCAGCGCATGCTTGGCGCGATGCATGGCCGGATCCGGTGGTTCGCGCAGCAAGTCGGAATGGACCATGGCGTACCGGCCGCGGTCGCGGAGGCGCTCGGGCAGCTCGAACACGAACAGGTCGTCGATGCCGCCCTGCAGAAAGACGTTGTTGGCCTTCGACCCGTGGCACTCGTACAGGCCCAGCTCTGGTCGCCGCCACGTGATACCGTCATCGGACTCGTAGTAATGGCCGCGCTTCGCGTCGGGCGCCCCCTTGCCCTTCTCCCTGATCACCTGCATGTCGCCAATCGACGTCCACATCCGGTACTGCCCGGTGCGCGCATCGCGCAGCACCGTGCCGAACGAGGTCGGCCCCACGTCCTCGAAAGGATGCTCGGCCACGATGACCGGCCCTTCCCGGCGCTTGACCGGCTCGTGCACGCGGCGCACGCACCCGTTCAGGTCGTCCACCACGTGCCTGTCCATCAGCAGCTGACGCGTCGAACCGACCTGGACGGGCTCGCCGGCGATCAGGCGCGTGTTGCCGCGCATCGTCTGCATGCCCACCTTCAGGCGCTCGATATCACTCAGCGAATAGGTGTACGTTTGAAGCGTTGGCATTGGCTCTCCGACTTCTGAACGACCGACTACTGCGTTTCGTCACGAACGTACTGTCTCTGGCGACGACCCACGTCTGCCCGAAGGCCTCTATCTCGCCGGGCATACGGATCGTCGATGGTCGGCTTTTCTCCAGCAACGATGCAATCGGCGCCAGTCCAAGGATGACGATCGCGACTGAACGTGCACAAAAGCTCAAAACATCTGCAATGCCCATTCATTATTGTACGATCGTCATTGTACGATCGTCGTCGTTTCGACACACCTGCTCCGCCTCCCTGGAAGAACCCCATGGCCCTCCGAACCTACGACTACGCACTGAAGAACTTCGACAGGGGTATCCAGACTCTCCGAGGCTCCCACCGCATCGCGCCCCATGGTGCGGTCGACGTCGGTCACGGCCGCCAGCTGCTCATGGACTGGCACGTCGTGGACGACCTGAACGGAACGCGGCGCACGGTGCACCAGCCGGCCAGGCACCCGGACAACCCGATTCTCGAACCGGCGCGTCCATCGGAAGGCGATTGGTTCGCGTCATTCGGCACCGTACTGCGCGAACCGGACGGCCGGTTCAGGTTGTGGATCCCCGCATCGTACGAGCAGGACACCAAACGCGATGGCGCCAGGACGCGCCGCAGCATGCGGGGCGTGTACTTCGAATCCGACGACGGTCTCGACTGGCGCCGTCCCGATCTGGGCCTGTTCGAGCACGACGGAAGCAAGGCCAACGGCATATTCGTCGAAAGCTACACCGACAACCTGTTCGTCCTTGCCCTGCCGCAGCGCATGCACGGCCGCGGCCGCTACGCCATGGTCTACTGCGACATCCTCATGGGCGACGACCTGGTGAACCCCGAGCGCGGCCACGGCAACCGGAACCTCATCGCCTTCAGCGAAGACGGGATTCACTGGACCGACGCGCCGGAGAACCCCGTCTGGTGCGGACGGACGGACACGGGCAACAACATCGTCTACAACCCGGACCGCGACGTGTTCATGATGTACCGTCGGGCCACGATCAACGCCGGCGAAGTGCGACGCATCGCCTATTCCGAAAGCCGAGACCTGGTCGATTGGACTCAGCCGGTCAACATCATTCGGCGCGAAGAGAACGACCCGCTGTACCACTACTCGATGCACGTCACGCCGTACCACGGCGTGTACCTGGGCATGCTGTGCCGGCTCTGGGCGCACCCGCACGCCGAGACCCACAAGCGCGGCGACGGCCGCGACAACACGATGGACACCGAGCTGACCTGGAGCCGCGACGGGATCGAGTGGCATCGCCACCCGGAGAAGCCCGATTTCATTTCCACCTCGCCGCCGCACCTGAACGCGTACGACTGGGGCGCGGCGATGGGCATCGGCAACATCATCGAGATGGACGACCACATTCGGGTGTACTACGGCGGCCGCGAGCGGCTGCACGCGCCCGGGTATCGCCCTTCCGGAATCCCGGCCCGGGCGACGGTATGCGTCGGCACGCTGCGGCGCGACGGCTTCGTCTCGGTCGACGCCGGCGCCGACGGCGGCTACCTGCTCACGCGACCCCTGATTTATCCCGGGGGCCGGCTGCGGATCAACGCACGCACGACGGGCGACGGCTTCATTCGCGTTGCCGTGCGCGAAGGCGAGGGCGTGCGCGACGGCGAGTGGCCGGCCGCGTTCCGCTTCGAGAAGTCGATCGCCTTCAGCGGCGACAGCCTCGATCACGTTCTTTCCTGGGAAGGCGCCGAGACGCTCGCATCCTTCCCAAGTCGAACGCTGCGCCTCCACTTCTGGATGGAGAACGCGAAGCTGTACTCGTTCCGGTTCGACGATGAGGCAAGCTGACAGAATGAACCGCCAGGCCCGATTCAAGCACTGGACTGGAACCAGACCTGGACAGGCTCTTGAAGACGGCTCGGCGAATCAGTTTTGAGCCTCTGCGTCAACCGGTTCGTAATCGGTCTTCTGCCCGTCCAGTGCCAGGAAGTCATCCGCGCGGTTGACGCTGCGGAGCACGGTGCCGTTGTCGTCGGGTCGCGTGATTCGCACCATCTCGTAGGGCGGGTCCACCCGGAAGCGCTCGACGGAATCGATCTTGTCCAGACATCGTCGCGCGGCGTCACGAATCATGCTGCGCGACATTTCCGGTGAAACGTGGATGGCCGGCGCGTTGAAATCGAGCGCCTGGTTGGTGGTCATCCCCTTTGTCGACCCGCGCTTGACGCCTTCGATCACGGCGACCGTTTCGATGGAAGGCACGAGTTGTCGCGCTTCCTCGCAGGCGGCCACGTCGCCACTGATCATCACCATCGGCACGTTGTGACAAGTGGCCCGGAGCATGAACAGGCCGATCTCTCCGATGATCTGCCCGTTGAGCAACCACGCGTCGCGGGAGAACGAGCCGGAGTGGCACAGGTGGCCGCCGTCGGTGTTGGCCATGGCGTGCTGACCGATCATGATCGTGGCGTCGAACGAATCGTCGATGCCGTAGCCGATCGCGGGCAACCCGATGAGAATCCGCGCCCGCTCGTGAATGAGCGAGGCATCCAGACCGCCGTGGCCGTGGCCGTCGCAGATGACGATGTCCGTCGCGCCGGCCTCGAGCAATCCGTCGACGGCGGCGTTGACCTCGAGGGTCGCCAGGCGCCGGGCGTGGTCGTAGTAGCGCCCGCCTTCCGTCCGTCCGTACTTGTTCTGCGGTCCTCTCAGGCAGTACTCGGGCCCGGTCACCACGCCGGCCACGCACTCCAGGTCGGTCATCATGTGAATCTTCATCGCAGGGGTACTCCTGTTCTGCTCGGTCTCAAGAATACATCGTTAACGGCCTCGGATCGCGCTGCCGCTACGGTTCGACGATGACGACGGTCCTGCCCTCGATACCGGTCGCCGCATCAGTGACGACAAGCTGATACGGTCCTGGCCGCTCGTTCATCGCAAGAGGCACATGACCGGCGTACTGCCCGCCCTCGGCGTTCACGTTCATCGCGTAGTGGCGCCGTTCCGAGTCGTCGGGTCCGAAGACCGAGACGTGCAGCACGTGGCGTGCCGGACGGCCGGCGGCAGCGATGCGCACCCGGTAACGGACCCGGTCCCCCCGCTTCGCCCGCCCCGGAGCCTCGACTCCGATTCCGGTCACCTCGTACGGAAGGATGGCATACACATTCGCAATCCCCGGCGTCACCGACACCGTCCACTCGGAGACGTGCCCGAGATATCGTCCTTTCCGTGCATCGTAGACGTGCGCCGGCGCGTCAATCTGCACGCTCGTGTCGGTGGACGCGAGCGGCCGGGCCGTGCGACCCGCGTACGCCTCCCAGTCTTCGGGAACGTTCCGGAGCAACCCGACGATCTCTGCCTGTCCGACGCGATAGACGTAATGCCGCAATCCGACCAGTTCCGGCGCCAACCGCACGGGTCGATCGAGCGGAACGTCCCGGATCGCATGCCTGAAGCTGCGGCGCAGCGCGACGGCTTGCCGCCCCCAAACGTGGTCGCCTTTCCCGGACTTCCCGGGCTCGAGATACCGGTCTACGGCGAAATTCAGCAGGATCGCCCTCCCCCTGCCGTAGTCATGATGGACCAGAAGCGGCACGTCCCCCTTCACGCGACCCTCGGCCCGACCGTTCCGAATCCTGACCGAGAGGTCCGCCTTCGAGCGAATCTCCGCTCCCGGCCCGGCCGCCCCGCCACCGGGCAGGCTCATCGCCACCGTACGGATCTCGGGTGCGTGCGTGTCCTGCGTGACCCCGAACACCTCGTCCAGCGGCGACACGCCGCAGGGCCTGCCGTGCGCATCGCTCACGCCCGGTCGCAGGTCGGCCAGAACCGTTCCTCCGCGCTCCACGAAGATCCTGACGGCCTCGACCTCTTCCGGCGAAAGGGCCTGGGACCAGGGAAGCACCAGCATCCGAAACCCTCGCTTTTCCAGGAACCCGTCGGCCAGTTCCCGGTAGGAAACGAAACGGAAGGGGCCCACCGCGTCCGTCAGCAACGTCATCCAGGCGCTGTAGTTCTCGGCCATCGTCTCTGACGCGAGCATGCCGTACCGGGCGCTCCCGCCGTCCACGTCGCCCCACGCTTCGGTCAGCGTCCAGTGGTGGATGCTCGCGATGGAATACAGGATCGCTACGCCCGAATCGCCGCGATCGGCTTCGTGGATCAACTTGCCGAGGCCCCTCTTGATTTCGCCGAACTGCTCGAGCCTCGTTTCGAGATCGCTGAATACAGAAAGATCATTCGCGATGAGACAGGACGTGTCGCCGTAGTAGCAGTACCAGAAGTTCGCGCCTTCGAAGAGATCGTTCCATGGGTGCCAACCGGCAAACTCACGGCTGCGCGTCCAGGCCGGGCCCCACCAGCAACCGCGGCCGACCAGCGCGCCCGCATCGGCGAAATCCATCTGCGCCTGCGCCGTGTCCCGGGGATAGGGAAAGCTGACCTTCGTCCAGCGGCTGAACCGCCAGGCGTCCACCGCCTCACCGGATCGGAAACCTCCGTAAATGGGGGCAGCATCACCGGTGCGCGCGTTCGCCTGGACGGACTGGACGACGTCCGTCAGGCGCTGGTAGAAGTTGCTGAAGCTGTCCGCCATCGCCAGCCGGTAGTCCACCCACTGCGGTCCGAGCGCGCGATCGGCCTTGGCCTCCGGCAGTTTCACGGCTCTGACGTCCCGGAAATCCTCCCAATCCGTCCCGTATTCGGCATTGACGGCCGCGACGTTTCCGTAGGTTCTCTCGAGGTAGTCGCGGTGGTAGGCCGCGCAGTAGGCGCAGTAGCACACGCCCTCGCCTCCACGGTGCCAGGGTTGCGAGAAGCAAGGCTCCTGGTCGAAGAAGTACTCGGTGGTCGAGTGAGGTCCGTAGTGCGCGACGACCTGCCGCGCCCGCCTCTCCATCGCGGCGATGTACTTCGGGTCGTTGACGCACGGATACCGGACATGGGGTTCGACCTCGAGGGGCCGCTTCTTCTCGTGGTCCAGGTAGGTCTTCCCGGACCACTTCGCGATGCCGTAGTCGGCGATCCGGGCCATGGGCGGCATGAAACGCAGGTTGGCCAGCGTCGCCATCTCGAAGCGGCCCACCAGAAAGGTGGAATGCGGCCCGATCCCGAAGTAATCGTGGTACGCCCCCGATGGGCCGATGAACCGCCCGGTCGAGTCGAACCCCAGCCCGTACAACCGGTCGTAGACGTGAAACGTGGTGTAGGACATACGACCCAGGTCCCACGCGCCCAGTCGGATCGTGTCGTCCAGGTGGAGATCGGACAGCGTGAACCCGACGCGCCGCCGGTCGAGTAGAGCGTCCCCGCGGAGAAGGTCGATCTCGAGAAACTGCCACACGGTCAGCGGGTCGCGGTCCGGGTCCAGGTTGAACCGGAACGTCACATGCCCGTCCCGGGAGTGCGCCGGCGATCGAACCGCGAACGAATCCCGGCGCACCTGGCGCCCATGGCTGTCCCGCTGGCGTATCTCGAGTGTCAAGGTCGATCCGCCTGCAGCCCTCGCCTTTCCGTCCTCGATCTCCAGAACGCCCGCGATCACTTCATCCCTCCTGAAATGATCGCGCGCCAGCCTGACGGACCGGAACCGGGTTTCGCTCGTCACCCTGATCGCCTTCGACCCGAATCCGACCACGGCGCCGCGCCGCCTGATCCATAGATCGGCGAAGTACGTGCCGGCGGGGATCGCCGAGACCGGAAAGGAAACCGTGCCGCCGCCGGTTCCCGGAACCAGCGCGTTCCGTCGGCCGGTGGCCAGGACGTGGTTGTCGCCGTCGCGGAGGGCGAACTCGGCAGTGACATCGGGGGGACCGCGGTTGGCGACGGTGAACGTGACATGCGCCAGGTTCTCCCGCGGCACCTGGTGGATCAAGCCTCGGTCCAGCACGGTCGCGAGCGGTTCCTTCTGCGCCGCGAACAGCATGACCCGGATCAGCCACGCGAAGTTATAGTCGACGTCGAGTCGCCTGATGTCGGTGATGGGCATCGCGAGCTCGGGGTTCGGCTTCCGGTAGATGTCGTTGCGGATCCACCAGTAATCGCACCACCGGTGCCAGAGGGGATCGCGCACGAATCCGGGTGCGATGATGGCGTGATCCCCCGGCTTGTATCCCATCAGACGTACGAACCTGCCCTTGCCATGGCGGCTCGCCGCGATCTCGTTTGCGACCAGCGACGCGTCGTCCCGGTAGTCGCGGAAGACCGGCAGCGCCTGCCAGGGCACGCCTGCCGCCAGGGTTTTCGGGACGGGAATGCTGTCTCGCCCTGCTTCCCTGATCAGTTCGTCTTCGGACCCGCCGGCGTGCCCGGTCACGATCCGAATCAGACCGGTGCCGTTGCTGACCTTTTCAATGATCGCGCGGCGCGCGAACCGGGGATACCTGGTCCACCACACGTTTCCCAGGACGATCACGTCGTAATCGAGAGCGAGAAGTCGCTCCAGCCGGGCCCGCTTGGCACCCGGCTCGTCGCCCTTGTAGTAACCGCCGCGGCAGTAGTACGGCTCCATGCTCCCGGTTGATCCGAAGAACTCGTAGTCCATGTCCAGCCGCTGGGCGAGCTCGACGACCTCCCGCATGCTGTTCTGGTGGCTGATGAAAAGGGCGCGAAGCCTGCCGCGCGCGTAGGGAACCGCCCACGGGATATGCGGTGTCACGACCTCCCGTGTCGAATCGTGGACCTGCCGGCCGATATCGACGACCACAGGGACTTGCGGTGCGGCCGCCGCCATGCGAAACGACAACAACAACCCGATCGCCAGGGCCACCGCGTTGATGGCGTGTTTCATCGTCCTTCCCGGTGGGTTGTCGCGGACGCGTGGTCCCGCGCCGCATGCGCCTGGCGCCGAACGCCCTGCACGTGCCCGATCATGCAGTTGTCGACGAAGAGCTGGCGCCATGGCGCCGCCGGCGCCTCGCGCACGGACGCCTTCGATGCGGGGTGCATGACGGCTGACGCGGGCATGATTCAGAATGCTCCAGAGGATCGGGTGGCTCGGGTCGAGCGCAGCCACCCACTCTGCGAACGATTCCAAAGGGACCCGCGGCAGCTGTCGTGCACCCTTCGATGCGCATTCTACTCGCCGGCGATTTGCCCCGTGATCCCGGATGCGGTATCGACGGTGACCTGGCGAAACACCCTGTCGGAGATTTCAGATGAGCAACGTGCCGATGACCAACCCGGACGGCGCCCTGGCCAACATCGAGACGAACTGGGGCTACGCGTCGTTCGTCGAACTCGAGGGCGGCGACATCCTCTGGGGATACGGATGGAACTTCCGCACCTCCGCCGACGGCGGGCTGAGCTGGTCCGAGCCGTTCAAGCACGTGGACAGCGATGGGTTGCCGGTTACCTGCAGTGGGCTGGTCAACCTGTCAGGCTCCGGGATCGGCGCGGTTTCCTTCGGCTATTACGACAAGGACGACGCCGCCAACCTGCTGCACAAGGGCCAGCTCTTTTTCTGGCGATCGGAAGACGCCGGTCGGACGTGGCAGCCGCCCATCGCCGTGACCCCGCCCGGCGCCATGAACCAGCTGCTTCCCGGCTCCCTGTTCCGCGCCAGCACGGGACGGATTTTCATTCCGGCTTACATTCATTTCGGGCAGAAGATCGTGGCGCAGGTGCCCGGCACGATCACGCGCGAAGACGGCCGTGACCCGACGATTCCATACGACGGCACGCTGTACCGCAACCAATGGGTCAGCACCTCGGCGCATTACCACGATCCCACCTTCTGCGCCTCCACCGTCTACTACTCCGACGACGACGGGCTCACCTGGCAGCAGACGCGCAGCGAGTACATGCCCGTCGTGATCGAGCCCACCGGGCCGTATCACTGGACCGACGAGCCGACCGTGACCGAGGTGGCGCCGAAACATCTGCTGATGTTCCATCGCACGCCGTTGGGCCGCCTGTTCCAGTCCTGGAGCTACGACGACGGTGACACCTGGACGCGCCCCCAGCCGACGCAGCTCGCGGCGGACAACAGCCCCGCCAAGCTCGTCTCCCTGCCGGGCACCGGTCATCTGCTGTGCGTCTGGAGCCAGCACAACGAGGAGGAGGTGCGGCGTTGCCAGACGCGCATCCGGCTCAGCAGCGCCATCAGCCGGTCGGGCGGCGCGGTGTGGGAGTTCTTTCAAAACGTCGAATCCATCCTGGAGCCGACGTGGGTGCCGCCAGGCCCGATCCGCGTGACGCGGCCCGAGAACACCTACCATCGTGCCGGCATGGCCGCGCCCGTGCTCGACCCCGCGTACGTCAGCCCGGCGCTGGAAGGTTTCGGGCGCTGGAGCTATCCCACCGTGCTCGTGTACCACGACCGGGTGCTGGTCCATCATTCCTACACCAAGTACGACCACATGGCGCGCCGCGTCCCGGCGGGCTACGGCTCGCGTCTCAAGGTGCTGCCGATCCAGTGGTTCTACGGCGATACGGATCCGACGATGGACATTCCGGATCTTCCGTATTCGGTGCGCCCGGCGGTGCCGTGAGCGGGTGTCGATGCGGAACGAGCGACGACCGCCAATCCTTCGATTTCCCGGGATCGCGCCGGCGCCGTCACGTGCTTCGGGCCATCCCCCTCGACCGGCTCTACCACGAAGCACGGACCGACCTGAGTCTGGGCAGTGACGTGGGGCACGAGGCGGCAGAGCCGCACGGTGAGCACATCGAGGATTGAGCCGGAGGATCTCCCCATGACCGATCAACGCGTACCCATCCTGGTCTACCATCACGTCTATCCGCAAGACGCTCCCGAACTCACCGATGTGGATGCGACGCAGGGCGCGGGCATCATCGGCCGGCCCGAGTTGCTCCGCCAGATGCAGTACCTCGTCGACCACGGGTGGCAGGTGGTTACATCCACCCGGATCGTGGATTGGCTGAACGGCACCACCTCACTTCCAAGGCAGGCCGTCGTGCTGCATTTCGACAACGGCTGGCTCGACACGGTCACCGTCGCGCTGCCCGTCCTGCGCGACTTAGGCATGACCGCCACGTGTTTTCCCATCACCGGCGCCGTGGAAGAGGCGTCGTGCGGCCGCGGCACGACGGTGCGCACGCTCACCGAGGGCACGATTCGAAAGCCGTTCATGACCTGGGACGGCGTTCAGGACCTGCTGGACGAGGGATGGGAGATCGGAGCCCACACGCACACGCACTGCAAGGTCGCCGAACAGCACGCCGATGAGGGCGACGACGGGGTGATCCAGGAAGTGCAGGAATCCCACGCGCTGTTCGAGAAGCACCTGGGGCTCGTGCCCGCGCACTTCGCCTACCCCAGCGGATCCCGCAATGACCGGACGGACGCGTTGCTGTCGAGCCGGTACCGGTCGCTGCGACGCTGGCACGTCTCGTTCCCCATCGTCTGGCAGGTCACCGACCGCGCGACCTCCCCGATGGCGCTCGAGTGTCAGAACATCGACGTGCGCGTGCCGTTCGATGCGTTCAGGGAGATCTTCGGCGAGTAACGGGTGGCGGGGCGCTGGTCAGCCGGAGCGTACCGGGCCGTCCATGACGGTCACCTGGCGGTGGTGCGAGCAGCCGCCATGCCATGATCTGTTCGGTTGTTTTCACGGATCCGCCCGCGCCCCCGTTGCACCACGCCAGGCACGCGCTCGCGTTCAGTGACGATGGCATCCGCTTGGACTTTCGCGACCGTGCTGGAGAATGCCGACCTCTTCTCGTTCTGGTTTGCGTGGCCCTCGTCCTTCATCCATGATGCCTCCCATGCACCTCACAATCGAATCGAACTCAGTGCTCATCCGCGAGTTGAGCCAGAACCCGTCGATCGCGCGAACGGCGGACGGAGACCTGCTGCTGCTGCAGGCAAACTACTGCGACGCCATGGCCGGCTGCTGCGAGAGGCTGCATCGCTCGACGGACGACGGCCGGACGTGGTCGCCGCCCGAAAGGACGTTCGTCTGCGACATGCACCTCGGCGGGCTGGAGGGAACGCTCTCCTGCGTCGGCGACCTGGCGTTCGTCGCCGGTCTCGAAGGATCGGACCTCAAGCGGCAGCCGCGCAACCCGAAACGGTGCAGCCTGCGGCGCTCGACCGATGGCGGGCGAAGCTGGTCGGCGCCGGTCGACCTGGACGACCGGCGCGGTGGGGTCATGCCCTACGGGAAAGTGATCCGCCTGCGCTCGTCGGGCCGCCTGCTGCTGCCGACCTACGCCTGCAAAAGCTGGCTCGACCGTGGCGGCTCGCGGATCATCGGCGTGATCTTCGCCTCCGACGACGAAGGGCTGACGTGGAGCGAACTGGGCACGATCGAGCCGGACGCGTCGGTGCGTGACCTGGGCCTTCTGGAGCTGGCCGTCGTAGAACTGCCCGACAGCCGGCTGCTGGGCATCACCCGCGGTGACGCCGTCACGACCGGGGCGTTTCCCTACGGAATGCGCAGTGTTTCCGAGGACGGCGGCCGGACCTGGTCGCCGGCCACGCCGACGAACGTAAGCATCTGCGAGCCGCGCCCGACGATCACGCCGGACGGGCGGATCCTGCTCGCCGCGCGCTCGTGGCCCGGCAATGTCTACTTCTACTACCGGCCGCTGGAGCCGCACGAGCGCGAGCCGGGCACGAAACAGACCGAGACCGTAGCTGCCGGGCTGCGCGACGAATACCTCACGCCGGTCAGGGACTTCGGCGTCCTGCTCTTCACGACCGAGGACGACGGGCTGACGTGGCAGCCGATGCTGACCGTCAACGAACCCGAAAGCGGGCCACTGCCCGCGGACGCCGAACCGCTCACGCAGCACCGTTTCCAGGCGGCGTATCCCGACATCGTCTGGTTGGACGACGAGCGGCTGTTCTGTGTTTATCGCCAGCCCGATCCGGGCCTGCCGGACCTGCGTCCGGGGCTGACCTACAGTCACGCGTTTCAGCGATACGTGGCCGGATGCGTCGTCCGCCTCAGTTGAAGGGTCCGGGGCGCGTGGATCGCGTCCGGCGCTGGCCCGAATTGCTCACCGGTCCTGTCGGTCTGTCATGGAGGGCGGCAAGCTCGATCGGAAAGGTCTATCGGAAAGGTCTATCGGAAAAGTCTACCGGTCCGAAAAACGGAAGCTGTAGAGTCCCGCGTTGCGCAAATGGAAACGCAGGTACGCCGGTTTGCCGATCAGGGCGCCCAGGTCTTCGTTGCCCTTCCAGCGCACGCGCAGCGCCGAGCTGGTGGCCCCCATCGGATCGCATTCATTGATCGCGAACCCTTCGTAGTAGCCCATGTCACGATGGTCGTTTGCCTCGTGGGCCCGCCGGGCCAAGCCGACGCGTATCTCACAAGGCGGCCGTCCGTCGCGATCGATCACGCGCTCGACATGGATGTCCAGGTGCCGACCGCCGATGATCAGCTCGCGCGTCAGGAGAAAGCCGTCACGATCCCCCGCGAATCGTCCGATCAGTCGTCCCTTCGGCACGACCGCCACGCCGAGCCCGCTCGTCGAGTGCGAAAGCCAGTGCCGCATCGACGGCCGTGACGAACCCATGTAGTACAGGAGCCACTTGTCGCCCCACTCCACCGGCGGACACAGGGGGATGGCGGCGTGATGATCCCAGCTGCCGTCGGGACCGCGATCGAAGTAGTTCGGTCGATCAGGCAGACGTTGCCAATGAAAGCCGTCGGAGCTGAAGGCCAGCTGGGTCTCGATGAACCCGCTGCCGGTGTGATCGGAGATCGGCACTACCGCGATGAAGTGGCTGCCCCACTTGAAGACGGTGGACGCCCCTTCCACGCACATCGTGTTGATGTCGATTTCGTCCGGGACGATCGCGGCCCTGGGGAACGACCACGATTTTAGATCAGGGCTCGTCATCACCGCCATGCGACGCCGCGTGTTCCCGAGGGATGGCCGGTCCGTCGCCTTCCTGTCGAAGGCCATGACCTTTGGACGGCAGAAGCAGAACCATTGTCGGCCGGCAGGATCCCAGCAGACCGGCGCGGCGCCGTCACTGCCGCCTCGAGTCACCGGATTGTCCCGGTCTTCGGACCAATGGACTCCATCGGCGGAGTAAGCCAGGCATCGACCGTCCTGCTCATCCGGCCCGGTGTAGTTGAACGTGTCTCGATACATCATGATGTAGCGGCGCTGCTCATCGCTCTGATCCGGGTTCCAGAACACCTCGGCGGACTGGGCCCGAGTTCGCCCCGACATCACCACGTTGCTCCGTGCATGGCTGCGCCAGGGGAAGCCTTCGAACATCGGCTTCCGCCAATGCACGCCGTCCTCGCTCTCGGCGTAACAGACGAACTTGGAAGGTCCGTGTCTGGCCATGTCGAAACGCTGCGGATCAAAGTGGAAATACTGGTACGCTTCGACGTTGGCGGACTGATAGAGCATCCGATGCAGGCCGTCACGCTCGTCGTAGATCACGTGGCAGCCCCGGATCCCGTCCTCCCACGGTCGATCGGCGCCGAGGACCGGCCCCATGGGATCGCGCAGGGGCGGACACGCATGTCGCGTCAGATCCCACGCGTCCTCCACGAGTGTGTCGTCGAGCACGAGCTGCTCGACGGTGCCCACGTCAATGGCGTTGCCGGTCAGGTATTTCATCGTCGCATCACGCTCCATCAGACTTCGGGGACCGCGGCCGCGCCCGGCGCTTCGCGGACGGCCGCGCGCGTCCCTTCGACGTCGAAACATTCGAGCTGGTTGCGGCGCATGAGGCGGTCGGCCACGTCGATGGCCTGCCGCTCGCTCAGATCGCCGTCATCCACTTCCGCCTGCAGCGCCCGGGTCAGCCACGCCCGCGCCTGCACACTGTAGACCAGCGCACGCGTCGGCCACCAGGTGTCGCCGCCGAAGGCGAAGAGCTTGTTCATCGGCGCCGCGTGCAGAAAGCGCCGGACGAAATCGGCGCTCACCGGCGGATTGCAGGACCACGCCCAGCACAGGTCGACCCAGACATTCGAATAGTGCTTGGCGATCGCCACGAGCTCGTCATTGTAGGGCCAGGCGATGTGCATCAGGACGAACCGCGCCTGCGGATACCGGATGAGCAGCGGGCACAGATGGCCCGCCCGAAGATGATCGATCCGCATGGGCAGGTTGCGGGCCAGGTAGCCGGTGTGAATCTTGAACGGCAGGTCGTACTCGATCGCCAGCTCGACGCCCCGCGCGAGACACCAGTCGCCCAGGCACAGGCGGTCGGCCTCCTCGGCATCGTCGGGGCGGGCAAGCACCGCCTGCAGGGCCCGCTCGGCATCGTGATCGCTGCGCTCGCGCCACGACAGGCTGCGCTCGTACGCGTGCAGCGACTTGACCGCGATCGCGCGCCGGCCATGCAGCGAGAAGATCGCTTCCATCGCCCGGCGCAGCGATTTCAGTCCGGTCACCGTGATGCCCGTTTCCCTCTCGACACCGCGCCAGGTGCCGATGGCCGCGTACGGGGTCTCGAGCTCGATGCCGCCGTTGCAGAAAGTGCGCCAGTTCAGGTCATAGAGAAAAAAATCGGGCGCCGACTCGTCCGCCGTGCAGGCCCAGCTGAGGTCGTCCACCTGCAGGTGATCGAGCCGGGCCTCGTCGCGGAGCATCTGCAGGCGCCGTCCAGGTCGGCGCAGTGCCTCCAGTCGCGGCTGCGCGGCGACCATCGCCGGTACGGTAACTTGCTCCATGTCGTAGATGAGCCGCGCGTGCAATCTCACCGCTTCGCCGTACCCGGTCAGCCGCATCGCGTCCCAGGCGTCGGCCACGGCCGCGAATCTGGACGCGATGTCGCCGGCCGTGGCATCGGCCAGCCGGTCGACGTCCCGGTCGCTCGCGCCGGCGGTCACGAGGTCGCCCCCGTCGTACGGCACGAAGAACAGATCGGCGAGCACGTCCCCGGGGCCGTCCTTCAGCCACACGTCCTCACGCCGCAGGTGTTCGTGGGTGTCCACCATCACCGTCTGCTGAATGTGCTCGTTCAAGTCACTCGGCATGACCAATCCCCGACCCGGATCCGTCATGAACGATCCGAAGGAAAGCTGACATGGGGACGAAACTCGAAACCGATCCCGGAGAATTCTTCCTGGATCTGCTGCCAGCCGCGCTGAATGAGGATGCTGTCCGCGCCGTGGGCGATGAGCCGCGCCCCTCTTTCCAGCATGGCCCTTGCATCGTCCATGGAGCCGGCGGGGATGCCCCATGGCTTGCCGTGCGCCGCCGCCGCGCTGGCCACGCGGTCGATGCATCGATCGAGCTCGGCGCTCGTTTGCCCCGGCCGGATACCCAGGGAGATCGAAAGATCCCCCTTGCCGATGAACAGCCCGTCGACGCCGGGCAGGGCGGCGATGTCCCCGGCCAGGTCCACCATCTCGCGCGTCTCGATCTCCGGCAGGAGGAACGTCTGCGCGTTGCAGAACGCCTGATAGGCCGGGTCCGATCCCAGCAGCCCCCAGGCGGCGTCGGCGGTGCCGCCGCTGAAACCGCGCTCGCCTTCCGGCCCGAACCGCGCGCAGCTGACCAGGTCCTCGACCTCCTCGACGCTCTGTGGCCGGGGGTAGAGAATGCCGCTCCCGCCAAGCTCCAGGATGCGACGGACATCCTCGAACGCGAGCTTCGCCGGCCGCACCATGCTGTCGATGTCGGCCGAGCGGCAGGCCGCGATCAGTGCCGCAGCCGTCTCCAGGCCGCTGCCATGATGCTCGAAGTCCAGCCACACGCAGTCGAACCCCATCCAGCCGGCCAGCTCCGGCACCATCGGGTGGTGAATGCCGGCGGGCACGCACAGCACCGGCTGCCCTGCTTCGAACTTGCGCTTGACGATGCTCTTTCTCATGTCACTGCTCTCGACTCGAGATACTGCTCGCGAATCCGGCTACGCACCGGCTCGTCGAACGGATCGGGAACGTCCTGCCAGATCATCAGGTTCTCGGGAACCGTCGTCGTCCGGCGCTCGTGGACCTGCTGGCTGATGCGGTTCAACTGCTGCAGTTCGTCTTCGCTCAGCGCCCAGCCGTCGCCGCCGAGGTTTTCCTCGACCTGCTCCGGCCGCTTGCCCCCGACGAGCGCCGACGTCACGCCGGCCTGCTGAAGCACCCAGCGGACGGCGACCTGCGCCGTGGTCCGGCTCCTGGCGCGGGCGATCCGACTGACGACGTCCACGACGGCGAGCGAGTCGTCGAGGTTGTCCGGATGAAACAGCAGGTTGGGGCGTCGCGCGTCACCTTCCGGAAAGGAAACGGCGCCGGAGTACTTGCCGGTCAGCATCCCCTGGCCCAGCGGGCTGTACGCCAGGACGGCGATCCCGTGTCGCCGGCAATACGGCAGCAGCTCCATTTCGACATGTCGCCACAGAAGACTGTACGGGGGCTGAACCGAGTCGATGCGCGCGACCTGCCGTCCCCGATCGAGCTGCTCGGTCGAAAAGTTGGACACGCCGATCGCGCGAATCCTGCCCTCGCCGCGGAACCGCTCCATTTGCTCCAGGACGCGCAGGTTGGCGTCCATGTCGGCGCGGTTGGGTACGTGGACCTGGTAGAGATCGATGCAGTCCACGTCCAGCTTGCGCAGGCTGTCCTCCAGCGACATGCGGACCTCGTCCTCGTCCTGGAAGCCCACCATGATCTTCGACGCCAGGACGACCTTCTCCCTCGAACCCCTGACGGCCCGGCCGACGATCCGCTCGGAGTGGCCCGCGCCGTAGCTGGCCGCGGTGTCCAGCAGGTTGACGCCGCGGTCGATCGCCAGGCGAATCGCGTCGATCGAGTCCTCGTCGCGCACGTCCCCGCCCCATTTCTTCCCGCCCATCGCGAAGCAGCCCAGCGCAACGGTCGAAACGTCCAGCCCGGATTCGCCCAGCGGTCTTCGCTCCATGGTCGTGGCTCCCCGGTGGCCGACACCGGCGCCCGGCGCTCACGAGCCGGCGCCGCGCGTGCGCACGAACACGAGCGAATCGGCATCCGCGAATTGCTTCCATTGCGCGACGTAAGTCTGGTGCTCGGGCGCCTTGCAGATCCGGTCCCACGTCTCGAACCGGTCGACCACGATGTCCTCGACCACGTCGTACGTGAACTGCCCGAGCGGCACGTCTTCGACCAGGTACACGTTGAAGCGCTCGACGCCCGGCTGGGTGCGCATGGCCGGCGCATCGACGCGCTCCATGTGCGTCAGAAACGCGTCGCGATCGGCGCCGTCCTTGAGGCGATAAAAGGCGTAAACCTGTTCCATGATGCGGCTCCTCGACACGTCCGCCGTTGCTGAAGCCCACCCCGGTCAGAATTCCCGGTTCGGCGGCTCATTGTAAAACAGATGCTCGACCGCCGAGCCGCCCGCCTCGGCGAAGCCCTGCTCGTTCATGGGCACGCCCCGCTCCAGGTCGACGTTGCCCCACTCGGTGTCCACTTCGACGTTCTCGTGACTGAACTGTCCGTCACGGATGCGCACGACACGGTAATGGGGGCGCTGCGTCGTCGGGATCAGCTCGGCGCCGTCCGCCCACTGGTTCGCGGTCGCCCTCAGGGCGAGCACCGGTACGCCCTGGACCGTCCGTTCCTTGGTGGCGTGAACGTGGCCGTGCAGAATGGCCAGGACGTTCTTCGGTTCGAGAATCTGCCACGCCCGGTCCATGTCGCTCGGCATCTCACAGGCGGCCCATGGCAACTCCGTGATCGGGGCAGCCGGAAGGTGCATCGCCACGATGATCGGCGCGTCGTCGGGAAGCGCGGCGCATTCGCGCTCCAGCAGCCTCATCGACGACGGGCACATCGGATCCAGGTCGGCATGGGGAAGGGGTCTCATGACGTACCGCGGCGTGTCGAGGCAGATGAACCGGATGCCCTTGTGCGTGAACGCGAAGTCCAGGGAATCGGGGACGGGCGAGCCGGGAAAGAGGCAGCGGATGAACGGTTCGTTCCCGTCGTGATTGCCGGGCAGCAGGTAGATGGGCACGTCTTCGAGTCCGGCGAAGCCCAGCGCCCGCGGTCCGGGGAACGGGCCGTCGGCACGCAGTTGAATCGCGTCGGCGAAGCACCCGTACTGGCGTTCGGTCGGGAAGCAGACGTAGTCGCCGGTGCCGAGGATGAAATCGATCTCGCCCGCGTGGTGGCGGGCAATGTGCTGCAGCACCCGGCGCAGCGTGAAGTGCGTGCACAGTCCCCGCAGCAGGCTGTGCGGCGTGTCCATCAGGTGGCAGTCGGTGATCTGGATGAAACCGAAGCTCTCGTTGTCCGGCGAATGGTTCATGGTGCGGCATCACCGCGAATGAAAGGTCTGCGCGTCGTGAGGTACGTCCACCCGTTCTCGGTGAGGTGGACCATGTCTTCGTAGAGAATGCCTTCGGCGAACACCTCCGTGCAGGCCACCACGCCCACTTCGTACCGCACGTCCGACCGAGCCGTCTCGCCACGTCCGACGATCGGCTGCTCGTGGATGTTCAGCCCGATGGAATGGAACCAGTAGTGGAAATCCATGCCGGTGTCGGCCTGGGCCTGCTCGATCGCCCGTTCGGCCTCGACCCCGGTCATCCCCGGCCTGATCGCACGGTTCATGAGCAGTTGCATCTCGTCGAGCCGTTGCTGCTGCTCGTGGATCTGCGCCCTTTGAGACCGGGCCTTGTCGGGGTTGATCCATTCGTAGAGCGACAGGTCGACCCAGTAGCCCTCGTAGGTCATGCAGAAATCGCCGCGAAAGAGCTCCGTCTCGGGGTCGTACGTCTTGGCGTTGAACCAGTCGCGCGCGATGCGGCCATCCTGCGAATCTTCACCCAGCCAGCCAAATCCGTATTGCTGGCAGGTCGGGACGATCGCGGCGCGGCCGTTGCGCGCCGCCATCTCGGTGCTCAGCACGCGCATCGCCCGTTCGATGTCCCTGTTCCGGCTCAGATGCTCCACGGCGACTTCCAGGCTCTCGTTGAAGACGCCCACGGCCTTCCTGATGATCTCGATCTCGAACGCCGACTTCTCGCTTCGCAACTGGTAGAAGATCGCATCCGAACCGTCGAACTCCACCTCGGGCAACTGCTCCTGCAGCAGGCGCACATACTGGTAGGGCATCCACTCGACCTCGATGCCGATGCGGCCCTTGCCCAGCCCCTGGTGCTTGAGCAGCCTGCATGTCGGCTGCGCCTCGCCGTCGAAGCTGGCCATGTCGAACGCGTACATCTGCTTCAGCCAGTTCGGCCGGGTGGGCATCTCCATTCCCCACGAGACCGCCCCGGTGCCCAGGCCGAACGGCTCGCCCTCCCGGGGCACGACGACCCACGCGTTCTCCTCCGAGGGCATCAGCGTCATCTGGCCGTGGTCCCACCAGTGGGTCAGCCAGCAGACGTTCTCGGCCCGGACCACGAGCAGCGCGTCGAGGTCCCGGTCCGCCATGGCCTGCCGGAGCCGCGCCAGCACGCGGTCGTCCCATTGATCCTTGGCCGGGTCGGATCGGGAAACGGGAAGGCCCGGCCCCGCCATGATCGCCTCGCGATCGTCCAGCGCCACGATGCCCTTGATGTCCATGACGACCGTTCCTGTAAGAGAACCGGAATTTCAGTCCGGCGTCGAAAGCGCCGTGCGGAGACGATCCGTGTACTCCGAGAAGTCCGCCCACTCGCGATACGAGTTCACGCTGAACTCGTTAGCGGCGATGCGCATCAGTGCCGCCTGCGGATCGTCCGGGCCCAGAAACGGCTGGCCCTTTTCCCGCGCCGCACGACGAAGCTCGGCGTAGCGCTCCAGCCAGACGATGTCGATGCTGAGTCGCGCCCGCCGCACGCGGTAGGATAGCGTCTCGTCGTCCGCGACGGCCCGAAGCGCCTGCTCGAAGAGGCGCGTCCCGGTATTCAGATCTTCGAGCGTGAGCCATCCGCGCGTCGACGTCGCGTATGAGCCCAGCCCGATACCCCTGCTGCGATGGACGGCGTGATGCTGTACGTCGATCCAGATCATCAGCATCGGGCCCGCGTCGCCGTAGTACCCCTGGAGAAACTTCTCCATCAGCGCGCGTTCGTCCTGCTGCGGATCCCACATCAACTGTGCATTGACCCACGCCCGCATGCGCTCGAACTCGCTGGCGCCGCCGTACCCTCCATGGACCACGATGCCCTTCACCCCCTGAAGCTGGTAGAAACGCAGCCCTCGCGGCAGCACGAAATGGTTCGCGTGCGGCTTAATCCAGTTGCGGAAGTTCGTGTCGTGCTCCCAGATGTAGACGTGCCGCGCGATGTCGCACCACGAGGCGATGATCCGCCCGTCCGCGGTCTCCGATCCGATCGGCAGCTTCCGGTTGCGCGTGACCGGGATCGCCTGCACGAGCACGTTGTGCCGCGGCCTGGCGTGGCTCGGCGGCGTCAAGGTATGGAGGAACGCCATGGTGCCGATCAGGACGTCCGGATACTCCCGCTCGACGCGCTCGGCGATCGCGTTGACGAAATGAATCCACGATCCGGATGGCGAGCCTTCGCGCTGCCTGACGGCCAGGCACGCATCGCATCGGCACTCCCACCGGCCGTCCCGCTGGCTCACCATGACGACCTTCGGGTCGCCTTCCCAGGCCGGGTGCTTGTCCGCCAGCAGGGCCAGGACGGCCTTCGTCAGCGCCTCGCGCGCGCCTTCGCTGGTCGTGCAGACCTGCCACGGCAGCCGGCGCGTCCGTTCGGCGATCTCGTAGCTCGCCTCGGACAGCCTGCCCGTCTTGACGATCCGCCGGATGACACGCAGTCCGCTGACGTAGGAGTAGCTGTCGTCCTCGCTGCCGTCGTCCGGGCTGTACATGAACCAGTCCGGATGCGGGTCGAAATACTTCTTCTCGGGCGCCAGCAGCTTGACGACGGAATGCTCCGCCGTGTCGAACCGCATCAGGTGGCCATTCTGCCGCATTCGCTGCGCGAACGTGGGTTTGTCATGCAGCGCGCCGGAGAGGAAGTGGCGCATATCGAAGGGAGGTCGGTACACGACATTCAGGTCACGCACGGTGAGCGTGCGCCGCGCCGACACGAACTGGGCGTCGTGCGCCCACCATTGCACGCCGACGACGTCCTGAAGAAAGCTGTACACGGCGAACAGGACGCCGCGCGGACGCCCCCCACTCAACACGATGTCGTCACCGATCGTCCGCATGACGATCCCATCGCTGCCCAGCGCGTCGAAATCGACGTCGGGAACGAGCGCGCGAACGCGCGAGGAGCTGCCCACGTACACGTTGGCGCCTTCAGCGGGCGCGCGGGCCACGGGCGGACGCGCCCCGGTCACCTTTTCGAGGTAGTCCCTCAGCTCGCGCGCGGCGAGCCTCTCGAACTCGATGGCTTCTTCGGAAATGACGATGGTGCAGGTGGCCGCTCCCTCGCGTGCGAGCGTGACGACGCAACCAGTTCTGTCCTTCAAGGCGCCGCCGCGCCCGTCAGCATCGGCAACCGCGTCGCCGCAAGCCAGGCCGATCGTGATGGCAATCGCGAACGCGCGTTGCATTGATCGTGAGTTCATGCCTGAAGAAAGGGCCGCAAAAACGGGGTCAGACCCATTTCGTTCAGGGTCCCCGATTCAATAGTTCGTGATGTAGGGATCCGTGACGTCCTCACCTTCCGCAAGCGTCAACGCGTGACCGTCGACGAATAGGTAGTTGTCCGCCAGGCCGCCGATATGACGAAACTGGCGCCGGTTGGTGACGTCGGAGAATCCGCCCTGCGGAATGCCCCACCAGTCGGCGACGGGCAGGGCATAGTAGAACTCCACGAACAGGAACGTGACCGCCGGTGCTTCGACGTCGCTGATCCGTGTCCAGTTGTCCGGCGCGAACGACACGTTCGTGCTCAGCATCCGCGGCATCGCGAACTCGAAGAACTCGATATGGTCGGTCGACGGGCAGTCGAGCACGTCGTCGGGAACCTGGGGTGCTTCGGGGTGGCGCTGCAGAAACGGACCGAGCACGCGGAACCAGGAACCGTCCCGGCCCCACGGCCCCTCGACGTCGGCATGCGTCCTGTCGTGGCCGAAGCCCGGCGGCAGCGCGTCGTCGTAGTCGCCGGCGTACGCATAGAAGGCCACGCCCACGCTGCGCATGTTCGCGCTGCACTGCATGGTGCGCGCGTTCTCGCGGGCGCGCTTAATCGCCGGAAGCAGCAGAGCGATCAGCAGCGCAATGATCGAAATCACGACGAGCAGCTCGATCAACGTGAAACCATTCACGGCAACGGGTCGCCGTCCGTGCAGGAGATGCTCGGCTGACATGAACCTGTTTCTCACTACCATACGATAGGACGAGCGCCGGGCATGAGCAATCGTTCTTACCGATGCGCAAAGCGGTTTGCCATATCGAAGGCGTCGTAGGCACCGACGGCGGCACCCCCCTCGAGTCCGTGGCGGTCAGCAACGGTCGGGAGGTCGTGGTCACGGACCGAAGAGGTCGATTCGCCTTGGACGCGGATCCCGTCGCGCAACCGTTCATCTTCGCGACGCGTCCCGACGGGGCCGACGACGCAGGCTGGTACACCGCCACGCCACGCCGCAGCGGGCAGGTGAAGCTGATGTTGCGGGGTCGCGATCGGCGCGGGGCGCACGGGCGAACGGTTCACATCGGCCAGATCACCGACACGCACTTCAGTGTGCGGTCGAATATGCCGACCGTTGCACGCCAGTTGCGGCGCGATCTTCGCCATGTCCATGCGGCCGCGCCCGATCTGGAGCTGCTGGTGGCCACGGGTGATCTGACCAACCGGGGCGACATGCCGAGTCTGCGCCACTTGCGCCGCATTCTGAATCAATGCGCGTGTCCGGTCGTTCCGGTGTTCGGCGCCTGCGACGGCAAGAACGAACAGCGCGAGCTGAAGACCGCGCTGCCGCACATCCGGCACTGGGAACAGGTCATGGGCCCGACCTACTACTCGATCGACGTCGGTCCGTGGCACGTCGTCGTCTGTCCGGCGGAGGACCAGTACTTCGGCCCCGACCGCGCGGCCATGAAGCGCCAGTGGCTGGAAGCGGACCTCGAGGTCGCCGCGGCAAGGCGCATTCTGCTCGCCCAGCACCCGCCGCCCACGCCTTCATGGCTGGAGTTTCTAAGTCAGCGCGGCGTCGAGGTGGTGCTCTACGGTCACTGGCACAGCTCCAGGTGCGGCGAGGCGTCAGGCGTGACGTCCTTCTGCACGCCGCCGCTGATCGTCGGTGGCGTGGACGCCATGCCGCGCGGTTTCCGGAAGATCTCGCTCGGCGCTCGAAGCATCCGGGCGCCGTTGATCGCGCTGACGCGACCGGCGCCGCATCGACGTGCCGGCGGCAGGTCGATGAAGATCCGCTGGCGCACACAGGTGCCCGGATGCCTCCATCGAGGTGAGGCAGTCTGCCACGGCGGGGCGCTTTTCGTGCCGGTCCCGGACGAGTCCTACTCGGGGCACTGCGGTGTGCTGTGTCTCGATGCCGAGACCGGACGACGGAAATGGTGGGCGCCTACGGATCATTCGATCCGCGGAACGCTCGCCGTGACCGCGGAACGCGTGTTCGCCGTCACCCAGCCTGGACGACTGCTCGCGCTGGACCGCGGCACCGGCCGCACCCGGTGGTCGCGCACGCTGACCGGCTTTCCTCATCGCTGGATTCACAACGGGCCGGTCGCGACCGGTGACGTGGTCGTCGCCGGCACGGGCTTGGGCGGCATTGAGGCGTTCGCGAACGGAACCGGGACGCCGCGATGGCGCTGGGCCGGCGCGCGCGAGCGCACCGACTACCTGCCTCACGCGGCCACGCCGCTCTTGCTGGGCGGCACGCTGGCGGTGATGGTCCATCACCAGGGGGTCGCCTGCCTGGCGGCGAAGACCGGCCGCGTGCGGTGGCGCTTCTCGTCGCATTACGACCACAGTCACCCGGCGATGCTGATGCACCGTGGCCGACTGCTCGTGCCGGACGCGCCCGCGCGATTCCACGCCGTGGATCCCCGTACCGGCCGGCGACTCTGGACGCGCCGAACAGGCACCGGCGAGCTGGTCAGCTGGGCGTGCGACGATGATCTGCTGGTCATCAACACGGTGGAGCACGATCTGACACCCGGAGGTGAAAGAACGCACGCGATCAATGGCGTCACGCGGGGTCTTGCGCAGGCACGACCGGCGGGTTGCGGTCGGACGTCATGGCAGTGCGGTTACGGCAGGGACCTGGTGGACATGTTGCCGTACCGCCACGGCTCCCATGCGCTGGCCGCGCCGGTCGTGACACCGCACGCCGTCTACCTTGCCGGTCTGGACGGAATCCTGCAGGCGCGGGACCGCCGCACGGGCAGACGCCTGTCCACCTTGTCGCTGAACGAACCGATCGTCGCCACCGCGGCACTGGGCGGAGGCCCGATCGTCGTCCTTACCTACGACGGTACGATCGCGTGCATCGAGGGATTCGCGCCGAAGTGAGTCTCGGGAAGTCGGAGAGTCGTGGCGTGCTGTTTGGCGGTCAGGTTGATGCCAGGGCCGATTTCAGTCGGTCGATGGTTTGCTCGGGCACCTGGAGACAGTCGAGCGCGTTGGGGCCGTCGGTTCGCGCGTCGTGACAGTCCGAGCCTCCGCTGATCACGCAATCGAGCTGGTTCGCTTCGGACACGAGCGCATCGAAATGCGGCTCGGCGATATTGAGCGGGTGGTACAGCTCGAAGCCGTCGAGCCCGGCGTCCAGGACGTCATGGATCAACCTGATCTGCTGCGCCTGATCCCCACGATGGTAGTGGGCCACGTGGGCCAGCAGCACGACGCCTCCCGCGCCGTGGACCGTATCCAGAATCCTCTGAGCGCTCACGCCGCTCTCGAATACCTGGGGGCCATGCTCGTCGATGATGCGCTGACGAACCTGGTTGATCGCGACCTTGCACGATGCCAGGTCGGGAAACACGCCCTGCTCGACCAGGAAGTCCCTCGCGAACCATTGGCTCACGATGGGCGCGGGATGGGTCGGATACCGTCGCGCCAGGCCGGCGGCCATCTGCTGCTTCGTCCAAGGGCCTCCCATCGCGCACAGATGGGGCTCGAGCAGGTCGAAGTGCCGCTCGTACTTCGAAAAACTATCGTCGACGAGCCGCTGCATCGGCTCGTTGCCGGAATCGAACCCGATGGCCAGAAGGTGCAGCTCGCGCTCGTGCCAGGGGGCGCCCAGCTCGACGCCCGGCAGGCACTCGATGCCGCGTTCCGCGGCGCGGGCCTGCGCTCGTTCGCAACTGCCGAGATGATCGTGCTCGGTAATCGACAGCGTCGTCACTCCGCGATCGGCCGCAACGTCCACCAGGTCCTCCGGCGTGCCCCGGGCGTCAACGGAAAACACCGTATGGCAGTGCAGCTCGATGCTCATGGAAGCGTGTCCCTGGCCGAAGCCGGAATGGCCGCGACCAGACAAAGCTTAGCAAAGCGCGCCGCTATCATGCCGATCGAGGAGCCTTCTTCATGACCGTGAGACGATATCCCCAGGCGTTGCTCCACGGCGTCAACACGCCGTGGACGGAGCACTACGAGCTGAACGAGCCGATGTTCCGCAAGCACGCCGAACGGATGCTCGATCTCGGCTTCACCAATCTGTACGTGATGGGCACCGCTGGTGAGGGCCACGCGATGACCGATGCGCAGTACCGGCGCGTCGTGGACGTGTTTCTCGACCTCGCCCTCAAGCCGGGACTTCATCCCCAGGTGGGCGTGATCACCCTGTCCGTCGGCCATGCGATCGAACGGATCGGCTACGCGCATGACCGGGGCGCCCGGATGTTCCAGGTCGCGCTGCCGTCCTGGGGCAAGCTGTCCGAATCCGAAAAGGTGGCATGCTTCGAGCAGATCTGCGGCGCGTATCCCGACGCGCAGTTCCTGCACTACAACTACGGTCGCGGCATGAACACGATGAACCCGGACGACTACACCCGTGTCGTCGAGGCGGTGCCCAACCTGGTGGCGACCAAGATCAGCACCAAGAACATGGCCGAGATTCGCGCGTTGGTGACCCGGGTGCCGCAGCTTCAGCATTTCTTCCTGGCCACCGCGTTTCCCTACGGCTGTCTCCACGGAGAGTGTTCGCTGATCAACAGCCTCGCCCCGTTGTTTCCGCAACTGACGCGGAAGCTGTACGAGGCGGGCCGGCGCGGCGACCTGGACAGCGCGTTCACGATGCAGCGGCGCTTCCTGCAGGTTCACGACGGCCTGGGCCGCCACGTCAGGGGCCCGAAGATCGACGGTGCCTGGGACAAACTGAACAGTTGGCTGGTGGATCCGCAATCCCCGCGCCGGCTTCTTCCACCCTACGAGCCGTTCTCCGACGAGGAGGCCGCCGCGGCGCGCGCGTTCTACGAGTCCGATTGCGGTGACATTTCGTAAGCCGGCGCACGCGCTTCCACGAACCACGGATGAAAACGGCGCGGGCTGACGTCTGCAACCCAGACCAGGGTGTTCAGTGTTCGGTGTTCGGCAAGATCAGTGAAGCCAATCGAAAACGCTGCAAGCCTCGCGCCGAGATGGTGTCCCTGGGGGATCGCTTCGCTCGACCCCGGCCACCCTTGCAAGGGGGACGCTTGCTCCGACTCTTCGACTCATTTGACCTTCCGACTTTTCGACCTACCGACCTTCCGCCCCGTCGTGGATCAGGAACATCCGGTCGATGCAGACCGCCTCGATGGTTTCGTCCTCCGGCGGCGTCACCCAGATCTCGGCGCCGCGGAGCAGGTCGTGGACGCCCAGGTAGTGGGTTTCGTACCCCTTCGTCCTGGCCGGGTCGTGGGCCGGAATGATCCGGGCGATCTCGCCGATGTCCTCCTTGTGATAGATCCCGGCGATGAACGCCATCTCCTTCGGCTCCGCCGCCTCGATGCGACCCACGACGTAGACGTGCCACCGGCCGGTCATCTCCCGGCCGACCAGGTAACGGATCGCCTCCTTGCGGTGGCCGCCGGGCATCCGCGCCGCCCTGCCGTCAGAGGCGGACGGGTCGTCCACGATCCGCGCAAGCTCGGCCTTCGGATAATGCTGAAAGTTCTGGGTCCATCCGCCCTCGAAGCCGAGTTCGAACATGTTGTCCTGGATGTCTTCCCACCGGGCGGGATGCAGATCCTGACAACGGCGCGGAACCCGACCCGGGCGCGGATAACGGCTCATCAGTCCGGGGATGACGCGTTCGAAGCCCGATCCCTCAGAGGAGCTGTTGGCGCCGAACGACTGCGCCGTCCTGATGTACTGCTCCGTGGCCCGGTAGGGATCCTCCGGCCCACGGAATGCCTGTCCGCGGTCGTGCGCACGGCGCTTGAGCATGCGGTGGCGGTTCAGCCAGACCATGTCCATCGGCAGGCGCGCCCGCCGAACGCGCCGGTCCCGCACCTCGTCGTCCCTGACCGCGTTCGCCGCCTGGTCCCACAGAAGCGTGGCCTGGTCGATGTCGTCCGGCCTGAACCAGTGGTAGGTACCCCGGTGGTAGCAGCTCAACAGGACGCCGTCTCGCCGCGCCGCCTTCTCGAGCAGGTCGACGTAGGACAGCAGGTACGGCGCCGCGGCGCCGTAAAAGCCGCGCATGAACTGCTCGATGATCGCGCGACCGTCGAGCCGCGGGTTCCACATCAGCTTCGTTTGCAGGTACATGCGCAGGCTCGGGAAGTCGCCGACAATGTCGTGCGGAGCCTGGATGAAGATGCTGGTGACCTTCTGCTCCTCGTAGAAGCGCAGCGTGTCGTTGAACGCCGACAGGTTCGGATGGGGCAGCAGGTAGTCGTGGAAGTTGACCGCGTAGTCCCAGATGAACAGCTCGCGCGAGATCCCGCTCCACTTCTCGATGTACCGGCGCTGCAGCTTGTAGTCCCTCACCGAGCGGTCATGGCGCTTGTCCATGGTGGCCACGCGGGGCACGACGTTGCGGCGGGGCCTGACGAACCTGGGGGGCTTGTTCGAGGTCCAGTAGGCCAGGAACGTGAGCGTCGCGTCGGGGTCGTGGGCCTCCACCTCTTCCGCGATGCCGTTGACGAAATGCACCAGCACGCCCGATTCGGACGATTCCCGGCGCCGCAGCGCGATGCAGGGATCGCATTCGCACATCGAGCCGGAGTCGGCCAGGCTCACGTCGATCACGTTGCTGCGGGACGCGTGCTCCTCGAGCAGCCCAATGACGACGCGCGCCGTCTCACGGCGCAGCGCTTCGTTGGTATAGCAGTGAACCGGGTGAGTATCTTCGCCACGGACCCGCCGGCCTTCCTTGCGGCTGTAGCGAAACCATTCGGGATGATCCTCGAAATATTCCTCGGCCGTGATCATCTTCCCCAGACCGTGACCGTCGTTGATGATGGTCTCGCTGCCGCCGTACGCCTCGGGGATGGGACCGATCTGCTCGCCGGAATTGATCTTCTGCCGGGCGCGAAGGCGCGGCTTGTCGTGGTTCTCGTAGTTCCAGGTCAACCGGTATCGGAAAGGCGGCACATAGGTCTCGTCGAGCGCCGGGACCTGCAGTGTCGGCCGCTTCGGGATGTCGCTTTCCGTGGCGTTCCACCAACGGCATCCGACGGTGTCTTCGAGGAAGCTGTACACGGCATAGAGCGTGCCGCGCGGCCTGCCGCCGGCCAGCACGAGGTCGCGCCCGGCCGTTTTCTGCACCGTCCCTTCCTTGCCCAGAGCATCCCAGTCGACGTCCGCCGCCAGCCGCCTGGCCTCGGCCGACGGGCCGACCAGGATCCTGGGACCCGCGCCGGCGCCGTTCACCATGAACGTGGCGCCCGTGACCTGCTCCAGCCAGGTCTTCAGCTCCTTCGCCGCCGTCCTCTCCGGCTCGATCGCATCGTCACCGACCACGATCCGGTAGGCGGTCCTGCCGTTCTCGGCCAGCGTCAGTTGCGCAGCGTCCGACGGGGGGATCGAAATCGACATCAGACCGAGGCAAACGCAGGCGAGGTGGCAGCCGGGGATTGAGGTCATGGGCACGCTTTCGTGATAGGGTGGGAACCGGCCCGGGATGAACGAGTACGCTCGTGGGTAAACTCAAACATGTCAACAGCATCGATCTGCAGGGGGCGATCGCGCAGGGTTGCCAGACGATGCAGCGCGTGTTCAATGCTGACGACGACAATATTCCCTTTTTCAAATCGGTGCTCGCGCCCGAGGCGCGCCTGTCCTTCAACGCCTCGCACAGCGAATCGCACGTGCCCGGCCGGCACCTCAACGCCCTGCTCGCCGCCGAGGCGGTTGCCGGGGTCGAGATCGACGAGCAGGCCGTGCACCATCACGCGCGGGCGGCGTTCTTCTCGTTCAGCGGCCCGCTGCCGTTGCCCCTGAATCGCCAGGTGATCGGCGGGCCGCTGGTCAACTTCCTGCCCCACAACACGAGAGAGGGGATGCACGCCCTGTACGCGCTGGCCCGATATCGGGACAGCGGGCAGGCCCGCGGTATCGCCGAGCGGATGATCGCGACGGTGATGCGCATGTGGCATCCGCGACGCCGTTGGGACCGCCGCGATTTCGAACGGTGGGGCCTGGTGCTTGGCGAGAAGGACAACTTCATTTTCGGCGAGGCCCGCCTGATCGGTCCGCTGGTCAAGTACTACCGGGCCACCGGCAACGGCTCTGCCCTGGAGCTGGCCCTGGCGCTGAAGCAGAAGGCCGTCGACGAGTTCTTCCGCGACGACGGAGGATACGACCCGGAAATCTTCGGAAGCCATGTCCATTCCACCACCAGCGTGATGTCGTCGCTGGCGCAGCTGGCCGACCTGATGGGAGATGCCACGCTGATGAATCGCGTGCGCGCGTTCTACGACAACGGGCTCCAGCAGGTCCGTGACCCACTGGGCTGGTCGATCGAAAGCAGCATCTGCCCCGACGAGAACACGGACCTGGGCGAGTCGAACAACACGGGGGACATCGTCGAGACGGCCCTGATCCTGGGCCGATGGGGCTATCCCGGTTGCTTCCACGACGCCGAGCGGATCGTCCGAGCCCACCTTCTGCCGTCGCAGTTGCAGGACACGTCTTTCATCGTCGAACCACCCAACCCCGAGGGCGCCGACGGCAAGCGCCGTCTCGCCGAACGGCACCTGGGCGCCTTCGGCACGCCCGCGCCGTACGGCCATCGCCCCGTCGGGTTCGATCGGGTGATCTTCAACATGGACATCGTCGGCGGGGCGGTGGGCTCATTGTGCGAGGTGGTCCGCGAATCGACGCGATTCGACCAGGCCGGACACCGGGTCAACCTGCTGTTCGATCGGAGGACTCCGGAGATCGAGGTGGCATCGCCCTATACACAGGACGGGCTTCGCATCACGGTGAAGCGTCCGGGCCCCCTGTTCGTGCGCATCCCGCCCTGGGTCGATCGCGAAGCGCTCTCGCTTGCCGGCCACGACGGTCGCTGGCGCTTCGCCGGCGAGCATCTGTTCATCCCCAAGCCGCGCGTGGACGCCCCGATCACGGTGTTTTTCGATCGACCGATGCAGGAGATCGTGCTGAAGCATCGCTTGCGCGATATCCGCGTGCGTCTGCGCGGCGACGAAGTGGTCGCGATGGACAACTTCGGCGCCGACCTGACGTTCTTCGACCCCTACTAGAGTATTTCTCACAGGAAGAAAACACGTTCATGCCGATATCGACCTCTTCCAACGTGATCGCGCGCTCCACGGTCTGCCAAAGCCCCAACTGCGGCAGCATGATCCCTCTGCGCGATGGAAGCATCATGTGGATCTGGGGCGTGGGGAGCAACTGGCCGCCGCCCCATCCGCTGCAGGCCAATTTCTCGAAGGACGGCGGTCGGACGTGGTCCGACCCCGTGTCACTTCGTCTCGAGGATGGCTCGGACCTGGTCGGCTTCCTGTGCCCGTCCCTCGTCCGGATGCGATCCGGCAAGCTCGGGATGGTGCAGGAGCAGACCGCGTGGGACTTCAACCAGGGAAGCGCCCGGATCAAGGCGACATTCCATGCATCCAGCGACGAAGGAAAGACCTGGTCCGCGGGAGTCGCGCTGAACGCCCGGCGGCCACGCGAGCATCCCTATTTCGACCAACTGCACCAGTTGTCCAGCGGACGGCTGATCATTCCCTGTGCCGGATTGATCGGACCGTCACCGACCGGAGATTTCGACAATTTCACCCTCGCGGGCGAGCGTTTCAGAAACGCCTATGCCTACAACCTGGCCATCGTGACGGCCCGCTACAGCGATGACGAGGGAGCCACCTGGCAACGCAGCTTCAACGAGGTGTACGCCTCGATCGATGGTGGACGGGGAGGCAACTATGGCATCGGCGAATACGGGATCGCCGAGCAGTCCGACGGCAAGCTTGTCATGCTGGGTTTCAGCGGCCTGGGGAGGATCTTCCGTTCGTGCTCCGAGGACGGAGGCGAAACGTGGCAGCAGTCGGAGCCGACCGACGTTCAGGGCTCGGGCCCCTTGTGCGTCAAGCGCCTCCCGGGGAGCGACGACCTTCTCCTGATCTGGTGTCACGGCTCGAGGTGGGAGGCCATGAGCGGCTACCCACGGCACCGTCTCAGCTGCGCCATCAGCAGCGATGGCGGCGCGACATTCCGGCACTTCAAGAACCTGGAGAGTCTCGACGACGTCGACACGATCGAAACCGAGCCCCTGACGCCCTATGTCCAGGGGCGAATCTGGAAGCAGCCATCCGATCCTTCACGTTATCACCGCGCTCCGGGTCCGTTGCGGGTGGACCACCCGTTCTGCACGTTCGATCGCGGCAACGCCATCATTGCCTATGGCCTCGGCACCCTCGGTGATATCGGTTTCCTGGAACGCTTCTATCACACCACGGTCGAAGAGGTCTGTGCCCGATTCGACTTCGCGTACGACCGGAAAACCGGTCGGATCAAAGGCAGCAACAAGGTCCGGGTCATCCCGATCGAGTCCCTGTACACCGAAGGTCCGATCAGTGATGGAAGCGATCCGCTATCGGATGGCGGGAATCGCAAAACGTAGAATGCAATTCGGAGAGTCGGAAGATCTTATCTGTCAAGGATTCTTGTGGCGATCATCAGTTTTCCGACCTCCGACCCCCGACCTTCGACCTTCGACCTTCGACCTTCGACCTTCTACCTTCGACCTTCTACACGACAAGGCTCCCGTGATGCTTCACCACGACCGTTCACCTGAGCGTGACACCAGGCATTCAGTTCGAATCGCGCTGATCCTTGCGGCAGCTGTGTTCGGATGGCCCGCCGTGTGTCCGGGTCTGACCTTGATCAGGGACGGGCAGCCCATGGCCGCGATCGTGGTCCCCGACGAGGCCAGGCCCATCGAAAAGGCGGCCGCCGCCGACCTGCAGCGCTGCCTGAGGCGCATGTCCGGCGCTCTGCTGCCGATCGCGGTCGAGCGCGATCGCCCGGAAGGCGCCTGTGTCGAAATTGGCAGGACGGCGCGGGGTCTGGCGGTGCGCGAGTCGTTGCGGCAGCGCCGAGACCTCGGCGAGCAATCCGCGGCGATCACGGTCACCGGGGACACGGTCATCGTGATCGGCCGCGGCAGCAGGTTGCTTTACGACTCCGATGCGGCTACCGGCCACGCCGTCTACACGCTGCTCGAGCAGCTCGGCGTCCGCTGGCTCCAGCCGACGCCGGCGTGGGAGATCGTCCCGGCGCGCAAGACGGTCTCGCTGCCGGAGGGCACGCAGATCGTTGCGCCTTACTTCGAGCGCCGTGCGGGCCTGGGATTCGACCCCAAGGCCATGGATGACAACTGGCAGGAGTCGCCCTACTCGCAGTTTGCCAACAGCGCGCGGGCGTGGGGCCGACGCGTCCGCCTCGGCGGCACCCGCCACGCCGGTTCGGGACACACCTACCACCAGATCGTTTCGAAAGAGCTCATTGACCAGCACCCGGAATTCTTCGGACTGTACAAGGGAAAACGCCAGACCCGCCAACTGTGCACCACGAACTCGGAAGTGATTCGCAAGGCCGTCGAGACGGGTCGGTCCTGGCTGCGGTCGAGCAACGCCAAGTACGCCTGCATCAGCCCGAACGACGGGAACGAGGGATTCTGTGAGTGCGACCGCTGCGCGCCGCTTCGTTTCGCCCCCGGCAACCATTCGGACCTGATCCTGGAGCTGGCCAACGAGGTGGCCAGGGCCATTGCCGATGAGTTTCCCGACCGGTACGTCACGTTCTACGCCGATTACCACTGCGTCGGCACGCCCATCAGGATCAAGCCCGAAAAGAACGTCATGTTCTGGATTCCGCAGTGGAGCGTGGACCGCTCGCAGCCGATCACCCATCCGAACCAGAAGCGCTTCCATGATGCCCTGGCGAACTGGTCCCGATACGGCAATCCCATCCATCTCTACATGTACTACGGGTCGTACAGTGACTGGGTCTACTACCCGGTGGCCCACTCCATGAAGGTTGACTTCCCGTACTTCGCCGCCCACGGCGTCACCGGCATGTACAGCGAGACGCACACGCACTGGGGCAACCAGGGCATGAATTTCTACCTCTACGCGCGGCTCTGCTGGGATCCCGCGCTGGATGTGGATGAATTGGTCCGGGAGTATTGCTCGCTTGCGTTCGGCCCGGCGGCCCGGACGATGCTCGATTACTACAAGCTCCTGGAGAGCACCATGGCGGGACCGACGCCCTACTACGGCGGCACGGACGAATGCGCACGCGTGTTCGGTCCGCAGGTTGTCAGTGAGGCACAGAAGCTGCTGGATCAGGCCGTGGAGGAGATCCAGGACGCCGTGTCGTCGGGTGCGGACGCGGATCTGCTCAAACGAATCGATTGGGTCGCCAAGGCTCAGCGCGTCGCGGCACTGCATCTTGGAGCCCTGCACGCGTACACCGAGTTCGCCAGGACGCGCGACCCGAAGCTGCTCGAGACGATGCGGACGAACTACGAGCAGGAGCTTGCGCTCATCGACCACCCGGACAACGAATACATCGCGGAACGGTCGATGGCCCGACGCAAGATCGGTGAGTCTCTGGACGTCCTCCAGGAGCGACTCGTCTACGCGCCCGGCACGTTCTCATACTCCGATTACATGGCCTACAACGGCGGGAAATCGGTGCTCCACGCGAAATCAGTGGATGGCTTTCATCCCGGGATGTGGGGGCTGAATCTCGGCCCGAAAGCGAGAGGCCGCGCGGTGTGGCGGTTTTCGGCCGAGCCGGGCGCCGTATTCTCGACGGCGAAGCTCACGGGCGTGAACTTCACGTACGCGGAGGCCGACCTCATGAAACAGAAACCGGACGACGCCGAGACCTATCGCCGCAACGTGAACGGAATCAGCGTGCGCCGAAGTGACGGAGGCGACAAGTTCACGACGATCAGCCGGCAGCGCAACCTGCGGAGCGCCGAATTCGATCTCACGGGGCACGTCGCGGGCGCCGACTGGTTCGAGTTACGTTTTACGGCGACCAACGCGTCACCGAACGAGATCTGCTCGCTCATCGGTTTCGCGGTCAAGGGTGAAGTCCGTCCAAGGCAGTGATCGGTTGCCTGGCTGAACAAAGCGGCGGGAGCTCCGCCCGCCACGATTGAACCCCGACGCGTCACGACACGAACACTTCCAACTCTTCCATGTAAGGCGGGTGTGCGCGCGCGGGCAGCGGGCCGGGCGTGATGCCCAGTTCATTGTCGAACTGCAGCAACGGACAGTCGTGGAGCGATAGCTCGAACCAGGTCGCCGGGGGATCGGCTTCGGGTTGATGATCGCGCCGCACGGCGCCCGGCGGGACGGCCCGGCCGTTGATGTCCAGCGCGATTTCGTCCGCGGGCTCGATGTAGAAGATCTGGAATCGCATCGTGCCTTCGCGCTTCCCGTCCTGACCGTCGGCCATGAGAAACCGGTACGCCTGCCGCGATCCGGCGCGATCCGGACCGAACGTGAGGATCCGGCAGTTCGTGTTGCCGGTCGGGCTGTGGTGCTGTCGATTGACGGCGTAGTTGCGCTGGGGCGTCTCGGCCCACTTCCACATCGGAAGGAAGTGATAATGGCGCGGACCGGACCGCGCCGCCTCCGGCGAGGTCACGGTGTTCATCCAGCTCAACATCCGGGCACGGTGATCGGGGCCGCCCCACTTGGCGCCGTCGACCATGTTGCAGCAGATATTCCAGAACGACACGCCGTCGGCGCCCCCGGCGTACGCGTTCAGGGCCGCGGCCCTGGCCTCGGCATCGGTGTTGAGCAGGCCGTGGTAGTTGTCCATCATGATGGCCAGGCCGCGATCGCGATCCTTCAGGGAAGGCTTGCCCTGCCAGACGCCGCCGATCATGTCGCCCATCTGGACGAGCAGCGCGCAGTCCGTGTCCCGGGTGAACGCCGCGAACGGCTCCATGCGAATCTGGGGATCGCTGTAGTTGAAATCGCTGACGGCCAGGTAGTCCAGCCAGCCGCGGCCGACCCAGGTCCGCGGGTCGAGGCCGGCGTCGCGGCACTCGTCGAGCGTCGAGGGGACGCGCACGCCGAGGGCGAGGTGCTCGCGTCCGCGCGCGCCGGCCGCCTCGGCGAGGATCTCGATCACCTGGCCGACGAACCCGGTCATGATGGGCGCCTTCTCCGGCGCTTCCTCGCGCACGAAGTGCTTGCCCCAGCGGATGAAGTTGAGCTCCACGCCGTCGACCTCCGGGCGGTGGGCCAATTCGCGGAGAATCGCGAGCCGGTGGGCGCGGACCTCGGGAAAGGAATAATCCAGCGCGGTCTCCCTGATGTGCTCCGGAAGTGCGTCGCTGCGCCGGATGATCCACTCGGGATGATCGATCGTGAGCTGCGGGCAGAACGCGTCGGCCGGATCGGCCTGGCAGACGTGCGTGTCGCCCATGCGCATCTCCGCGAGGAACTCGACGCCGTGCTCGTGCACTCGATCGGCGATCACAGTGAGTGAATCGGTGCCCTGCTTCTCGAGGGCCGCGATCGTCTTCGCGATATCGCGCATGTGCGAAACCTTGATGTCCTCGAGGTTCGCGAAGCGGCGCCCGACGGTCTCGCCGGCCTCGCTGCGGCAGAACATGATGTCCGGCTCGGCCACCGAGAGGGCGAAGCTGTCGAGCCGGATGTGTTCGAGCGCGCGGTCCGCGTACTCGCGCAGCCGCGCCACCGGATCGCCTTCGGCGCCCATTTCGATGCCGCCGCCGTCATCGTTGTAGATGACCGTGCGTCGCCGCCTGCCGTCGGGGGAACCTGCCATGGGCATGACCTTGTGTTGAGGTGCCGAAGTGTCGAAGTGTCGAGGAACCCGTCAGGGCGCCGTGCCGAAGGACCACGTGCCGAACCGATGATACTCCACACCGTAGTCGAAGCCCGAACCGCGCATCTGCGGCGCCCAGGACTGCAGTTCCCATCCCCTGGCGCGGCGCTTCCGGCCGACGTTGGCCCTCAGCGTTCTGTCCGGCTCCGGCGCGGTGACGCCCATGTCCTGCCACGCGACGGCGATCTCCACGGTCCAGCCGGTGTCGTCCTTTCGGACGGCACTTCGCCACGTCGCGTCGAAGTTCGCCACGTCCCGCGCCAGGAGCCGCCAGTCGACGTTCGACAGCGCGTCCCACTGCGTGTTGGCGGGGTTCACCGCGAAGTGAAAGAACGGCAGAGGCTGCGGTCCCGGCGCGACGAACAGGTCGACCGCGTCGCCGTCGTGAATCTTGCCGTCTCGGCGTTCGCCGGCAATGCGGATTTCGCCGAGGTGCGGCTCGCGGCAGTCAAACGCCACGTAGAGATGCTCGTCGTCGTAGCTCACCATCACGTGCGTCGGGGCCCGGGCCTTGATCTGCTGCCGCCCCATGAGCGGACCGATTCGCAGCGCGGCGCGCCACGCCGCGTCGGAAAGGTCGCCGTCGATGACGGGGGGGGCGGAGTTCGCATCGACCCGGGGGACGACGGCCTTCGGCAGCGTGATGTCCGTCGGCGACACGGCCCTGGACAGGTCGCGCCGCGCTGCCGCGTCGGCGCCGGCCAGGCGGTCCCGCGCATTGAGGACGGCCTCGATCGCGCCCGCCGGCAGGCGGCGCTTCGACGGCGGCCACCAGAGCCATGATTCGCCGTAGCACCACACGTACGTGTCGGCGGTGCGCATCGCGTGGTAGACGCGATCCTCGAAATGCCGGGCTTCGACCGGCAGCGGCGCGCGACCGGCGAAGACGAGATCCATGTATAGCGCCTGGCCCGCTTCGACGTGCTTGCGGTACTTGCCATGGTTCTCCGGCGCCATGACCGCGAGCGACTGCTCCTTCATGAGACGCCGGGCCGCGTCGTATTGCTCGGCGGTCGCGTACTTGTAGGCCGCCTCGTTGCCGTCGACGATGCGCATGCCGGGCGGAATGCCGTCGAGCATGCCGTCGAGGAACGCCGGCAGCAGCGCGTAATTGGTCTTCGCCAGCGCGGCCATCGCGTCGGCCGCGTCGAGCGCGCCGCTCTTGGTGACGGCGTAGCTCGCCTGGATCAGGCAGAGCACAACCGCGTCGGGCAGCTTCCGGCCGATCGTTTCGGTGAACTGGCGGCCGCGCTGCCGCGCGGCGCGTGCGTACCGGGCGAAGAGCGCCGGGTCCTCCGCAAGCGGCTTCGGGCGCCAAAGGGGGGCCATGCTGCCGCGCAGAGAGTAGATCTCCGGGTCGAACAGGATGCCCTTCACGTTGACGATGAGCGCCGCTTCGAGCTGTACGGACACGTTGTGCATCGCCGTCCGCCAGTGCTCGTCGTCGAACCAGTCGACCGTGCCCGGCGCCGCGTTGATGACCAGAAAGTTGTCGGTGAAGCGATCGAACTTCACTTGACGCAGGTTCTCGCGGTCTGCCTCGAGCCACGCGGACTCGATGCGATCCGGCCGGAACGCGTAGTAGGCGATCGGCGTCTCCCCATCGGCGTAGCGGCCCTTGATGCGGAACCCGAGACCGTCGAAGGGGTATTGCTCCATGTCACGGATATCGCGTCGCAGCGCCGCCGTGTCGGGCACCCCCCAGCCGTAGCAGATCAGCTTCTTGTCAGTCGCCGTCGCAGCGCCGAGGCACGGATGCGATGCCAGCAACAGCGCGGCGAGCATCACGGCGCGGACCGGGCCGCCGACGATACAATGCCGAAGGTCGCATGCATTCATTGCAAATATCTCCATCGATCTGCTCGAAGTGTCTGACGGCTTGCATTCTAACACTGGCCTCGCCTACCGTGTGGTCGGGCGAGGGCGTGCCGGCCGACGGGGGCTACGAAGCCAACGTGCTTCCGGGTGACGCCGGATGGACGGATACCGGCCAGGGATTCCTCGGCGATTTCGTCTCCGTGCGCGACGGCGTGATGACCTACGACGGGCCGAGCCGACCCGCGCCGGCCACCTCCGGCATGACGCCGCCGGTCGGTCCGTTCTTCGACGGGCCCTGCACGATCGAGTACCGGGTGCGCTGCCGGCGCATCGGCGGCGATCCGAAGCAGTGGTACCAGTTCTTTCTCTCGGTCTACCAGCTTTCGAACCGCTTCTGGCTGCGCGACAGCCTCGGCCATTACAGGTTCGGCGACGAGCCGGTCGTCCATACGAGCTGCCGCCGACCGAGCCAGTCCGGCGAGACCGCGCCGCCGACCACGACCGGTCGGTGGGACGCGAACCAATGGATCACGGTCCGCCACGTTCTCGAGGACGCCGGCGAAGGGAAGTACCACCTCGAAAGCTGGGTCAGCGGCCCCGCCGGCGCCAGGAAATACGTGGACACCACGCGCGAGCATGCCGAGAGTGCGTCACGATTCCATCTGACGGTCAACGCGAAGACCTGCCGGGACGCGCAGTTCGATCTGGACTACGTGCGCTGGAGCGAGCAGGCCGTGCCGTTCGGGACGCCGCTCGAACCGGCGTCCCGATCGCCGCGGATCGCATCGATCGAACCCTCCGCCGGCCGGCCGGGAGCGACTTCGACGGTCACCATCCGCGGTGGCAACTTCGATGATCGAACGACGGTGACGTTCGGCGCGCTGCCGGCGACGGACGTCCGGAACCCTGATCCGTACACCCTCACGTGCCGGCCTCCCGAGCCGAAGGCCATTGGCCGGGTGGACGTGAAGGTGACCGGTCCGCAAGGCAGCGCGACCCGTCCCGACGGCTTCTTCTTCGGGACGCCGCCTTCCGTGTCCGCGGCCCGGCCGGCGCGCGGAAGCCACCGCGGCGGCGCGCGGGTCGTCCTGCGGGGAAGCAACTTCAGGGACGGGGCGCGCGTTCGCTTCGGTCCGCAACCGGCCGGCAACGTGCGCGTGGTCGACGCGACGACCCTCGAATGCATGGCGCCCCGCACCGTCGGAAACTGGCACGGCCCGGTCGATCTGACCGTCACCAATCCCGATGGCGGGACCGTGACGTCTGCAGGCCTGTACCGGTACGACCCACCCGACCGGCAGGCCAGGGCCCTGGGCTGGCACCTGGACCTGGTGGACTTCAACCTGCCCCTGGCGATTCAGAAGCTCGAGGAGATGCCGTTTCACGGCGCGCTGATCCGGCCGTATCGCGGCCTTCAGGTCGGTCCGGGCCGGTTCGGCGAGTCGGACTACGAGCACAACCTGCGCATCTTCAAGGCGACGGACTTCCGGCGTTTCAGGCACAACTTCCTGAATGTCACCTTCACCGGTCCGCGCGAGGATCCCGCGCGCGGTTTCTTCGAGGACTGGACCGACGTCCTCGCCAGCTACGCACGCTACGCGAGGCTCGCGCGGGACGCCGGCTTCATGGGGCTCTGGTTCGACGTCGAGGAGTATTCCGGCGGGGCCGGACCGCACCTGGCATCGCACATGTATCTCCGGCAGGGCCGCAGCGCGGACGAGGTCAGGCAGCAGGTCAGGCAGCGGGCGCGACGTCTCATGACCGCCGTGCTCGGCGAGTACCCCGACATCACGATCCTGATGACCTACGCCCTGGGGACCGCATCGACCCCGGGGTACGACCTGCTCCCGGCGCTTTGCGACGGCATGCTGGAAGCCGTGGCGAGCGATGAGGCGTACCGCGACGCGCGCATCATCGACGGATACGAGGCCGGCTACTACATCACGACGCCCGAGTCATACCGGCACGCGTACGATCGAGTCCGCAAACCGGACGGCTACGCCTACCGGCGGACGGCGCATCCTGATCTCTGGGCGCGGTTTGGCGCGGCCGCGTTCGGGAACTATCCCGACATCCACGCGCCCGACGCGTTCAGGGCGCAATACACCTCGGCCATGAACCAGACCGACCGCTACGTCTGGTTCTTCACCAACGGGACGTTCTTCTACGCCTGGACGCCACCGAGCCTGCGGCCGGGCACGCCCTACGCCGATCAGACCGACCGGTACATCGACGTGCTGTGCGAGATCAACGGCCTGCCGCGCGCCGCGCCGCCCGGTCGATTCACGCGGTTGATCGATCTGACCATGGACGAGGGGCGCGGCCGGCTGGCGAAGAATCAGGCGTCGGACGCCTTCCACGGTCGCCTGTCCGCACAACGGCTCTGGACTCTTGACGCGCCCGACCTTCCGAAGGTCGTGGCCAATCGCGCCGCGCTCGACCTGCGGGACAGGAAGGAAGGCGTCATCCTGGAGAAGACCGGGCGCAGCAGCCGGACCGGCCCCACGCAGCACATGGGCTCGAGTCACCTCGGCGCGCTGTATTTCACCGACCACACGATCGAGATCTCGTTCCGGTGGGACGGCCGGGTTTCAGACGCCGATCAGTACCTGTACGGCGCCGAGGGCGGTCCCGAGCGGCACGACGGCGCCGACCGGTTCAGCTACGGCGGCCGAATCGCCGCCGGAACGAAACGATTCGTGCATTGCCAGCGCGGCAATTACGGCGGCGCGCCCGGCTGCGTCGAGATCGACCTCGAACGCGCGGAGGCCGAGGGCGTCCATCGGTCAGGGCAATGGGCCAGCGTCGCGATCCGTGTCGACGGCGTCGACGTGAAGGCGTGGCGGCTGTTCCTGAACGGCAGGGACGTGACCGGCACCGAGTGGGCCGGGCCGGATCGGCAGCACCCCACCGTCGAGGGCATTCGAAAACCCGACAAGGTATGGACCCAGCATTACCTTGCCGTCGATCTCGCGGTCGGCGCGAATCATCGCGCCGGCAGCGGCATGACCGACCACTTCGACGGCATGCTCGACGCGTTTCGCATCACCGCGGGACAGGTGCCGCAGCGCGACCTGATGAGCGTGCCGTGATCGGGCCGGAAGTCGGAAAATCTCCGGCTTTCAACCGTCAGTCGTCCGACCCCGAACCCTCGTCCGGTTCGACGACCCGGATGCGTCCGGGCTCCAGGTCCCCGAGGACCTGGACCGTGCCGGAGGGCCATCGAATCGTGAGCTCGAACGGGCCGCGATGGTTGCCGAGGCCGAAGATCGTCTCGTTGGCGTTCTGGGACAGGAGGCTGTTCTGCGGGAAGTGGTCGCGGCGCAACTTGCGGTCGCCGACCTGAAGCACCATGCGGGCCCCGATGCCGTCCGTGTTCGATCGTGTGCCCCTTAGCGTGACGTGCAGCGATCGTCCGCCGCGGATGCGGTTGAGAAACACCCGCAGCGGTCCTCCGCCGACGCTGCGCACGATCAGATCGGGGCGGCCGTCCTCGTCGAGGTCGCCCACCGCCACGGCGCGCGAATCGGACGTGTGATCGGTTGCGCTCAGGTGCGACGCGTCAACTAGCACGCCTCGCCCACGGCTGAGGAACAGGCGATTGCGCTCGTACATCGAGAGGTTGAAGTTCCGCAGCCGCTCGAAGTCGAACGGGTTCTCGAGCCAGAACTCGCCCACGCGGTCGTCGACCTGCCGCGGCGCCTCGAGTCGCATCTTCGTATTGAATGGCTGCGCAGCCACAGCCTGCCAGAGACACCCTCACCCGTCGGGGCGGATCGCGTTGACAGAGGTGTGCCCGCACGGGGCGTACACGTCGAGCCAGCCGTCCAGGTCGAAGTCGGCCAGCGCTCCGGACCAGCCCCAGCCGACGGCATGCACGCCGCCCGGGACGCTGCGGTCTTCGAACGTGAGGTCGCCGAGCGAACGGTAGAACCGGTTGCCCATGACCGACGACATGAACATGCGCCGGGCGCTTTGCGGGTACACGCTCAGGTCAAGGTGGCTGAAGACCCGCTGCCCCGCCTTGGAGTACATGTTGGCCACGTACAGGTCGATGGCTCCGTCGCCGTCGATGTCCCCGCTGGTCACCCCCATGGAATAGCCGCCAAAGACCTTGTCGACCTCCTCGGCCTCCTCGAAGGTGCCGTCGCGATTGACCAGGAACACGTTGCGGCCGAACTCGTTGGCTCCGAAGACATCGGGCCACAGATCGTCATTGGCGTGGAACCAGGTCGCGGCGAAAGTGCGCCCATGGCCTGGCGAGGCCCCGGTCGCGGCGGTCACGTCCTCGAAGCCGCGACGCCCGACATTACGGGCCAGCACGTTCCCCCGACCGTTGACGCGGGCGTCGTCGAACCATTCGAAGCGCGATCCGGCCGGGGGCGCCGCTCCGCAGTTCAGGAGGAACAGGTCGGTGTGACCGTCGCGATCGTAGTCGCACAGCGAAACGTCCGCGTTGGGCACGGTGCCGATACCTTCGGCGTGCACGAGCGTGTTGAACCCCTTGTGCCATCGATAGAATCGGCCGCCGTGCAGGACCTCGGGAGAACGACCGCCGAAGGCGTCGAAGATGGCGGCGTAGGCAAAGTCATGACCTGCTCGCCGCACGCGGGTCCAGCCGTTCCAGCCGCTGTCGGTGAAGGTGCCGTCGCCGTGTCCCAGGTAGAGCCAGGAACGGGAGATGCCGGTCACCAGCAGGTCCAGGTGGGTGTCCGCGTTGACGTCGCCCAGGAACACGCCGCCACTGAAGACGGGCTTGGTCGGATTCGAATCGCTCCAGTTGTCATGGAGGGCGTCGACGTCGATGCCGCAGGAGTCGGTCACTTCCTCGAACAGGTAGTCGTCGGAGGCGACCAGCTGCACCTCCTGAAGTTCCAGTTCGTGGATCCAGGCCGCGCGGACCGCCCGGTTCGGATCCATGCCCTTGTGGCCGAGCCGGAACCGGCCGGACAGCTCCAGCAGGCCGCCTCCGGCGCGCGTGCCGGCGATCCGAAAGACGCCGTGGCTTTCCGCCATGGCGTCGGGGCCTTCGATGATCTGCGGGCTGTTGCGGTTGCGCCCGAATGAAACGGCCGTGACCTCGTCGAAGTGCGCCCTCACCTCCGTCAGCCACTCGACCGCGGATGCGGCGTCGATCGGGTGATCACGAATCGGCAGTTGCCAGGATGCGTAGGGCCGATCGCCCAACGGCAGGCGAGCCCCTTCCGGCAAGTCCGGCACGCGACCGCTGAATTCGCTGGCCAGGGCGGATCGCATTGCCGCGGCATCCCCTGCACGGATGGCGGCGTAGAACGGGTCGAGGGCATGGCCCAGCAACAGGTCCGCCCGCTCGAGGTCGAACAGTTTCAGACGCTGCTGCGGATCCAGGTACGACTCGCGGCCCTGTCGGTCCGGCTCGGTCGATGCCGCGTCCGGGCTCGGTGGATCGGTTGCGGTCGTGGTGGAGGTGGCCACGGATGCGTCAACGGCGGGAGCGGCCTTCTGGGAGTCCGTTCGGGTCGACCACAGCGCCACCAGTCCGATCAGGGTCAGCGAAACCGCAATCCCGATCACCAGTGAGCGGTTCGCCCGCCCGGCACGAATCGGCCGGGTACGAAGTTTGGGTGCACGCTGAATCAAGCTGCCTCGACCTGTTCTGCCTCTAAGATCGGTGATCGGTCCGATGCGGTTCATGGTAAAGCGAGGGTACGGGTGGCTCAAGAAACGCGGGTTAGGCGCGATGGGCGCATCAAACGGGCGAGCGGCCCCCACCCGGCTTGTGTGCCACAAAGTGCCGCGACACAGGGACTTGGAGAGCGCACTGGCTCGATTCGGTGCGTTTATGGCACTTCACGAGGTCACGCGACCTCACCGGATCGCCTGTACGTGCCACAGGAAGGGACGCACAAATGCCTCTGTGATCGCAGATTGTGTGATTTCGCGCACGACGCCGCATGGCGGCATGTCCTTTGCAGGCCGTTGACACGTCATCTCTCGAAGGAGAACGGTACCCATGGTAGCGACAAGAAGCCTGCTCGCGTTTCTGGCGGCGGTGATCGGTCTGACGGCGGCCGTGACGAACCCGGCGCTCGGCGCGTCCTGGTCGAACTCCGGGACGCTGACGGGCCAGATCTTTCCCACGGGCCTCCACGACATGTACATTCGCACGGCCGAAGCGAACTTCAACTTCGCGCCGAATGACAACATCCAGGCCCGTAAGTTCTTCGGCACCCTCAACCGGTCGCTCATCTACATCGACATGTCACCCTACGCCGGCCTGGACATCCTGACGGACGGGACGTTCCACCTTTTCAACGAGCAGGGGGACGGGCGGACCACCGAGGCGGGGCTGGTCAACGTCGTGACCATGGCGCCCTCCTCCGGCCTCTGGTTCATCAGTGAAGACGATGGTGGAGACTACAAGTCGAACCAGACCGACCCGAGCTGGAACACGTTCGTGGCGAACTTCGACGAGTTCTCCGCTCCCGGCACGGAGGTGATCGCGTCCTTCATGACGGTGACGAACCCGGCGAACGGCGAGGAGACCGGCACCTTCACGATTCCCGAGAGCGTGCTCCAGGGTTGGGCCGACGACCCGTCAAGCAACCACGGAATCGGTCTGCTCATGGCCGACGAGAACCAGAACCATCCCATCAACGACAACGGCGTGGGCGCCACCTGGTACTCGGGCGAGGCGCCGCCCGGCAAAGAGGCGTTCCGGCCGTTTGTCGAGTTCTCGTTCATCCCCGAGCCGGCGAGCCTGACGATGGCGGTTGGGGGGCTGGCGCTGGCACTGCGTCGCCGGGTGCGGGCAGGTCTGACCACCTGACACTTTCCTCGAACAGGTAGTCGTCGGAGGCAACCAGCTGCACCTCTTGAAGCTCGAGCTCGTGAATCCAGGCTGAAAGCGGCACGGTGGCACCTCGTTTGCGGTCATTGAGCCGTCACGTCTTCGAAGGAGAACGGGGCCCATGGCACCGATGAGAATCCTGTCCGCGGTTCTGGCAGTCATCGGTCTGACGTCGGCGTTGGTCGACCCGGCGCTTGGCGCCTCCTGGACGAACGCGGGGGCGCTGACGGCCCAGATCTTTCCCACCGGCACCGAGGACATGTACATCCGCACGGCCTCAGCGAACTTCAATTTCGCGCCGAATGACAACCTCCAGGCCCGCAAGTTCTTCGCCACGCTCAACCGGTCGCTCGTCTACATCGACATGTCACCCTACGCCGGCACGGACATCCTGACGGACGGGACGTTCCATCTCTTCACGGAACCCCCGGGGCTCACCATCGAGGCGGGGCTGGTCAACGTGGTCACGTTCGCGCCCTCTTCTGGCCTCTGGTGGATCTGCGGCGCCGGAACACCGAGCGATCTCTGCCCGGAAGATGAAGGCGGAGACTACAAGAAAAACCAGACCGACCCGAGCTGGAACACGTTCGTCGAGGGCCTGGACGAGTTCTCCGCTCCCGGCACCGAGGTCATCTCGTCCTTCACCTCCGAGGAGAATCCGGCGCGGGGCACGGAGGTGACCTTCACGATTCCCGAAAGCGTTCTGCAGGGCTGGGCCGACGACCCGGCAAGCAACCACGGGATGGGCCTTCTCATGGCCGACGAAAACCAGTCTCACGCCATCAACGACCTCGGCGTGGGCGGCATCTGGTACTCGGGCGAGGCGCCGGCCGGGTTTACGCAGTTCCGGCCGTTCGTCGAGTTCTCGTTCATCCCCGAGCCGGCGAGCCTGACGATGGCGGCGTCGGGGCTGGCGCTCGCGCTGCGCCGTCGGGTACGAAGTCTCCGATCAAGTCAACGAAGGAGAACGATTCCATGGCAAACACGAGAAGTCTGACCGCGGCGTTGGTGGCGCTCGGTCTATCGGCGGCGCTGGCGAACCCGGCGCGCGGTGCGGCTTGGACGAACTCGGGCGCCCCAAGTTTCTTTGAGAATTGGGACTCTTTTACGGCCACCAATGCCGGGACTAACACAGCCTCAAACCTCGGCACGTGGGGCAATCAGGTCGGTTTCGGTGTGTACGACACACCCACCACCTCCAGCATCGATGTGACGGCACCGGTAGCCCATTCCGCGCCCAATGCGCTGTGGATGGACTTCGGTACTGGCTTTAACGGCGACATATTGCATCATGTCACACTTGACGACGGCGATATGATCAGCGTTGCGATGAATTTCAGTTCGATCGTCGGCGGAGCGGGATTCATAGAGTTTCGTATCATGGATCTCAATGTGATCAGGCATACTCTTGGGCTTCGGATCGACGTCAACGGTAATGCGAAGTTGAACCCCAATGCCAGTGGCTCTAGCGGCGTCACCGTTGGCACGCCGGGGGTCGGCACCGGCTGGCACCTCTTTGATATCGAGGTCTCTAACGGGACAGCCCGCGCAAGAATGAACGGCGGCGCGTACAGCAGCACGATCCCGTTTACCCCACCGGGACCCCAAGCCCGGATCGATCTCAAGAATACCGCGACACGAGGCGGCTTCGACGACGTGCGGATCACCCTCATTCCCGAACCGGCCAGCCTTGCGCTGATTGGTTTGGGCGGTCTGATGACCTCGAGGCACAGACGCTGAAGCGCTGCATCGCAATCGCAACAGCAGCTTTGGGCGAGCCACCCGGCGCGAATCTGCTGGATTCGGCCCCCGCGTCAGCGGTCGCGTACCCTCGGGCACGCTACACTGGCGCGTTCCCGCGATCGTCGCTACGGACGTCATAGCGCTGCCCATCGATCCCGATCCAACCACCGACCCCATCCTGTTCACGCCCGGTCCGCTCACCACGAGCGGTACGGTCAAGCGGGCCATGCAGCGCGATCTCGGATCGCGCGACCAGCGGTTCATCGAGACGGTCGCGCGGGTCCGCGCGCGACTCCTTTCAATCGCCGGCGCCGACGATGAACGGTACGCGTCGATTCCGGTCCAGGGCGCGGGCACCTTCGGGATCGAATCGGTCTTCGCGAGCTGCACCCCGCCGGGTGGCAAGTGGCTGATCGTTTCCAACGGTGCGTACGGCGAGCGCATGGTCCGGATGCTCGACATGCTCGCCGTACCGTATGCGGTGACGCGATCACCGGAGAACCGACCTCCGGACGCGACGGCGGTGGCGTCGGCGCTGGACGCCGATTCGCGCATCACGCATGTCGCAATCGTCCACTGCGAGACGACCACCGGGATCATGAACGACATCGAAGCGGTCGGCCGCGTCGCGCAGCAGCGCGACCGTCGCTACTTCGTCGATGCGATGTCGAGCTTCGGGGCGATCGAGATCGACCTGGAGGCGTGCGGCATCGACTACCTGGTCTCGTCGTCGAACAAGTGCATCGAAGGGGTGCCGGGGTTCAGCTTCGTGATCGCGCGGCGCGCGGCCCTCGCGTCGACGCGCGGCTGGGCACGATCGCTGAGCCTCGACCTGCAGTCCAGCCTCGAGGGCTTCGAGAAGAACGGACAGTTCCGCTTCACACCGCCGACCCATGCGATCCTGGCGTTCGACCAGGCCCTCACCGAGCTGCTCGACGAGGGCGGCGTCGCCGCTCGCGGCGCGCGGTACCGGCACAATCGCGAAGTGCTCCACCGCGGGATGACGGCCATGGGCTTTCGTGGATACCTCGAAGAGTCGGTGCAGGGGCCGATCATCTCGACCTACCTGCTGCCGGCAGACGACGCCTTCGAATTCGACGACTTCTACGACTACCTCTCGAGTCGTGACCTGGTGATCTATCCGGGCAAGCTCACGCAGGCGCCCAGCTTCCGCATCGGCACCATCGGCCGGATCACCGCGGAAAACGTCGAGCGCCTGCTCGGCGCGATCGAGGATTACCTCGTCGAGCGCGGGATCGACCTGCAGAACCACGGATGAACACGGATTGGGCATCGGGGCTCGCTTCGCTCGACCGCAATACGCGCACCGCTCGTCGGCGAACCGCGCGGCGTAAGCCCGCGGGTCAGATGTGAGCCACTCCTGTGACGGACGGATCGTCATGGCATTCGACCCGCGGGCTTACGCCCTCACCCTTACCCACATCTGGTGGTCCCCGCGAGGGCTCCGGGGAGTGGTTTT
>NYZC01000113.1 GCA_002686995.1 Phycisphaeraceae bacterium | reverse complement strand
CGGGCTCTACGGCTTTCTGCAGGATCACCTCGGTTGCGGTTTCTTCACGCCCGGTGTCACCCACGTGCCGCGTCGGCCCACCCTGCGCCTCGGCGACATTGACGACCGCCAGTCGCCCGCCTTCCGCTGGCGCTCGACGAATCCGCCCCTGCACTGGGATGCAGCCTGGACGGTGCGCAACCGGCTCAACGAGGCGAAGACCTACGGGGGCACGATGTCGCTTCAGGCGCTCATGGACGACCCGCGCGCCCGGACCCTGGGCAACTACTATGCCGCGCACGCCTTCAGCTATATCCCGGACGATCTGTTCGACGAGCATCCCGAGTTCTACATGGAGCAGGACGGCCGCCGCACCCGCCACGAGAACCCGAACGATCGTGCCTACTGCGTGTCCAATCGTGACTTCGCCCGCTACATGGCCGACCGCATTACGCGTGGCATCCGGCCCGACGGCGATCCGGTGCGCGTCGGTCTCGGCCACGCCGACAACGGCAACTTCTGCCGTTGCGCCGAGTGCTCGGCGCAATACGAGAAGCTGGGCATCGCGGGTGTCTATCTGCAGTTCAACAACCTCGTCGCCCGGGAGGCGGGCAGGCGGCTGCCCCATGTCACCGTGGGCACGCTCGCATACGGACTCACGTTCAAGCCGCCGCCGTTCCCGATGGAACCGAATCTCTATCCGACCTGGTGCCCGATCAGCGCCTGTTACGTCCACGGCTTCGACGAGTGCAACCCCAACCGCGACCGCGACTTCGTCGGACAGCTGCGGCAGTGGCTCGATCGGACCGAGCAGCTCGGCATCTGGTACTACCACCACCAGTCCGACGCGCTGATGCCCCATCCGCACGTGTTCGCGACGCAGAAGAACCTGCGGATCTTTCGGGCGATGGGCGTAGACGGCGTGTTCATCGAGGACACCGTCGGTCACACGGTGCGGCGCCACGACGAGCCGGACGGCGACAAGACACTGCCCGCCTACGGAAATGCGGAGCGCAACGGCTACTTCACCGTCACCTGGGGCTCCGTCCACCTGCAGAACTACATCGGCGCGCGCTTGCTCTGGAATCCCGACGCCGACGTGAAGACGATGATCCGCGAGTTCTGCACGACCTACTACGGGCCGGCCGCCGACGCGCTGACCGACTGGTTCACGACCACGCAGTCGATCGACGCCTACGAGCGGACGCTGGGAACCACCTTCAGCTCCTACCCCGGCGTGCACCTGTCCGGAAGCCGGGCGCCGCTGATGCGGTGGAACGAGATCGTGCGTCTGGACCAGCGTTTCGACGAGGCCGAAGCGGCCGTCGCCGACGATCCCACGCGTTTGCGGCGCGTACGGATGGCACGCCTGTCGCTGCAGCTGGCGATCCTCTGCTTCGCACCGCCGGAGGATCCGCGGCGCGACCGGGCGTACAAGTCCTTCTTCGATCTCATGGAGCGCCTCGGGTTCAAGAGCATCGCGCGCACCGCGGTCTCCCCCGAGCGCCGGACGCTCTACCAGTTGAAGGCGCTGTTCGCGAACCCGGGCGACCTGCCGATACCCGGGCGTGAAAATCTCGGCGACAACCTCCTCGACAACCCGGGGATGGAGATCGAGATCGACGGCGACGGCATTCCGGACGGCTGGTCCGCATCGGGCCGCTACCAGCCGGAAGGCTACATCCTCGACCCGGCCGGGATCCGACTCGACGACGCGCACGCGCACGGCGGCAAGCGGAGCCTCCGATTGAGCAAGTCGCGGCGAATCGGCCACACCGTCGCCCTCCGCCAGCGCTTCAACGCGACGCCCGGGCGCACCTACCGGATGAGCGTCCGGTACCGGGCGCGGGTCGAGCGGGGAGGCTTGCACATCATCTTCACACGCTTCGCCGAGGACGGACGCGAGCTCGGTCACAGCAGCGGCGCCCGCGGTGCCAACGATACCGGCGGCGCGTGGTTCGAGCTCCAGGCCGAGACCACAGCCGATGACGACGTCGCGCAGCTCATGGCGGAAGTGCTGTTCTACGACGACAAGGCCGAAGGCGTCGCGTGGGTCGACGATTTCACCTGTCGTGAGGTGACGCGATAGATTACTTGAATCGTCCTCGTCGTCGTCCCTAGTCTAGTCCTGACCCGGCTCCGACGTTCGGACCACCCGCGACTGACGCCCGATTCCCGGTCACGGATCCAGCATGAAGCTCTCACGCATCGTGACCGGTCCCCGACCCGCCCGTCTGACGCGCTACGCGTCTGAAGAGCTGGCGAATTACGTGCGCCGGCTCTTCGGGGCCAGGCCGCGCATCGTCATGAATCCGGGCCGCGCCACCGGCCTCACCGTTCGGATGAGCGCCTCGGCGTCCGACCTGTCGGACCAGGGCTATCGTCTCCGACCCGTCGACGAGCGCACGTTCGCAATCGACGCCGGTTCGCCGGTCGCCCTCATGTGGGGCGTCTACGACCTCGTCGAGCGCTGGGGCGTGCGCTACGAACTTCACGGCGACATTCTTCCCGACCGTCCCGGCGCCATGCGTCTGCCGGACCGGACCGTCACCTGCGAGCCCGACCTGAAGCTGCGGGCGTTCCGCACCTACAACGACTTTGCGAACAATCCCTCGCACTGGGCCGCGGAGGACTATCGCCTCCTGCTCGACCAGCTTGCGAAGATGCGCTACAACGGCATCGCGTTCTGCGTGGGACCCTACGACCCGTTCATCGACCTTCGCTTTCGGGGCGCCAGAAAGACACTGGCGACCCCGGACTTCAACTGGCGCCCTCACATCAGGCCGGATCATCCGGGCTACGACCTGTTCGTCGCCTCGGGCGACGCGCAGCGCGGCGAGTTCGTCAGCCGCGACCTGACCGGTCACGAGAGCTACGACGCGGCGATCGCGGCGGCGCAGTCCTATGCTCGCAAGGTCTTTCGCATGGCACACGCCCGGGGGATGCGCTGCATCGTCCATGCCCCGGTCGCGGACTTCGACCCGAAGATTCGAAAGCGCATTGCCGAACTGACCCTGCCGCGGCACAAGACGAAACGCTCCACCGCGGTTCGCATCTGCTACGGCGACTGGCAGGAAGGCCCGGACGTGGAGACCGGCCGCTGCATGAACGCGAGGAACCCCGTGTTCCTGGATGCGATCACCGCGAACATCCAGGCCCATATCGACGCGCTGCCGGATGCCGATGCGTTCTTCTTCTCCTCGACCGAGTTCGGCGGGTCGGGCGCGGACTGCGAGCGCGCGTGGCGGGCCCTGGATCGTAAATACGACCTCGGCCGGATCCGGACGCTGCCCGCGCTGCTGCACGACGCGCGTCGGCATGCGGAAGAAGATCCCGTTCGATCCGAGCGCGAGTTGCGGGCCGACATCGTGCTACTCGACTCGTTTGACCGCCTGATCAACGAGCGCGGCTTCGACATGAGCCGCGCGCGCAAGGGATGCGTCGTGATGCCGGGCGCCCTGTCGCCGGAAGTGCATCAGCTGCTCCCTGGCATCTTCGAGCACGGATCGCACTACCTGTCGTTTTACGGTTACGTGCCCGCCTACGTGGCGACGCGCACGGACACGCTCAGGTTGAAGGATCCCGGCGCGATCCGATTCACCCAGGTCGTCAGCGCCGAGGACGACAACGTCGGCCTGCTCCCCCAGTTCTGCGGCCCGGCCGTACACCTGATCGTCGAGGCCCTGCGGGCGGCCGGCGCTCACGGTCTGCAGACGCGACACTGGATGCACTCGAACCTGCTGCCGACGTTCCACTACCTCGCCCACGCCGCATGGGAGGGCGGCTGGACGCCGAACAAGGCATACCGCCACCTGTACGGGCCGACCTGCGGACCGGCGGCGACGCCACACGTGATGAAGGCGTTCAAACGCCTGGAGCGAATCACCGACCACCTGCATCGGAACATCATCTGCATCTCGTTCGCGGTACCCATGTGGATCACGACGTTCTGGGAGTCCTGGCCGGAGAAGGTCACCCTGCCGCTGCTGACCCGAATCGCCAGGGCATACAGGACGTCGGCTGACGATCTCGCACGGGCGATCAAGGCCAGCCGACCGGCAGGTCGCGACCATCTCGAGGGGCTCGAGCGGCACGTGCGGCACGGCGACCACTACTGCCGCGCCCTGATCGCCTTGCGCCAGGCCCGGGACGCGGAGGACGCGGCAGCAGCGGTGCAGGACGGAGAGGACGGCGAGCAGATGCTCTACGGCAAGCTCGGCGGCAGTCGGTTCGATCGCCTGTTCACAGCCCGCAAAGCCGTCACCCGTCACCTCGCCGAAGCCGAAGCGCGGATGCGCACGTGCTGCGAGATCTACGCCCAGGGCGTCCGCGACCGCGTCGATCTCGGCGCGCTGGCCACGCTCAACTGCTACAACCTCGACGTCATCGCGGCCCTCGCCCGCATCGCGAAGGCCAAGGGCGACATGTTCAGCTGCCGGGAGGATTGACGCACAGCGCCACCGTCCGACTCTTCGACTTTCGACCTTCGACCTTCCGACTTTCCGACTTACCGAATGGCGAATCACGGCCTGATCACCAGTCATGCGCTGGACCGGCTCGACGAAACGGAGCGGCAGCTGTGGTCGGCGCAGCGTCGGCCGCTGATCGAAGAGTACTGCTGGTGGCCCGATCACTACTTCGACCCGCAGCAGTACCCCCGCATCGCCCCGTACCAGCTGGTGATCGACGGCCTGCCGTTTCACTATCCGCCGCGAAGCGTCGTGCAGTACCACTGGTGCATGACGGAAACGGACGACGGACCGCGCGTCACTCCCGCGCCCGAGGTGCCCAACCAACACTGGAGCTTCATGCGCGACGGGATCGCTCACTACGTTTCGGCCATCTGCGACGACCTGCGCGCCGGCCGCAGCGAGGACGCGGCTCGGCGCATGGGAATCCTTCTTCACGTCTTTCAGGACACCCACGAGCTGCACGCGCTCGAAGGCCCCTGGGGCGCCGACTTCTTTGTCCTGGATCGACTCATCGAGATGGCGCCCTCGCCGCAGCACCTGACGCCGACGATGCTGATCAGCAACCATCCCTGCGATCGCGTCGACATCGGCGATTACCGCCCGGCGCTGCAGGGCGCTTCGACGGAGGAGGCTACCTTCCGGCTCTATGGCGCCTACGTGGCGTCGGCGCTGGCCAACCGGCTCCACCACGTGCCCCTGGTCATGGCGTTGACGGCCGGCGACACGGCGGCCGCGGACCAGTTGCTGGTCGAGATCAATGATCGGCTCGCGCGGCTCTCGGCCGACCTGCTGCACACGGTGACGGCGCTCGCGACGGGCCGATTCGACGATCAGCAGTTCGAATCGCTGCGATGCCACCGGCTGTCACTCTCGACGGCCGTCCAGCGACCATGGTTCGCGCAGGGGCACTACCACATGACGGGCATTCTCGAGGACACCTGCCTGGACCGGCAGCGGCGGCGCCAGCCGATGGCCCTGCTGCAGACCGATGGATCCACGCGCCGCTTCGAGCACGGCTGGGGCTCGGGCGCGCACCAGCACATGGCGCTGGCGTTCGACGTACCCGCCGGCGTGTACGATCACGTATCGATGCAGGTGGGGCTGCACGAGCCGATGGGCCGGGCCGGTCGCGTCGCCTGGGAGGCGCGGCTCGACGGGAGGGTGGTCGCCGAGCAGGCGCTGCAGTCGTCGGCGCCGACGCTCGACGTGCGAATCCCGATCGAACGTGGCGGCGAACTGCGATTCGTGTGGCGCGACCACGGCGCCGCCGATCCCGACGACAACAACCTGGTCTGGGGCGAGCCGCGGCTGTGCAAGCGATGAGGAAGGGATTCCGACATGTGTTGCCGAGCCCGGCCGTCTCGGCCGTGTGTCGGCAACACCAACCGGGCCGAGACGGCCCGGCTCGGTAAGGCAACGCACGATTTACGCAAACCCGCATGACCCCGAGCCTCTCCGATGACCGAAACGCACCTCCCGCGATTCCACGGCGACACGATCCTCCTCGATATCGACGAGACCGTGACCCGCTCTACCGGCCGGTCCGCGGGCGAGGTGACGATCGATGCCCTGTACGCCGTGGTCGCGCAGGTGCAGGGAGTCGATGTCGAAGAGGCGGTCAGGCTGGTCGCGGCCCGCTGCGATCCCCACCTGGAGAGCATCGAGCCCCACCTGGGCGCATTGGGGCTTTCGACTCGCATGCTCTGGGATGTCGTGCGACCCATGATGGCATCGTGCGTCGGCGTGCACGACGACGCGGTCGACGCCGTCCGCGCGCTTCACGCCCGGGGCTTCCGTCTCTACCCCGCTACAACCAACAGCCGGTTCATGGCGCTGCTCAAACTGAGCGTCGCGGGGCTGGGCGACGTCGACGGATCCGAGCATTTCAACGATGTCTTCGGAGGCAGCGAGGTCGTGGCCGAGGGCAAGACCGGGCCGGCGTTCTATCATGCGGTGCTCGAACGCACCGGCAGCCGCGCCCAGCAGACGATTCACGTCGGTGACGACCCGCAGCTGGACGCGCTGGCGGCGCAACAGGCCGGCATCGATCAGGTCGTGCTCGTCAACCGCGATCTCGAGATGCCCTGGTCGCGCGCCGACACGGGCGCCGTGACCGTCCGGTCGCTGCGCACGCTTGCCGATATCGTGGACCAGCCGGAAGACGGGTGAAGCCACCTGCGAGGCCGTAATCGATCCGAAAGGCTGCGGCGATCCGAAAGGTTGCGGCGTCGCGGGAGCTCCGCCCTCCATCGTGCAATCAAGACTGGGTTTTCCGACAAAGCCTAGACGCTTCAGACTCTTCGACTTTCGACCTTCGACCTTCGACTTTCGACTTTCGACGACCTTCGACTCCGTGAAAGGCAAGCCGATGGATGGCCACATCGACCAGATCGTCTGCCCCCTGCAGGAAACCGGGCCGGGCAATCTCCGCAACAGCGAAGCGGATCTGGCCGAGTTGCCGGACGGGCGGATTCTGCTGGCGTACTCCCATTACTGCGCCGACGCGGATGATTTCGGAGCCGGCGACATCCGCGGGAAGTTCAGTGAGGACGGAGGGCGCACCTGGTCGTCCCCGTTCATGATCCAGCCCAACACGGCGCGTTACAACTCGGGACGGCTCGCCCTGTTTCGTCTCCCGGCCGGATCGGACGGATATACCGATCGACCCGATCTGCTCTCATTGATGTACGTCGACGCGAACGATTTCTATCACCACCGAATCCTCCTTCGGACCTCGATCGACAACGCAACGACCTGGTCCGCGCCGCAGCAGGTCAATGCGACCGGGACGCTCGGCCACATCTGTCAGCGCGGGAACACGGTGCTCGTGCTACGGAGCGGGCGGATCCTCGTGCCGGTCTACGCCATGTTCGGGGGGCTCTGCGCGAGCTTCATGTACTACAGCGATGACCGCGGTCACACCTGGCAGCGCAGCCTCGGTGAAATTTCTCTCGAGCTGACCGACGGAGGCGAGCGCATCGGCAACGCCGACTTCGAGGAGCCGGTCGTGGCGGAGCTTCGTGACGGCAGGCTGCTGTGCCTGGGGAGAACGCGAATGGGTCAGCTTCACAAGAGCCTGTCCGACGACGGAGGGCGGACCTGGTCCGCCCCGTCGCCGTCGGGACTGGCGTCGAGCTATTCGCCCGCGGCGCTCAAGACCGTCCCCACCACCGGCGATCTGCTGTGCGTCTGGAACCAGGTGTCGGGTAAGGAGATCGCCGACGGCCTTGGGAGAATGCGGATGTCCTGCGCCGTCAGCCGTGACGACGGCGCGAGCTGGACGTGCTTCCACAACCTCGAGTCGCTGGATGACACGACGCGCATCGAGCCCGAGATCGACACGAAGGACGCGGTCAGCGAGCTGAACGCGCTGCGGGAGCGCCAATGCCTCAAGCACGCGTCGACGCGAACCGCCTACCCGCAATCCGTCGTCGATCGTTATCCGCGCTGGCCGGGCATGATCCACAACGACTATCCTTCCATCTGCTTCACCCGGACGGGAAACGTGATGATCGTCTACGGGGCGAGCGACTACGAGACGGCCGGCCTGACGATCGGTCTCAAGCTCGTCGTACGGCCGATCGAGTGGCTTTACGAAGCCGTTTGAAATGCCCGGAAAGCCGTGCTAGAATGTAGCGTTGAGGTGGTGACACGCGACAATGGCGCCAGCGCCATCTTGTCGACAAGGAGGATCAGAAGAGATAGACATCGTCCGGTAGGGCCAGGATTCTGGAGGGACCTCGTTTCGCTGCAAGTCCGCAGCGACTCCCGTTTCGAGTCAGACTGTCCGAAGCGCGTGCTTGTGCGCGCGCAACATCATCGTGCTATTGCTACCAGGAACCGGTGCGCACGTGCGCACTATCACGAAAGTAAGAAAGGAACACGTATGGTATTTCGAAGAATCTCGCTGGTCCTGCTCGCGCTGGTCGTCGTTTGTGCGACCGGGAACGTCCACGCGAACGTCCCCATCCTCGTCGATGAGTTCGACGGATCCGGCACGCTGGACGGTCGTACGCCCAATACGGGCCCGAACTGGGACGGCACCGGCAGCGCCAACGCGACGGTTTCGGGCGGCCGCGTGCTGCTCGACGCCGCAACGCATGGCGACTTTTTCGTCCGACTTCGCAACCCCAGCTTCGAACCCCTCATGGTGATTCCGGAACTGGGCTCGGGCCGGCAGCTCCAGGTGCTAATGGAAATCACCGGACAGTCCGACGGCCCCGGCATCGGGCAGGTGGTGCTCGGTCTCGCCGGCACGGACGTGAACGGCAATGCGTTCCTCGTACCGGCCCTGGGTGACGATCACGGCTCGAGAGCGACTGGCGACGACGCAAACTATTTCACGGGGCAATGGGATAACGACGGCAGCACGGGTGGTGTTGATGCAACGACCGACTCGGGCGTGAGCCTTCCTGCCAACGGCGAATCGCACGTCGTCCGGACGCTGATCACCGCCGCGGCAGGCGGCGTCGAGTTTGACTCGGCGTACTCGACCGACGGCGGCAGCACTTATCCGAACGCAATCGGGACCTACCTGGCCCCCTACACCGAGCTGCCGGGTCCGGGCGCCGGTCCGGCTCAGCCAGGCTTCTTCAACTACTTCGCCATTGCGGCCCGAGGCGGCCAGGCCGGCACCCTGAACGGCGTCATCTCCTCGGACTTCATCCGCGTCACCGAGCAGGACATCATTCCGGAGCCGGCGAGCATCGCCCTGCTGGCTCTGGGCGCATTGACCGTCGCAAGGCGCACGCGACGGCGCCGGTGAATGCTTTCGGATTCCTGATGCGATTGGAAACAGGCGGCTCCCGTCCCGGACGGGAGCCGCTTTCTTTATCGCCCCGGACCTGTAGCTGAAGTCGCCAGACTTCAGAGGCCCTGTCGCGTCGAGACTTGATCCGAAGTGTGGCCACTTCGGCTACTCCCGCAGCGTAGAATGACCCCGATCATGCCCAGACGCCATCGGAAGCGCAGCCGGCCGCCTGAACCCGATCCGGCGAGAGGGCGCCGCCGCTGGCTTGTCCCGTCGCTGCTCGGGGTGATCGTGCTCGCGGTGGTCGTCGGGCTTGCGCTTCAGCGTCCCGGAGCCGACCCGCCGGCGAACGCCCTCGAAACACCCGAACCCACCGCATCCCCCGAGCCACCACGCGCCACCGAGCCCGCCGTGATCGCGTCCACCGGGCCGCCCCGCCTGCCCGACCCGGCGACGGACGGCTGGAAGAGCGAAGCCCTGCACGACGCGACCACGGCCCAGCTGAAGAAGCTTGCGCATCTGCTATCCGCGACGGAAACGTCGCCGGACTCCGCGTCACTCGAGAAGATCGTCGCGCCCGGATTTCATTGCTCGCCGTTGCGTCCGGAAAAGCTCGAGGAGATTCGACGCGACGCGATGTTCGCGGTGCACCGGGCGGCGCCGGAGCCTTCCGACCCGCGACACCGCGGCGTCACAGGATTCGCGGAGGCGCTCGACGAGCTCATGGGCCCGCTCGATGGCACGACCCGTCGACACGTCAAGTTCAAGCAGTACCGGATCGACGAGCAGAACGGCTCGGCGCTGACGACGATTCGCCTCGAAGCAAGCGGTCTCGCCCCCGGCGCGTCTTCGGGCGCACCGAGCACCCAGATCAACGCGACCTGGCAATGTCGATGGTCCCGGGCGACGCCGCCGCGGTTGCAGAGCGTGACGGTCGTGGATTACGAACAGTGCGCATTGCGTCTTCCCGACGGTCCGCTGCTGGTCGAATGCACTCCGTCGGTCATCGGTGCGAACGACTGCTACCGGCAGCAGCTCATTTTCGGCGTCACCCACTGGCTGCGCCGCTTCGAGTACCTGCTGGGCGTCCTCGGTGACGGGCACCACGGGCTGGCGGTCGGCGACGTCAACGGCGACGGCCTCGACGACGTGTACCTGTGCCAGCCCGCGGGCCTGCCCAATCGCCTCTTCGTTCAGAACGCCGACGGCACCGCCACCGACACGTCGGCCCGCGCCGGCGTCGACGTCCTCGACGAAACGCGCGCGGCGCTGCTGGTCGACCTCGACAACGACGGCGCGCAGGACCTAGTCCTCGCCGCGCTGCGCAAGCTGCTGATCTTCGCCGGCGACGGCGGAGGCGGATTCACCCTGAAGACCGAGCTGGACGGCCGGTTCCAGTTCTCCCTGGCCGCGGGCGACTACGATGTCGACGGCGACCTGGATCTCCATGCCTGCAACTACAGTCCGACCGAGTCAGACGACCTCGACCGCTTCGGTCGGCCCGTGCCGTTCGACAACGCGACCAACGGCGGGCGAAACGTCCTCCTGCGCAACGACGGCGACTGGACCTTCACCGACGTCACCGACGAAGCGGGCCTGACCCCCACGAACAACCGCTGGAGCTACGCGGCGGCCTGGGAGGATTACGACGACGACGGCGATCCCGATCTGTACGTCGCCAACGACTTCGGCCACAACAACCTGTATCGCAACGACCGCGGCCCCGACGGATCCGGCCCGCGATTCACCGATGTCGCCGTCGAAGCCAACGCGGTGGACGCCAACTTCGGCATGTCGGTGAGCTGGGGCGACCCGAATCGGGACGGTCGCATGGACCTTTACATCTCCAACATGTTCTCGGCCGCGGGCAATCGCGTGACGTTTCAGAAGCAGTTTCGCTCCGGCGACGCGGATCGCGACGTCGCGATCTTCCAGCGCATGGCCAGGGGCAACACGCTGCTACTCGGCGGCGACGGCCCCTTCCGTGACGCAAGCCCGGAGGCCGGGACGACGATGGGTCGATGGTCGTGGGCGTCGCTGTTCGCCGACGTCGACAACGACGGCTGGGAGGACCTGCTCGTCACCAACGGGTTCCTGACCAACGAGCTGAAGGACGACTTGTGAAGTTTCTTCTGGCGGCAGGTCGTGTCGCAATCACCCCGAGACGCCACGCAGGAGCAGGCACGCAAGCACCCGGGCTTTGCGGCCGCCAACCGCAAGCTCAACGCGCTGACCCGCCAGGGTCTTTCGTGGAGCGGCCGTGAGCGGAACTGCGCGTTTCTCAACACCGCGGGCGCTGGCGCCGGGCGATTCGCCAACATCAGCGCCGTCGCCGGGTTCGACTACCTGGACGACGGCCGCGCCCTGGGCCTGGTGGACTGGGACCACGACGGCGACCTCGACGTGTGGGTCACCAATCGAACGGCGCCCCGGATCCGCTTCCTGCGCAACGAAACCCGCAACGCCACGGCCGGCACCCATTCGAACGGCCAAAGGTTCCTGGCCCTGAAGCTGGTCGGGCGAAGCTGCAACCGCGACGCGATCGGCGCCCGGATCGAGGTCTTCGCGGCCGGTGACGGCGATCGGCATCGCGTCCGCACGCTGCGCGCCGGCGAGGGGTTCGTGGGCCAGTCGAGCAAGTGGCTGCACTTCGGGCTCGGCAGCGCCGACAGCATCGAGGACGTGCGCGTACGATGGCCAGGCGGCCACGTCGAATCGTTCGGTCCCGCGTCTCCCGACCGCTTCTACGTGCTCGTGCAGGGCACCGCGGCGCTTCGCCCGTGGACGCCTCCCCAACGGCAGCTGGACATCGCGCCGTCGACTCCCGAGATCCCCGAGACGACGGGGAAGACGCGCATCGTCCTGAGCGCCCGCTGCTTTGCCCCGCCGGTCGACTACGTCTCGTTCGACGGCCGCCGCGCGCATCTCGATCAGCACGAAGGGCCGGTCCTGCTCAACCTGTGGGCGAGCTGGTGTCTCCCGTGCGCCGCCGAGCTGAAGCACTTCACGAAGGCGGCCGGCGCAATCCGCGAGGCGGGCGTGGAGATCGTCGCGCTGTCCGTCGACGGCCTGGGCGACGACCGCTCCGATCCGCAGGCGGCGGCCGACATGATCCGCGGCCTGGACTTCCCGTTCGCCAGCGGCGCGACCGATGCCGGCAGCATCGCGAGACTGCAGCTTCTCAACGACCATCTCATGTCATGGCGGCGCCCCCTGCCTGTGCCCACGAGCCTCCTGCTCGATGCGCACGGCCGCGTCGCCGTGATCTACAAGGGACCGGTCGACGTCGATCAGCTGCTGAGCGACCTGCGCCTGCTCGAGCTCGAAGGCGAGTCGCTCCAGGATGCCGCAGCGGCCTCTTCCGGAACGTGGTACTGGCACACGCCTCCGTACAGACTGATGCCGCTGGCCACGAAGCTCATCAACAAGGGGCATTTCGACGCGCTCGTCGCGTTCGCGACACGGCATCGCGATCACCTCTCCCAGGCCCCGGACGTCGCCAGCCTGCTGGCCGATCTCGGCAAACGACTGGGCGAGAAAGGGGACTGGCAACGAGCCGAAGAGCACCTGCGCGCCGCCGTCGCCCACGATCCCGGCCTGGTGGTCGCCCAACGGAACCTCGGCGTGGCGCTGTCGCAACTGGGCCGGGTCGTACCCGCCATCGAGGCGTTCAGGGCGGCGGAGCGCCTCGCCCCCGAAGACTCCGTGCATCCCTTGAATCTCGGCGCCACCCTGGCTCGACACGGCCGATTCGACGAAGCGGCGGCCGCGCTGCGCCGGGCGACGAAGCTGGATCCATCCCTCGACGAGGCGCACCGCAACCTGGGCCTGGTCCTTGAAAAGCAGAACAAGGTGTCGGAGACCGCCGACGCCTATCTCGCATACGTCGCGCTGAAGCCCGATGCCGAGGCGGTTCACCGGACGCTCGCCGATCTGCTTTCGCGCGCGGGACGGCTGGAAGAGGCCGCGACCGCGATCGAGAACGTTCTGCGCCTTCAACCCCGCGATGCCGGCGCCCACGAAGCGCTCGGACGGCTGAGCCTGGCCCTGGGCCGGCTCGATCCCTCGATCAGGCACTTCCGATCCGCGATCCGGATCAAGCCCGGCTTCGCCCGGGCGCACGCCGGACTGGGCGACGCGCTGCTCGGCGGAGGCAGCGCGAAGGAGGCGCTCGATCATTACCGCCGCGCGCTGGAATTGAACTCGAGCCAGCCCCAGGTCGCGCTCGCCATGGCCTGGATCACGGCCACCAGCCCGGATCCGGCGCTGCGCGACGGCGCCGAGGCGGTGCGGCGCGCCGAACAGTGCATCGCCCTCCTTCGCGCGCCCAATTCGCGCGCCCTCGACGCCCTTGCCGCCGCCTGCGCCGAGGCCGGACGGTCCGAAGACGCGGTGGCCGCCGCCACCGAAGCGCTGAAACTTCTGCGCGACTCGAACGACCGGGATTACATCAGCCAGGTCGAAGCGAGATTGCGACTCTATCAGTCCGGCAAACCCTTCCGCACCCCACAGCATCAGGATCAACCGCAGCAACCACCCGAATAATGAGGAGGGGGTCCAACCCCGGGTCGAACGCCCTCACGGAAAAGGGGGTCGGACCCCGGGTCGGACCCCCTGGCATGCTGATGAGAGACGACAACCCGAAACACGTACGACCAGGATCAGGACCCCGCGCGTTCACCCTGATCGAGCTTCTGGTGGTCATCACGATCATCACGCTTCTGATCTCCCTGCTGCTGCCTGCCATCAAGCGTGCTCGCGCACTTGCCGTCAACGCGAAGTGCCTGAGCCGGCAACGGCAGATGGTGATCGCGCTGCACGGCTACGCGCAGGAATACGAGGGCTTCGCGCCGCCGAACCTCCGTTGGAACCCTCACGGCTCCGCATCGCCGCTGACCTACGATTTCTCCGTCAACTACCTGTACGCCCAGAACTGGGGCGGTTTCGGCCTGCTCTACGGCGGACTGGGAATCATGTACGAGCAGGGACACGCCCCCGTGGCGGAGGCCTTCTTCTGCCCGGCCCAGGATGAAGTCGTTTTCGGCGCTAACTACCTCAAGTCGGACAGCATCGCCCGACTCAGAGACATCGCGCTGACCGCGCAGCCGCCGTTCGCGGCGAGCTTTTCGTCATACGTGTATCGCTGCGCCGTCGAGCTGAGGTCGGGCAACGATATTGACAACACGCCGGTGCTCGTCGCAGAGAACGCGGAGCTGACCGCCGTCACCGACTGGTACCGGCCGCCAGACCAGAGCTATCCCAACGGCGTCACCATGCACACCGACGGTTTTCACGCCGCGTATTTCGGGGGATCGGCCCGCTTCTTCCGTGTTTTGAATTTCCGGTACGGAGGGAGCAACCTCGGCGCCTTTGACTTTCCGAATACTACCTTCCGTATCGGAGACGAACCCTGAACGTGAGGGTATGATTGAGACGAGGCATCGACGTTGACGAAACACGTGACAGAAAGAAACCGCGGCTTCACGCTGATCGAGCTGCTCGTCGTGATCTCGATCATCGCGCTGCTGATCGCGCTGCTCCTGCCCGCGATCAAGCGGGCGCGGGCCAGCGGCCGCAACGTGGCGTGCATGAGCAACGAGCGCCAGATCGCCATCGGCACCCTGACCTACGTCAACGACGAGAAGGGTTATTTCCCACGGGGCGCCCCGATCAACTTCGACATCACGAAATGGTGGACGAACACGCTGGTCAATGGCGGCTATATCGGGACCTACGACGCGTTCCGCTGTCCCGAGACGTTCACGAACCACCCCTGGCTGACCTATATCGGCAACGGCAACAACTGGATCTACTGGGCCGACGACGTGGCGCTGCCGCCGATCGGTCCGCGCGTCTACCCGGACGGCCCTGGCGGCGAACCGTACACGGTCGGCCCGACCTCGATCGAAGAGATTGCGAGCACCGCCAACGTCGTGCTCCTCTTCGAGACCATCCGCGACTGGAGCGGCGAATACGGCCAGTCATGGGGCACCACGCCGCCCTGGTTCGAGGTCGCCGACTTCCAGGACAACTGGATGTACAACCCCGCGATCAATCCTGCAGGCTCCGGCCTGCTTTCCGGCGGGCGGCACTTCCGCGGGTCGAGCTCGGATACCGTCGACGCGTCGGGCTTCGACAACTTCGCGGTCGTCGACGGTCACGTGCGCACCGTGTCCATGCAATGGCTCGTGGAGCAGGGCGGACCGAGCCGTTTCTTCAGCTACCCGTTCAGCGAGACGTCGCGACGAACGCCCCTGCGCTGGGGTCAGCGACCCTCGGACGCCGAGCTGTGGCTGGTGCCGTGGTGGTGATTCACTGGAAGCCCGGGTGGCTGGGGTCGATCGCAGCGAGCCCCCAGTGGAACGGCACCGAAAAGCTGCGCGTAGCGCGAATGAAGACCTGGGACCCTGGGGGCTCGCTTCGCTCGACCCCAGCCACCCGAATTTCACGATCGCTGCGGCGGAGCACTGAACACTGAATACTGACACGCGAGCCTTTCCGGCAGCAGTTCTCCTCGCGCTGATCTGCGCAGGCCAGGGATCCCCCGTCGACGCCTCGCTGTTCGACGCGATCTTGTTTCGTGCCCCGTACGACGACTCCGTCGACGCCGACGTGTTCGCAGGCGATCCGAAGGGGCACGCCGACGGCCCGGTCGTCTTCGAGCCCGGCCGGTTCGGCCAAGCCGTCGCCGTCGGCGAGCAATTCGCCCGCCTGCGGTACACGATGGCGTCTCACGGTCACGCGCCCAATCTCGACGGTCGCCGGGGAAGCCTGTCGTTTCACTTCAAGGCCGAGGACTGGAAGCCCTCCGAGCCGCGTTCGCACCTGCTGTTCAAGGTCACCTCGCTGGCCCTGATGCGCGTCTTCACCGACGAGCAGGGTCTGCTCGTCTTCGAAACCGGTTCCGACCTGGGCCAGAGGCTGACCGTCCGGGCGTCGTTGTCCGACAAGCGGCAGGACGAGTGGATTCACGTGGTCGCCACCTGGTCGCCGAAGCGCGTCAGGCTCTACGTCGACGGGAAACTCGCCGCCGAGGAGCGGGGTGACGATCGTTTCGTGTCGTACGCCGTCAACACGACCTTCGAGGTCGGCGACATCGCGCGCGGCGCGGGGCGGGAAGCGCCGCGCAAGACGCTCATCGACGACCTCACGATCTACCGCAGACCGCTCGAGCCGGACGAACTGGGCCGCGTCGAAGCGCCGCCGGCCGCGGGAACCGCGCCGGAGTACGAGCCCCCCGCCGTGACCGTGCCCCGTGCCCGCGCCGCCCCCCGGATCGACGGGTCGATCGACGGCGACGAATGGACCGGGGCCGCTCAGCTCACCAACTTTGCCAGCGTATCGGACCACAAGCTCGCCCCGGTGCGATCGACGGCCTGGGTCACCCACGACTCGGAGCGGGTTTACGTTGCCGTCGTGTCGCCGATCCTGCCGGGCGTCGCGCTGACGAAGCAGCGCACGAAGCGCGACGACAGCGTCTGGCAGGATGACGCGGTGCAGATCTACCTGACCGTTCCCTCGGGCAATCGGTTCCTGTTCATCGGCAACTCGATCGGCGCGATCTACGACCGGCGCTACCAGAAGGGCACCAAGGATGACGTCACCTGGGACGGCAGGTGGCAATACGCCACGAAGACCGTCGATCGCGCCTGGACCGCGGAGGTAAGCATCGCGTTCGCGGATCTCGGCGTCTCGAGTCCCGCCAAGGAACAGACGTGGCGCCTGAACGTCACGCGCGACCGGGTCGACCCCGGCAACCTCTCGGCCTGGGCCGCGGTTTCCAACTACAGCGACACCGCCCGTCACGGTCACCTGACGTTCACCGACGACGGGCCGGTCGTGACCGGCGCTCCCGACGCAAGCGGGGTCGTCGGCCGGCGCGTCGATATTGCCGCCGTGATCGACGGATCCTCATTGCGTGCGCCGACCACCGTCGACGTCGAGTGGATCGCGGCGGCAGCCGGACGGATCGTGGGCTCGAAGACCCAACGAACCACGGTGGGGCCGCGCGGCCAGGCCACGGCGCGATTCGAGAGCACGTTTCCCGTCGCGCTCGACGCGCTGACCTTCACCGCGCGCGATGCGAAAACCGATCACGTTCTCTATCGCCAGACATCCGTCCTTTCGCGGCGCGACGCCGTCGGGATGTCCTTCTCGCCACGGCCCGCGCGCGGCACGTGCAGCATCGACGTGAGCATCGGTGATCCGGGTGTCGCGGCGATGAAACCGTCAGCGCAGATCGACCTCGTTCCCCAGGAAGGTCGAATGCCGGTCGCGACGATGAGCATCGAGCAGTTCTCGGAAGGGCGCGGCCGCGTCGAATTCGACCTGAACGAACTCGAGCCGGGGACCTACGACGTTCGAACGCAGCTGACCGCCTACGGCCGAACGGTCGCGAAGGCGAATTCATCGTTCACGAAGCCCGACGAGCCGTGGCGCGGCACCACGCTCGGCCTGTCCGACCGCCCGCCGCCGCCGTGGCCGCCGATCGAGGCGCGCGTCTCGGACGGCGAAGCGCCGGACCCGACGCTGAACGTCCGCTGCTGGAACCGGACGTACGTGTTCGACGCGAGCCCGTTGCCGACCTCGATCGACAATGGCGGCGCCGCCATGCTCACCGGGCCGGCGCGCGTGGAGGCGACCGTGGACGGCAGGGTCGAGAAGTGGTCGCGGCGGTCACTCGACGTCACGCACCGGGACATGAACCAGGTCGTCTTCGAGACGAAGCAGCGCGGCGAGGCGCTCGTGCTGTCGGCCCGAACGACCGTGGAGTTCGACGGCATGTCGTGGACCGACATGACGATCGAGCCCGAGGGCGAGCCAACCGTCGACCGCATCGACCTCGTCATCCCGATCGCCGACGCGCACGCGAAGTATCGGCACTGGCCCGGCGACGTCGCGCTGACGGGGCGCCTGGGATGGGCCGACGGCTGGAGTTGGGCGCATGCGCTGCCCAAGTACGCCTATTCCTGGATCGGCGACGACGATCTGGGGCTGACGTGGTTCTTCGAGACCTGGGGACAGTTCCGCCACGCCGACGAAAAAAGCACCGTCGAACTCGTGCGCCGCGACGGCGCCCTTCAGATGCTGATCCGTTACGTCGGCGCGCCGGTCCGGATGACCGAGCCGCTGAAGATCGCCTTCGGCCTGCAGGCAACGCCTACCCGGCCGCGACCGGTCGGGTGGCGAAGCTGGGGCGGCGGGAACACCCTGGGCACCAACGTCTCCGTGCTCTGGGCGTCCGAGGAGGTCCATCGTTACGGCGCCGGCTATCCCGAGGCGACAAACCCCGACTACTACCGGCGCGTCGTCAAGGGCATGCACGAGCGGGGAGAGACGGCGGTCCCCTACAACGGCATTCTCTGGAGCGCCAACTTCTCTCCGGAGATGCAGTACAACGCCGCCGACTGGGACCTGGGCGGCGGGATCAACAAGTACAGCGATCACCGGCGCTTCTGGTGGGGTCGCCGCATCTGCGGGGCCGCGTCGAGCTACAGCGAATTCTTCACGTGGAAGGCGAACCGCCACATCGATCGCATCGGCATCGACGGTCTCTACCACGACCTTCAATGGAGCTACCGCTGTGGATCGACGGATCACGGCTACGACGAGCCGCACCGTTCGATTCGAGGGGACCGCGCGCTCAACCGCCGCATCTACACGATGATGAAGCAGTTCGGGCGCCCGCTGATCAAGTTCGATCATGCGTCGAACTTCGTCTGCTCGGTCACCTCCCCGTTTTCCGACCTGTTCACCACCGGCGAGGAGATGCGGCGCTACCCTCCGGAAGGCGACCATCCCGACCACAAGGTCTCCAGCAACTACTTCCACAACATGCGCCTTGACTATTTCAAGGCCTGCGGCGCGACCGGGCGCCAATGGGGCGTGGCGCCCTGCCTGCTGACGCAGATGACGGCGAACGACGTCCCGCGCTCGACCGAATCGCTCTACGCGATCCTCGTACCGCACGACGCCATTCCGACCTGGGAGGCGCTGCTGCGCAACGTCCGATACCAGCGCCGCGTTCAGCGCACGGTCCAGGCGTTCGGCATCGGCGCGGCCGACGTCGAGTTCCTGCCGTACTGGCACGAAACGACCCCCGCCAGGGTTTCGTTCACACCGGACGGCGGCGGGCCGATCCGCCCGCAGCAGGTCGTTTACGAGGTGCCCGAGATTCATCGACTGCTGCCGGAAGAGGCGACCGGGGCCAGCGTCTACCGCCGCCACGGCCGACGCAGCCTGGTCGCCGTGTTCAACTACACCATGGATGACGGCACGATGAAGGTCGACCTCGACCTTGCCGAACTCGGGCTCTCCGGCGAACGGGTCCTGGCGACCGACGCGTTCACGCGCATGTCATGGGTGCGGGCCGACCGGACGATCGAGCTTGCCGTGCCCAGCCTGAACTACCGGCTGATCCTGGTCGAACGCCTTGACGCGCCGTCGTACGCCCAGGCGCGCATCGCCGAGACGTTTCCGCCCGTGTCGCAGGAGCGGATGCTCGCCGGCTATCACCCCGATGCGCCGCGCAACGAAAGCGTCGGCGTCGAGGTCGCGGGTGATCGGTTCCGCGACCCGCGGAAGGACGGCGAACCGTCCCGATCCGGCCCGCAGCGCTCCGAGCTCATGCAGACGTTCACGCTCGACGCACCGGCGCGCATCCACCGGGTCGAACTCTACATGACCGACTCTCCGGGTGCGTTCGCGGTTCGCACGCCGGTGCGGATCGCCCTGGTGGGGCTCGGCGAGGACGGACTGCCCTCGGACAGGATCGTCGCGTCCACCTCCGATTTCGCCGCGACCTGGGTCGACGATCGCACATGGAGCTACCGGCTGTTCGAAATGCTCGAATCGAAGATGCTCGATCCCGGACGTTACGCCCTGGTGCTCAGCAAGCCCGCGGAGGATCCGTCCGAGTACTTCCACGCGCGATTCACCGCGGTCGACGCGGACCGCCTGCCGGGCGAGCACATCGCATTTCGAAACCAGCCGGATCACCGGCGCGGCGCGTTCGAATGGTCGATGGACCGGACGAAAGTCCTGTGCTTCGGCGTCTACGGCTTCAAATGACCCGCCGCGATGCGTCCGCGATTCCGCGAGGCGGAACGTTCACCATGTCTGACATCGGATACATCAACCCCGACGCAAGGGGACCCGGCCTGCACCCGATCCGTGGTACCTGGCAGACCGGGATGGTGCCGGACACCGTCGACCTCGCCGACATGGCCGCGCTGGCGATCCGCGGGCTGACCGGACCCACGAATCCCGAGATGGATTACGAGGTCTACTGGAAGGTGAAGTTCCGCTACAACCCGCCGGTCATGCATCACGAGGCGCCCGACCCGGGCATCATGGCCAAGTTCATGCTGGCCATGCCGCTGATGCGCCTCATGTCGGGCAGCGAGGAGCGCACCGAGGTCGAGAAGGTCTGGCAGGACGTCTACTTCAAGTCGACCGGGCCCAACGGCCTGATCCACACGCCGCTGGGCGGCCGCCCGTGGGGGCACTACCTCGTCGACGAAGGCTTCGACTTCACTCGCGATCTCGAGGAGCACACCATCGAGCCGCAGTACAACGGCTACGTCATCGCCTACTACTGCGCGATGCACCGGCTGACGGGCGACCCGATGTGGCAGGAGCGGGCCGAGCGGATCGTCGACCACATCACGCAGTACATGATGCAGATCAGTCCGGAGGAGGCGTGCTTTCCCGTCATCGGGTTCGGCTACCGGGAGAAGGTCGACGCGTCGTGGCCCGAGCCGGTCGGGATGGCCACCAACTACCAGTCCTGGCTCGTGTTCGGTCTGAACGCTTGCTACCGCGCGTTCGGCTACGACCCGGCCCGGGATCTTGCGGGACGACTTCTGCGCTATTCCATCCGGGGAAACCGTTACTTCGACGCCGACGCCAACTTCCTGTGCGACGTGCCCGACACCACGCCCGATCATCCCCGCCACGGCACGGTTCACTTTCACAACCACACGATCACGGTGCTGCACGGTCTCGACTACGCGCTGCTGACCGGCGACCAGGAGATCCTCGACTTCGCACTGAAGGGCTACGCCAGGGCGCTGTCCTACGGCAACGAGACCCTGGGCTGGTATCCGGAGCGCGTGCAGGGCCCCTGCTATCCCGCGGCCGCCGAGCTGTGCTGCGTCGCGGACATGATCATGATGTCAGCCAAGATCGCGACGGCCGGCATCGACAACCGCCTGTGGGACGTCGCGGACAAGGCGATCCGCAACCAGCTCGCGGAAGGTCAGATCCGGCGCGTCGACTGGGTCGCCCGGCACAACATGGGCCAGCCGCCTTCGGCGCCCGTCTTCGACGCCGAGGCGAACGCCAGCAAGGGGCGCGGCGAGGCCGACCCGATGAGCTACTCGTTCGACCGCGTGATGGAGCGGAACGTCGGGGCCTTCATCGGCTGGGCCGGCGTGAACGAGCAGGTTCTCTGGCAGCGGGAGCGCCAGCTCTGGCGCGGCATCATGCACTGCTGCACGGGCAACGCGACGCGGTCGCTCTACGTCGCGTGGAAGTACATGGTGCAGGAGCACGCCGGCGGCGTGACGCACGTTCACCTGCTCATGAACCGCGCGGGAGATGTGGTCGACATCAACAGCCACATTCCCTACACCGGCCGCGTCGACTTCAAGGTCAGGAAGGCGACCGCCCTGAAGATCAGGCTTCCGGAGTGGGTCGATACGGCCGACGTCAGGCTCGAGCGCAGCGGCCAGGCGTCGAACCCCGCGGGCTTCGACGGCCGCTACGTCGAGACGGGCAATGTCGAGGAAGGCACGACGGTGACGCTGTCCTTCCCGATCGCCGAAGAAACGAAGCAGGCCGTGATCGAACGTGACACGTACTACGCGGTCTGCAAGGGCAACGACGTCGTCGAAATCGACCCCGGGGGCCGGATCGCGCCGATGTACCGCCGCGAGCACTACCGGGAGAATCGGACGCGCTGGGTGGAGAAGGCGCGGTTCGTAACGTCGGAGCGGTTACCGGAGATCTAGCGACTGACGGCGCATTAAGCTATTAGTCATTAGTCTAGAGCCCCTAACGCGGGCTTCGCCCGCAAGTCGGAAGGTCGAAAGTCGAAAGTCGAAAGAACCTGACTCCGGCCGGCGCGGTGGGGCATCGACAGTCCCGCT
>NYZC01000112.1 GCA_002686995.1 Phycisphaeraceae bacterium | reverse complement strand
TGCACCCGCTAGCTCGATACAGCAGGAGCCATCTCGCTTACGCTTGACGACTCCGTCAGGACGTACCATGGGGGCATTTTAGGTCGAAGGTCGAAGGTCGGAGGTCGAAGGTTAAACGTCGAAGGTTCGGCCGCGGGGGCCGCCGCGCGTCCACCCGCGATCCCTGACACCTGTCGCACGTTCGGGAGGGGCAGAAGTTATGATCTGCGATTCGCCATGGATATCAGGCTTCCCGATGGCTCGGTCAGGACCTACGACGGCCCCGTCACCGCGGCGCAGGTGGCGGCCGACATCGGTCCCGGGCTCGCGAAGGCCGCGATCGGGGCGCGGATCGACGGGGCGCTTCGCGACGTGGACTGGACGATCGACCACGACGCGGAGCTCGCCATCGTCACGCGTCCGCGCGGCAGCAGGCCCGCCGACGCCGACGCGCTCTACCTGCTTCGTCACTCCTGCGCTCACGTGCTCGCCGAGGCGATCGAGTCGCTCTGGCCCGAGACGCAGCTTGCGTACGGCCCGCCTCTGGACCAGGGCTACTACTACGACCTGGCCCTCGACACGCCGATCAGCTCCACCGATTTCCCGCGCATCGAGAAGCGGATGCAGGAGATCATCGAGGAGGACCGGCCCTTCACGCGCTACGAGCTGCCGCCGGACGAGGGGATCGCCAAGCTCGAGACCGAGGGCAACAAGTACAAGGTCGACAATGCCCGCCGCGCGCTCGACGGCGGCGCGCAGCGCCTGAGCTGGTACGTCACCGGCACCGTGGACCTGGACGGCGCCGCGCCGCGGCCGCACGGCTGGGACGACCTGTGCATGGGGCCGCACCTGCCGTCGACGGGCCGGATCGGCGCGTTCAAGGTGATGTCCGTCGCCACGAGCCACTGGCACGGCGACGTCGAGTCGGACCGCTTCCAGCGCGTCTACGGCACCGCGTTCTTCAGCCAGGAGCAGCTCGACGCGCACCTGGAGAAGATCGAGGCGGCGCGCCAGCGCGATCACCGCGTCATCGGGGCGCGGCTGGGCCTGTTCGCGATCGATGACCAGGTCGGGCAGGGGCTGATTCTCTGGAAGCCGAAGGGCGCCATCGTGCGCGACCAGCTCCAGCAGTTCATCTCGCGGCACCTGCGCCGGCAGGGCTACCAGCAGGTCTTCACCCCGCACATCGGCAAGCTCGACCTCTACAAGACGTCGGGCCACTACCCCTACTACCAGGAGAGCCAGTACCCGCCGCTGATCAGCGCCGAGCAGATCAGCCGGCTCGCCGGCGAGGATGCGAGCTGCGGCGAGCTGTCGAACCTGATGGACCGGGGGGAGATCGAGGGCTACCTGCTCAAGCCGATGAACTGCCCGCACCACGTGCGCATCTACGCGTCGGAGAAGCGCAGCTACCGCGACCTGCCGGTCCGGCTCGCCGAGTTCGGCACGGTGTACCGCTGGGAGCAGTCGGGCGAGCTCAGCGGCATGACCCGCGTGCGCGGCTTCACGCAGGACGACGCGCACCTGTTCTGCACCGAGCAGCAGCTCGCCGACGAGCTGCGCGGGTGCCTGGACCTGGTCCGGATCATCTTCTCGACGCTGGACATGACCGAGTACCGCGTGCGGGTCGGCCTGCGCGACCCGGACCAGAGCAAGTACGTCGGCGAGGCGGACAACTGGTCGAAGGCCGAGGACGCGTGCCGCGAGGCCGCGGAGCAGCTCGGCGTGCCGTTCAGCCTCGAGCCGGGCGAGGCCGCGTTCTACGGCCCGAAGATCGACTTCGTGGTCAAGGACGCGCTCGAGCGCGACTGGCAGCTCGGCACGATCCAGGTCGACTACAACCTGCCGATCCGTTTCGATCTGGGCTACATTGGCGCGGACAACCAGCGGCACCGGCCGGTCATGATCCACCGCGCGCCGTTCGGCTCGATGGAGCGCTTCATCGGCGTGCTGATCGAGCATTTCGCCGGCGCGTTCCCGCTGTGGCTCAGCCCGGAGCAGCTGCGCATCCTCCCGATCAGCGACAAGTTCCTGGATTACGCGCGCAAGGTGTACGAGGCGCTGTGCGCCGACGTCGACGGGCCGCAGCTGCGCGGCACGATCGACGATTCGAACGAGCGCGTGAACGCGAAGATCAAGACGGCGCAGGAAGCGAAGGTGCCCTACATGCTCGTGGTCGGCGGCAAGGACGAGGCGGCCGGCACGGTCAGCGTGCGGGAGCGAGCCGAAGGCGATCTCGGCGCGATGCCGCTGGCGCAGTTCATCGAGCAGGTCGCGGCGGAGATCAACAGCTTCGGGAAGGAGCGGGTGAAGAATTAGTGGATTTGGAACCCTTCCATGACGACGCACATCGACACAACAAGGGCCGTATCGCTCGTGACGAAGCTGATGGCGATACCGGGAAAGAGCGGCGAGGAGACGCGCATCCTGAAGGCCGTCGTCGGCGAGCTGCGCGGCGCGAAGGTGCCCGCTTCGGCGATGCGCTTCGATCGCGCGCATACCCGGTCGCCGTTCGGCGGCGAGACCGGTAGCCTCATCGTGCGCCTGCCCGGCACGCGATCGGGACCGCGGCGCCTGCTCATGGCGCACGTCGACACGGTGCCGGTCTGCGAGGGCTGCAAGCCCGTGCGGCGCGGCAACCGGATTCGATCCGCCGATCGCGGCACCGCGCTCGGCGCCGACAACCGCAGCGGCGTGGCCGCGATTCTCAGCGCGGTGCGCACCCTGCGCTCCAGGAAGCTGGACCATCCGCCCCTGACGCTGTTCTTCCCGATCCAGGAGGAGGTCGGCCTCGTGGGGTCGCGTCTCGTCTCGCTGCGCGACCTGGGCAACCCGAAGCTGGCCTTCAACTGGGACGGCGGCGCCCCGGATGAGCTGATGACCGCGGCGACCGGCGCCTATCGCATGAAGACGACGATCGAGGGCGTGGCGAGCCACGCGGGCGTGCACCCGGAGGACGGCGTCAGCGCGATCGCGATCGCGTCGGCGGCGATCGCGGACCTCGACCGCGACGGCTGGCTTGGGCTGATCGAGAAGGGCACGCAGCGCGGAACGAGCAACGTCGGCACGATCGAGGGCGGCTCGGCCTGCAACGTCGTCGCGCCGCACGCGACGGTGCTGGCCGAGGTGCGCAGCCACAGCCCGCGCTTCCGTGAAACGATCCTGAAGCGATTCCGGCGCAGCTTCGAGCGCGCGGCGGCGTCACACCGCAACGTCGCCGGTCGACAGGGAAAGGTGCGCTTCGAAATCCGGCTGGACTACGAGTCGTTCAAGCTCAAGACGCGCGATCCGAGCGTGGTGGCCGCGGTCGCGGCCGTCAAGGCCGTGACGGGCCGGGCGGCGAAGCTCAAGACCGTCAACGGCGGCCTCGACGCCAACTGGATGACGCGTCACGGACTGCCGACGGTCACCCTCGGCGCGGGGCAGCATCATCCGCACACCGTGGACGAGGTGCTCCACATCGACGAGTTCCTGGGCGGGTGCGAGGTCGCGCTGAACCTGGCGTGCGGGGAAGCCCCCCCTTCGTAAGGGGGGGGGGGGGGTATCCCGTTGGGGGGGCGTCCCATTTAACGGGCTGGCGCATCGACGCCCTGATCGCGGGAGATCGAATCCGAAATCGTCTCTCCGCACTCCGGGCAGGATTCCGGACTCGCCACAAGATCGTACCCGCAGGTCGGGCACATCGGATGTCCCGGCCGCCGGCGCCGGCCGCGCCGCCACATCCACATCGCCGGAAGCACACCGGAGCAGAGCATCACGAACCAGTGAGGCACGGACAGGCGAACGGAAACGGAACCGTTCGACCGCCTTCGGGACGGCATCCGGAGCCTGCCGTCGAAACCGAACCCGAGGCGGAAGAACTTCCAGCTCTCCTTGCCATCGCTGGGCACGAGGTCCACCATCCGGTTCGATAAATTCACCCAGACGAGGCGGTTCTCGCCCTCCACCGGGCCCGTCACGTATCCGGCGTGGCTCAACAGATGACCGTCCCAGGACGTGACGACCAGCGAGGCCCCGGGAACCTCGAGGTTGAGCTGGTTCGAGTACAGGTAACTCCACGGCCACGTGAAGAGCATCACGCCGAGCACGATGGCCGAACTTGCGCAGGCCAGGGTTGAGACGCTTCGAAACATCGGGTGCACGATCCGTCCGTTCACATCCGCACGATCATCAGAGAGAAGACCGGAAGAATGATCGCAAGGAACACCACGGCTCCACCGAGACAGTATCCGCCCAGGGCAACCCGCCACGTCACGGGCGGCGCCAACCCGGATCGGATGCGCGCGTAAGGGTAATAGGCGGCTGGAATCCAGAGATAAGGCATGATGAATGCGGCAGCGATATAGGTCTTCACGACGTAAGCAGGACTCTGCCAAACGGCAGTAACAAGACCGGGCGTCGCAGCGCATGTACAGACGGCCGCAAGGCCGAACGCGCCGAGGATCGTGCGCCCCACGACCACGACGCGGCTCTTCCTGGCACGTTGTATCTCGTCAGGGTCATGGAACCATCCGCATTCCGGACACACCGGTTCCCGCAATCCCCTGAGGTCGTAGTCGCAACGCCCACATCGCGCCCCTACGAACTCGAGATCAGGTTTTCTCGAAGCCACGGCAAATCTCTGACTGGTCACGGCGACGCTATTTCAACCCGGCGCGAGCCTGCGACAGGCCGATCCCGCGCCGCTTCGGTTCGTGCAGCCACGAATGGATGGCGGCGCGTTCGAAGCCGATTCGCAGCGGAACGTCACCGCGATTCAGTTCGTCTTCGCTGAACCAGGCGCACTCGGCAGTGCCTTCCGCCGCGTGCGGCGCTGCGATCGGTCGCGCGTAGACGCGGCAGAGCCCGTCGGCCTCGTCGTAGTCGCCGACCCAGGTCATCCAGTCGAGGTCGCAACCGGTCTGCTCGAGGACGTGCTTCTCGAGTGAGCCGATCACGTTGCCGACGTCCCAGCCGTCCCTGACATCCATCGATTCCGCGTGACCGCCTGGCAGCGTCCACGCTGCTGCTTCGGGTTGTCGGGTGAGCAGGATGCGACCATCGTGCTCGAGGACGAGGCGCGTCGCCCCGATCGGCCGGTCGCTGTGGTAGGCCATCGCCCCCCGGCCGCGCTCGTCGAGCATGTCGTGCTCGCGGTCGGTGAACAGGAACGGGCCGGCACCGGGCGGGGCGTCGGCGGCCATGTACTTGTTGTAGATGCCCCATCGATCCTGATTCGAGTGGTTCGCGTCCGCCTTGTGCCAGCAGAACATGTGCATGAACACCAGGTCGCCCCGTTTCAGATTCGGATCGACCATCGGGGGGATGTCGTCGCGGCCGGCGCGCGTGACGTGCGTGATGGGTCCGCGCTGCTCCATCGTCGTGCACTTGTGTGAACCGGGTGAGAGAAGCAGCGGTCCGATCTGCTCGGTGTAGTCGGTCAGGGCGAGAATCGCGAACAGCCAGTTCACCGACGAGCCGACGGGGCGAAAGGGCTTGTAGTCGAAGTGCGTGCCGCTGCCGGTGGAGCCGGGCGTGCGCAGGTACGAGACGAACGCCTTGAGCACCGGGGGCGCCCCGAGCAGCGTCTCGGCGCCGTCGAGAATGACGGGCGAGCAGGCGACTTCGGCCAGGCCCGGGTCGAGCAGGCCCTCGTGCGCAACGGTGTACTTGGCGGGGTGCGGATAAACGCCTTCGCGGTTCGACGTGCAGTCCGGCATCCGGACCCGTCGCAGAATGGCGCGGTCGAATCGTTCCAGCTGCAACGCATCGAACAGGCCGCGCACGACGAGGAAGCCGTTCTCCTGGTACGACGCGATCTGGTCCGACGAGGGGCGCCACGCGTTTTGCGGCTGCGTTACTTCCGTTGCTCTCGTTGCTTCCATTGGTTCGCCTTTCAACCTCCGAACATCAACTCCCCGCCGACGGTCGTCATCGTGACCTCGCCTTCGCCCGTCAGCAGGACGATATCCGCGTCCTTGCCCGGCGACAGGCTGCCCCGTCGGTCGAAGACGCCGATCGCGCGCGCGGGCGCTTCGGTGACCATCGACAGGGCGGTCTCCAGGCCGACGTTCAGGTGGCGCATGAAATTGGACAGGGCGCCGGACATGGACAAGGCGCTGCCGCACAGCGCGCCGCACGGGAGGCGCGAGACGTCGTCGTCCGGCACGGTGACGATCGTCTGGCCGTCGCCGAGCGGATAGCTCCCGGGCCGCAGTCCGGCGGGGGGGACGGCGTCGGTGATCAGGGACAGGCCGGTGCTTCCCTTGCACTTCAGCGCGATCGCGAGCATGGTGTCGTTCACGTGCCGGCCATGGCGATCGCAGATGATGTCGGCGGTCATCCCGTCGTCGGCCAGAATCAATTCCTCCAGTCCCGCGCCCTTCGTGCCGTCGAAGGTTTCGTACGTCGGCCATTGCCGCGGCGGCATCGCGTTGAACAGGTGCGTTGCGTGCGTGATCCCGGCGGCGCGGCCGGCGCGGAACTCGTCTTCGTCGGCGTCGGAGTGGCCGACGGAGACGGTCGCGCCCGCGGCCCGGAACGCGCGGATCGCATCGATCGCGCCGCGGCGCTCGGGCGCGATCGTCACCAGGCGCAGGTCGGGACCGCATCGGTCGACGAGCGCCCGGACGGATTCGGGATCGGGCTCGATGTTCGTCTCGGGCCGCTGCGCCCCGTATCTCGGGTTGAGAAACGGGCCTTCGAGATGAATGCCGCCGATCCTTGCGCCGCGATCGACGCGGCCCATCCGGGCGCGGACGACGTCGATCGCTTCGAGCATCGCCGGCAGCTCGTTGGAGATCATCGTCGGCAGAAAGTACGTCGTGCCGTGTCGGACGACGTGCCGCGCCATGCCCTGTGGGTCCTCCTCGGCGCGGCAGCCGCCGCTGCCGTGAATGTGGATGTCGACAAAGCCCGGAGCGATGACCCGTTCGCCGGCGTCCCGGAATTCAACGTCGCGCAGCGCATGGCGGTCGTCGGCGCGCGTCACGGCATCGATGAGGCCGTCACGAATGACGACGGCGACGCCTTCGCGCAGCGCTCCGTCGACAAATGCAGTTCCCGTGTACGCGATCGCGGGTGGGGCGCTCATCAGCGGTAGCTCGAGATCACGGTCGGCTCGTCGGGCGAGCCCGGCTCGGGCTCGGTTGTCCCGGTCGTCAGCCAGTTCCAGGCCTTCAGGCGAAGCGAGACCAGCTTGTAGGCGTCCGAAGAGCCGTCGTGCTCGAATCGCTGATGCACGAGTTCCTCGCGGATGCGCTCGTCCTGCGTCGGATCGTGATTCCAGCTCGGCGCCGTCGGCTCGTGCACGCGATCGAAGACGAACTTGAGCATGTGCCGGTTGCGCGACGTCGTATTGGGCACGCGTGTGTGCCAAATGTCGTAGTGGGTGATGGCGAGCGTGCCGGCGGGTACGTTGAGCTCCACCTGGCCGCGGAAGTTCGTGTAGCTGTTCATGCGTGACGTTGGCGCGTTGCGGAAGTGCGTGCCGGGAAGCACGATCGTCGGCCCCATCTCGTGCGTGACATCCTGCGGGTAGTACATCACCAGGATGCGCCGCACCTGGTGGTGGCGCATGTTGACGTCGTCCTGGTGCCAGTGGAAGCTGGAAAAGCCGGGGACCGTCGTATGCAGGTGGCGGTGGCGGTGCATGACGTGGCCGGGGCCGAGCAGGCTATCGAGCGGACCGCGCACCTGCTCGTGCTCGAACAGCTCACGCAGCCGCGGGATGGCCTCGTAGATGCCGTTCCCGGGGTTGCCTTCGACCGCGAGCCGTTCGCATTCCGCGAGGACGTGCTCGGCGAAGCCGTCGGGCATCGGCGGCCGCAGCACGAGGTACCCATGGGACACGAATTCGCGGACCGCGTCGTCGTCCAGCAGGTTTGCCGCCGCGCTAGTCGTCGCCATCGTCACTGCTCCATTTCTGCCCGATGAACTCGAAGCCGATCATGTCGACCTCCCGGTCGTCGAACGGGGCCAGCTGCTGGGGGAAGTGCACGATCTGCCAGCCGTCGAGGATCGCGTCGTGCACCGTGTCGTAAGGCCACTCATCGCGCTGTCCGGCGAGTTCGCGCCCGCCCTTGACCGGTTCGTGCAGTGCCATCCCAATGATTTTTGCGTGCAGCGAAGGCCCGTTCGCATGCAGGTACAGAAGCCGCTGGCGGCAGCCGGGAGGCGCGTCGTCGAGGATGCGTCCCAGGGCGTCCAGATCGGCCCCGCCCAGGCCGCCGGCTTCCAGCTTGCGGCGCGCCGTTTCGAGCCAGCGTTCGCAGTGCTGCTTCAACCGATTCATGGCCTCATATCCTATCCCGATCGCCGCGTCAGGAGGAAGTCCCTCGGGGTGATCGATCTCGCTCCCCGCGTCCTTGTCCCGAAAACCGCGCCTAGAATGTCCTGATCGATCGTGGGACCGCGTCGGGTCGCATCGACCCGGCCGGAAAAACCGGAGAAAGAGAATGGACCGTCTGCCGGCGGCCGATCCGGCCGCCGCGAGGCCGCATCCCAGGCCGCGCTTCGATCTGATTCCACTGGTTTTCACCGTGCTCGGCGCATGGTCGCTGTCCGTGGCTCCGCTGGTGCCTTGCGCGGCCGCGGGCGTGGCGGCGGCGCCGAACATCGTTCGGATCGTCGTCGACGACCAGAACTGGTACGGCACCTCGGTCAGCATGAGGCCGGGCACGTATCGCGGCTCCAGCGACTACTTCCAGACGCCCAATCTCGAGACGCTGGCGAACGAAGGCATGCGGTTCAGCTCCGCCTACGTGTCGCCGTTGTGCCGGCCCACGCACATGGCGATGGTCACCGGCAAGAGCTGGGCGCAGCAGCAGATCACCACGAATCTCAACCTGAGCCAGAACTACGGCCGGCCCCTGGTGCCCCCGCGGGTGCGCAATGACGACAAGAGCAACGTGTCGGTGGCCCAGCGTATCAAGGAGGCGAACCCGAACTACGCCACGGCGCATTTCGGCAAGTACGGCGTCAGCGGCACGCTCGGCAACTGGGGCTACGACGTCTTCAGTGACGCGCGCACGCTGCCGGCCGCGCAGGATCCGAAACGCATGTTCTCGTTCGCGACCCAGGCCAACGACTTCATCCAGCAGAGCTTCGACGACAGCAAGCCGTTCTACGTCGAGTTTCATCACAACGCGGTGAAGCTTCCGGCCGTGGCGCTACCGGAGACCATCGACCGCTACAACGCCATGCCGCGAGGCAATCTTCATCGGGAGCACGAGTTCGGCGCCATGACCGACGATCTCGACTCGAGCGTCGGCATGGTCCTTCAGAAGCTCGAGGATCTGGGCATCGACGACAACACTTACGTGATCTACACGTCCGATAACGGCGGTCGGTGGTTGTCGAGCCCGTGGGGCAACCCGACTCGTGCCCCCATCTTCGGCGGCAAGGGCGCGCTGTGGGAAGGCGGTATCCGCGCTCCGATGATCATCAAGGGCCCCGGGATCGAGCCGGGCGCGGTCAGCGACGTGCCGATCATCGCCATGGACCTCTTTCCGACGATCACCGAGTGGGCCGGCGCGACCGCCCCGCTGCACGACGGCATCGAAGGCGCCAGCCTGGTGCCGGTGCTCGAAAACGGCGGTCTGCTTCCGGCCGGCACGACGTCGCTGCAGCGCCAGCACGCGGAGAACGGGGAGCTGTTCTTCCACTTCCTGGATCCGGGCAGCAATCCCGGGAAGATGGGTTCGGCCGTCATCGACGACGGCTACAAGTTCATGCAGATTTACGGCGAGCCTGGCGGCAGCTCGGTGTCCAGCGACCTGGCGGGCGCGACCGCAAGCTGGACGGCGCCGGCCGGGGCGTCCGGATCCCACGAGGTGTACGTGTGGTGGAGCAGCGAGACCGACGACGGGCAGCGGGTTCCCCTCGACGCGTCCGCTGCGTACGAGGTGCGGCACGCCGGGGGCACCAGCACCTTCGTCGTGGATCAGAATTCAGGCGGCGGGGACTGGCACCTGCTGGGCACGTTCGATCTTTCCGGCGACGGCACCGACGCCGTCGTGCTCACTGCTTCGGGTGCGACGGACCAGCCGGCCAACGCCGATGCCGTCCGGTTCGTCGAGACGACCGCTGCGGCGTCGGAAGGGATCGTGGACAACCAGGATGCCGGATTCGCGAGCGACGGCTCGTGGACGCTTCCGGACACGGTCGACGACTTCGCCGTGCCCGGTCGGCGGGAAAAGCACTACCTCTTTCACATCGCCCAGTTCATTCGAGAGAACAACCAGCTCAGCCATCCGCGCAACCTGATCGACGAGATGCCGCTGAAGGCGGCGGCATTGCAGGCGAAGCTGGGCGACTGGCTCGAGGCCGTCGATGCTTCGATGCCCTACGTGGTCTCGGACCGCGTCGAGCTGTCCTGGAGCGCCGAACATCTCGGCAGGCAGGAGGACGTCGAGCTGGACATCGTGCGGGCGAGCCTCGGCACGTCGCGCCCCCGGGCCGACCTGAACTCGGACGGCATCGTGGACCAGGAGGACGAGGCGATCGTGATGGCGCGGCTGCCGAAGACGTGGCGATCGATCCACGACGTCGACTACAAGGATCGAGAACTGTGGACGCTCGGCGAGGGCGAAGCCCGTCCGCAGCACGCCGAGGTCGACCCGCATCAGCCGCACCTGCCCCGGCAGGCCTTTCGCTTCGACGGTGACGACGTGATGGATCGCAACTTCTTTCACGTCGGCGATCCGACGGGTGATCCGGATCTCGACAACGATCATTCCGCGAGCTTCGAGTTCTGGCTTCGCCTGGAGGACCTGGACCGGCCGCACCTGTTGTTCGAGTCGGGAGACCAGTTCCGCGGCGTGTCGCTGACCGTGGGCGATGCCGACGGCGACGGTCGGCATGACGAAATCCGGTGGCGCGTCGCGAATTTTTCCCGGTCGGTGACCGTGACGGGCGAGCTTGACGAGTTTGCGGATCCGACGCGCGACTTCGTGCAGGTGGTCGCGGTGTTCAGCGACGATGCCGCGGACCGTTTCGCCGAGCTCTACGTCAACGGGGCGCTGTTCGGTCGCGTCGACGGCATCTCGGGCGCCGGCGAGTACATCAAGTGGGATCACAATCCCGATGCGACCGCGGGGCTGGGCGGCGCCGGCGGGCAGGTCGGCGGCAGTTCCAGCGCCGCGCACGAGGCGCCGCTGAGCGGCGTCGGCATGGCCGGCGAGATCGGGTGGTTCCGTTTTCTCAACCACGTGATCGGCGCGTCGCAAATCGAAGATGCGTACAACGCGCGGCTGGAGAGGCCTGATTCGGGCATCGTCTCGGTCTCGGGAATGGCGCAGGTCCCCACGGACCGTCCCTCCGACGTCAGCGCGGGATCCTTCGAGGCGGATGACGCGCTAATCGTGACGCTCGAGCGCCATGATGACCTGGACGCGGACCTCGCGGTCGACCTGGTTCCCGAAGCGGGTCGGACCTACGCCGACGCGGCGTCCGTGCAGGGCGGGCAGCTGGCGGCGGGCACCGGTTTCAGCAGCTACCTGGTGCATTTCGATCCGGAGGGCGCGCCCGGGTCGGCGGTCGAGGTGGAAGGGACCGTCCGTTTCGAAATGCCGATCGTCGCGATCCAGATCGACGAGGTGAAGCTCGACGCGAGCGATCCGCTGCTCGGCGTCATCGGCCGTTACGCGCGCGGCGGGCGCGGCTTCGATCTGACGGGGCCCGGCCGGTTGACCGTGTCGGAGGATCTTCGTTCACTTTCGATCACTGGTGCCGTCGCAGGCGCCGGAACGATGCAGTTTCGCGTGATGACCGGGCAGGTGCCGGAACCGTCGGCGGCGTGGTGGCTGGCGCTGTTGGGGGTGCGGCGGCGGCGGGTGGTCTTCGCGATGGGGCGATCGAATTAGATTCTTCCCCGTCACTTCTTGTCACGGTGACGAGAAGTTGAAGAACCACGGATGAACACGGATGAACACGGATTTTTCGGACCGGACGCCTCGCGGCATCCGGAGGAGCCAGAACCGGTTTTAACCCCGGACGCCGAAGGCGTCCGGGTCCGAACTTCCGTCCGTGTTCATCCGTGTCCATCATTGGTTCCTGATTTTCTCCCGATCTCCCGCCCGGGTTCCCAGCATCTGCTCGTACAGCTCCGCGTACCGCGCATGCATCCGCGCCTGCGTGAATGACGCGTTGACGCGCCGACGTCCCGCCTCGGACATGGCGCGGCGCCGATCGTGATCGGTCAGCAGCGTGACGAGATTGTCGCCGAGATGCTCGGCGTCGCCGCGCGGCGAAAGCAGTCCGGTCTCGCCGTCCACGATCACTTCACCGTTGCCGCCGACCTCGGTGGCCACGATGGCCAGGCCCGCGGCCATCGCTTCGAGCAGCGTGACGGAGATTCCCTCGCTCAGGCTCGAGAGCATGAACAGGTCAGCGCCGGCGAGCAGGCGGTCGACGTCCTTGCGCACGCCCAGGAAGCGCACGCGCCGCGGATCGGTGACAAGCTTCGTCGCGAGCTGATGCGACGCCTCGCGGCGCTTGCCGTCGCCGATGAGCCATAGCTCGGCGTCGGGAACGTGCTGCGCCGCGCGGGCGAACGCGCGGATCGACGTTTCGTGATCCTTGACCGGGTGAAACCGCGCAACGTGAATCACGACGAGACGGTCGGGTGGGGCGTCCAGCTCGGCGCGCACGGCCTGCCGTGTCGCGCCGTCGGCGGCGAACACCTGGGGGTCGATGCCGTTGTGCACGACTTCGATCCGCGTACCGTCCAGCCCTTCGTTGTCGACGAGCGCCTGGCGTACGAAGTGCCCGACCGCGGTGACGCGGTCGGCGCGGCCCAGCAGCAGCCGGTTCGCGACGACGCGCTTGAGCTTGCGCTGATCGGGGTAGTGGCGGCCGTGCTCGGTGAACAGGATCGGGGGCCGGCGCCCGAGCGCCCGGCTGGCCGACGTGTAGAAGAACGGCGTGTACTGGTGCGCGTGGAGCAGGTCGACGCCGCACCGCCGCACGTCGCCGCGCATCCGACGGGCGAGCGCCCAGTCGACCCCCGGCCTGCGATCCAGGCAGATGACCTCGAATCCCTCCTCGCGCAGCTGCGCCCCGAGCGGGCCGATCTTGTCGAGACAGATGAAGACGAAGTCGAATCGATCCCGCAGCCGCCGCGCCAGGTCGGAGGCCAGCACCTCGGCGCCGGCCATGTAGAGCTGGTGCAGCACGTGAGCGACGGTAGGCATGAGCAAGTAACCCGTATCGATTCACGATTCACGAGTAGCGAGTAACTACTCGTTACTCGTAACGCGAGACCGGCTACGCCACGGGGATGGGATGGTCTTCGAAGTCGCCGGGGGCGGGCACCTCGGCGAACTCGGGAATGCGCTCGTCCTTCGGCAGCAGCTCGCCGTGGCGGGTTACGTAGGACACGGTGCACAGGCCGATCAGCGCGATGACGTAGGAGGTCTCGACTGACTCCATGCCGACGAAAATACTGCAGACCAGGAAGCCGGCGAGGCTGATGCACACCATGTGCCCGAAGTACCGGGGCCACTCGAGGCGCTTGGCGACGCGGCTGGTGGTCATCACGAACGTCTTGTACATCGTGCTCAGGTAGAAGATCGTCAGCCCGATCATGCCCATGATGCCGTAGTCGGCGCCGGTCTGGAGGAACAGGTTGTGGATGCTCTTCTGACCGAGCAGGCCGTATTGCGACGCGATCAGGTTGAAGTTGCGCGGCCCGACGCCCAGCGGGTTGTCCTTGATGCACTGCCAGGCCGCCTTCCAGGTCAGCAAACGGCTCTGAGCGGATGCATCGCGCGCCTCGGGGTCCACGAAGATCGACCAGAAGCGATCACGCACCTCCGGACCCGCGTAGTGCAGGGTGAACATCACCATCACGATGGCCATCGAGATCGTGATGTGCTTGCGCGGAAGCTTGATCAGGGCGACGGTGAAGATGGCCATGCCGACCATGACCAGCCCGAGCTGTCCGCCGCGCGAGAAGCTCAGCAGCACCACGTGAACCATCATCGCGGCCGAGAAGAAGCACATCCCCTTCACGATCTTGCTCCCGGAGTTGATCGCGATGAAGAACGAGAGCGGCACGCCCATCACCATGATCATCGCGACGCCGTTGTTGTCGACGCCGCCGAAGCCGTTGGGCCAGATGCGGTTCCACCCGTCGAAGTAGTACTGGCTGTTGAACACCCAGCCGAGATAGCCGAGCGCGCCGGTCAGCACGTAGGCGAAGGTGAAGATGGACTTCTGGTCACGGATCAGCGTGAGCGTCACGAGCGCCATCAGGCCGATCTTGAGCTGGATGGTCAGGGCGTTCCAGGCGCGAACCTCGCTCACGTCGGTCAGCCGCCAGGCGATGACGCCCGCGAGCAGGTAGAGCACCAGGCCGAAGACGGGCAGGCCGATTCCCTTGAGGCCTTCGGACCGGCCGAATCCGTTCACCAGCCAGCCGAGCAGCGTGGACAGCGCCACGTAGTAGCTCAGGCGCTTGATGGGCCATTCGTTCCAGAACCAGAGATCGGAAGGACGCAGGATCGAGAAGGCGTAATAAATCATCAACCCGAAGATCGGGTTTAACCAGCCGGCAAGGACGCCGGCCGCGACCGCGATGTGGGTCATCAGCCATCCGAACTGCATGATTCTTCCACCATTCTAGCCGGCGCCCGAGTCATCGCGGCGCGCCGCCGCCTGGCCTTCATGACGCCCTCAGCGTCTCCACGATACCGACGGTGCGCTCCACCACGCGTGACCAGCGATGGTCGAGCGCCCGTGCCCGTCCTTCCGCGCCGCAGCGTCGGCGCAGGTCCGCGTCGCCGCGCAGCCGGGCCAGCGCGTCGGTCACCGCGGCGTGGTCGGTGCCGTCGACGATCAGGCCCGTGCGATCGTCTTCGACCGCGTCCGCCTGGCCGCCCACGCGGCCCGCGATCACCGGCTTGCCGCACGCGCCCGCCTCGAGAAACACGATGCCGAACCCTTCGACGTCGGTGCCGTCGCGGATCGCCGGCATCGCGAACACGTCGCAGGCTCCGAACAGCGCCCGTTTCAGCGCGCCGTCCACCGGTCCGGTAAAAATCACCCGGCCTGCCAGGGCGGGATCTTCCGCACTCTCTCGCAATCGGTCCAATTCGCGACCCTCGCCTGCCACCACGTAGAGGATTTCGGGAAAGCGCTCCGCGAGCCGGCGCGTCGCCTCGAGCACCGCCGCCTGGTTCTTCCGGGGGTCGAGGCGCCCGACGGTCAGCACCACGAACCGGTCCTCGTACCCGTGCTGCCGGCGCCAGGCCCGGCCTGCCTCGTCCGCGGCTTCGAACTCGTCGGTGTCGACGCCGGGGTGCACGATGTGTATCCGTTCGTCGGGCACGTATTGCGCGGCGAGGTCGGCGGTGTAGCGGCTGTTCGCCAGGAGCACGTCGACCCGGGCGTAGGCGCGGCGCATCATGAAGCGCAGCTGGCGGCTCGATTCGCAGGCGGTGATCTCCTCGCCGTGGGCGTAGCAGACGATCCGACAGCGGCGCCGGCCCCAGCAGAGCGGCAGCAGGCTGAACACCTCGGGCAGCACGTGCGTGCAGTGCACGACGAGCCGCCGGCCGGGGCCGGTGCGCGGGCGGACGGCGCGGGTCATGCGCCAGTACCGGCCGACGTTCGCGGGGCTCTGCAGCCCCCAGTCGTGGAAGAAAATATCGCGGCGCTCGACGGTGAGGTTCGCGTCGTCCACGTGATCGCCCGACGGCGGTCGCTCGGGCACATCCGGGAACTCGGGGATGCGCGGCGCGTGGCCGTAGTAGTCGTGCGTGATCACGTGGACCGGCCGGGGCCAGCGACGATACACCTCGTGCATCCAGCGGATCGACCCGCCGTGCTCCGGAAGGAATCGCTGCGTGAGCAGGACGTCGTCCGCTTCCATATTCTTGTTCGCCAATCCGGTCCGGTGGCGCTTCCGCGCGGTTCAGCCATGTTATCGGATGAATTCCCGGGCCCGTTGAGCGCGCCGGGAGCGATGCGGGCCGTATCCTGCATCGGCCCGCCCCGGAGCGTTAGACTGGGCTCGATGCTGCCTTTCGCGGGCGATCTTTGTTGCAGGGCCTCCTTCTAGCCGAAATATCAGACTATCTTGCGCATCGGAATCTTCACGAACGTCCTCGTGCACCCGCCTACCGGCATCGGGTGGCACGTGATCCACCTGCTGACGCACCTGTCGCGCATCGATCGCGAGAACGAGTACTTGCTCTTCTACCGCTCCGGCGGGCGCGACGGCGGCGAAACGCCGTTCTGTCCGGACGCCGACAACTTCACGAACGTGCCGGTCCGGGCGCCGGATCTCTTCTTTCGACGCTTCTTTCGCGTGTTCGACCGGCTGCTGCTGCCGCAGGCGATCGAGCGCCGCCGCATCGACGTGTTTCACGGACCGAACCACTACCTGCCCGCGCGACGGCGGGCGCCGCAGATCGTGACCTACCACGATCTCGCGGCGGCGCGGATGGACCTGGCCGAGACCGACCGTGCCACCGAGCGGCAGTCTCTGCTGCGCACGCTCGGGCGCGCCGACCGGGTGATCTCCGTGACCGAGTGCACCGCGCGTGATCTGCGCGACGAGCAGGTGCCGCTCGATCGGATCGACGTCATTCACCAGGGCGCGAACTTCGACGGGGTCGAGCCGCCCGGCGACGCGCTGGTCGCGGCGACGCGGCGACGATTCCGCATCGAGGGGCCGCCTCATATCCTGTTCGTCGGTTCGCTCGTGCCGCGGAAGAACCTGGGCTACCTGCTGCATGCGTACGCTCGCCTGCGGAGCATGACCGAAGCCTGTCCGACCCTCGTCCTTGCCGGCGCCGACGACGCGCCCGAGGCCGACCGCCTGCGCGAGCAGGCCGGCGCGCTGGGCATCGCGGACGGAGTCGTGATGACGGGATACCTGACCAGCGACGAAGTGCGCGGGCTCTACGGGGGCGCGGCGATGCTCGTCCTGCCGTCGCGCTACGAGGGGTTCGGCATGACGGTGCTCGAGGCGATGGCTTACGAAGTGCCGGTGATCGCGACGCGTGCCGGATCCCTCGAAGAGGTCGTCGGCGACGCCGGCATCCTGGTCGGGCTCGACGACGAGTCGGCGCTGGCCGGGGCGATGGCGCGCCTGCTCGCCGAGCCGCAGACCGCGGCCGACCTGGTCCGTCGCGGGCTCGAGCGCATCGGGCGCTTCAGCTGGGAGCGCTGCGCGCGGCGCACGCTCGAGGTCTACCGCGAGACGGTCGATATCGCCGCCGCGGGGAAGGGCGGGGCCGCGGCATGAAGCATTTCTGGCTGGTTGCGCGGATCGTCGTCGCCGCCGGCGGCATCGGCTACATCGTCTGGAGCCTGCAGTGGACGGACAAGGTCGCGGTGCCGGCCGATCCGCGCGTCGCGACGCAGTTCCATGATCGCGCGTTTGCCGTGCGAAGCGGCGACGAAACGACGTTCCGGACGGGCGGCGCCGTAACGATCGACCTGGAGGGAGAACCCTGGGCGGTGCCCGCCGAGCCGTGGCGCGATCCCGACGGGCGCGTGTTCGAGCGCGCGGCGGAAGACGCCCAGGGGGATGGCGACGGCCCCGACCTGCGGTACCGGTTCAGGCCCGGCGTCGTCACGACGCTGAAGGGCGCGAGCGTCGGCTGGCTGATCACGGGCCTGGTCGTGCTGGCGCCGATCTTCCCACTGCTCGCCGCTCGTTGGTGGCTGCTGCTTCGGGCCCGCGGGCTGCACGTGGGGTTCGGCAAGTCGATGAAGCTGCTGTTGGTCGGCAACTTCTTCAACTACTGCATGCCCGGCACGACGGGTGGCGACGTGATCAAGGCGTACTACGCGGCCAGCGGCAGCGACCGCAAAGCCGACGCGGCGATGAGCGTCGTCGTGGATCGCGTCGTGGGCACGCTGGGGCTGATCCTCGTCGGCGGCGCCGCCGGTCTGACGATGTGGGAGAACGAGGTGGCGCGCCGGATCACCGCGTCGATCTGGCTGCTCGCGGCGGTGCTCGTCGTCGGCGGGTTCGTGTACCTGTCGCCGGCCGTCCGCAGCGCGTTGCGCCTGGAGAAGATCCTCGCGAAGCTGCCGGCCGGCGGGCTGCTCTCGAGCATTGACCAGGCCGTCGTCGCGTACCGCGATCACAAGGCGACGATCGTGGCCGCCGTCGGACTGGCGGTGCTGATCCAGTGCTGCAACATCAGCAGCGCCGTGATCGGCGGCTACGCGCTGGGCATCGAGCACCCGGTGCGGCTCGTGGCGACGGTGGTGCCGGTGCTGCTGTTCGGCGCCGCGATTCCGATCAGCTACCAGGGCCTGGGCATCCAGGAGGCCATCGGGATGCCGCTGCTCGTCCAGCCGCCGCTGTGCACGGCCAACCAGATGATCGGCATGCTGATGCTGTATCGCGTCTACATGATTGCCTATTCGCTGACGGGCTCCTACTTTGTGTTCCGCGGCGATGTGCGCATGCACCCCGAGAGGCAGGAGCAGGATTCCGCGCCATCCGACGCCGCAGGTGACGAACAGACGCGGCCGTCGGAACCACCAATGACATGACTCGTGTCGCCGACGCCATCGACAAGCTGCTGAACGGCGTCGGTCTTGTCACGGCGTGGCTGATGCCCGTGCTGATGATCGCGATCGTGCTGCAGGTCATCATGCGCTACGGCTTCGACGTGACGTCGGTGAAGCTCGAGGAGCTTCAGTGGCATTTCTACGCGGTCGCGATGGTGCTGGGCATCTCTTACGCGTTCGGGCGCGACGCCCACATCCGCGTCGACGTGCTGCACCATCGCTTCTCGAAGCGGACGAAGGCGGCCATCGACGCGGTGGGCATCGTCGTGCTGCTCATGCCCTTCGTGGCGTTCCTGTTCTGGCACAGCCTTCCGTTCATCCGCAGCGCATGGTCGGTCGGCGAGCGGTCGAACGCGCCGAGCGGCCTGCCGTGGCGGTGGCTGATCAAGTCGGTGATCCCGCTCGGGTGCGTCCTCATCCTGCTTGCCGCGCTCAGCCGGTTCCTGCGTTGCATCGCGACGCTGCGGAGTGAGTGACGTGGACGCGTCGGCGGTGCTGCTCATCCTGATGTTCGTGACGTTCGTGGCCCTCCTGTTCACCGGCTACCCGATCGCGTTCGTGCTCGGCGGCATCGGCATCCTCTTCACGGGCATCAGCGTCTTCGGTGAGGCGTGGTTCGGTCTCGAGACCGACCTGAACTTCGCGATGCTCTCGCTGGTCGTGGAGCGCACCTACCGGCTCATGGACAGCGGCACGCTGGTGGCGCTGCCGATGTTCATCTTCATGGGCATCATGCTCGATCTCTCGGGCATCGCCGAGCGCATGATGCATTCGATGCAGGAGCTGTTCGGTCCGGTGCGCGGCGGCCTGGCCATCACGGTGACCGTGATCGGCGTCATTCTCGCCGCGTCAACCGGGATCATCGGCGCGTCGGTGGTGCTGCTGGGACTGCTCACCGTGCCCGCGATGCTCAAGCAGGGATACGCGAAGGAGCTGGCGGTCGGCGTCGTGTGCGGGTCGGGCTGCCTCGGCATCCTGATCCCGCCGAGCATCATGCTCGTCATCATGGCCGATCAGCTCGTTCTCTCGGTCGGCCACCTGTTTCTCGGGGCGGTGTTCCCCGGCCTGATCCTCGCGGCGCTCTACGTGATCTACATCGTCGCGTGCGGGTTCTTCCGCCCCGAGACGGCGCCCCTGGCGTCGAACCGCCGGCCGTTGAGCCTGCGCGTGGTCGGCGACGTGCTGGTGACGATCATTCCGCCGGTGTTCCTGATCGTGCTCGTGCTCGGGTCGATCTTCTTCGGCGTCGCGACGCCGACGGAAGCGAGCGGCGTCGGCGCCTTGGGCGCGACGCTCCTGGCCCTGTTCAACCGGAAGCTCGACCGCGCCGTCATGAGGACCGTCGTGACCAACTCGCTCTCGACGAGCGCGTTCATCTTCGCGATTCTCGTCGGCGCCACGTGCTTCTCCCTGGCGATCCGCGGATTGGGCGGCGACGACCTGGTCGCGTCAGCGCTCGAGGCGCTGCCGTTCGGGCCCTACGGCGTGCTCGCGGTGATCCTGGCGATCGTGTTCCTGCTCGGGTTCGTGCTCGACTGGATCGAGATCACGATGATCGTCCTGCCGCTGGTGTCTCCGGTGATCGGCCAGCTTCAGTTCGACGTGCCGGGCTACGGCAATCTCGACGAGCCGGTCGTGATCTGGTTCACGGTGCTCGTCGCGGTGACGCTGCAGACGTCGTTCCTGACGCCCCCGGTGGGGTTCGCGCTGTTCTATCTCAAGGGCGTGTGCCCGCCGCAGGTGAGCGTCGGGCACATCTATCGCGGCGTCATCCCGTTCATCATCCTTCAGCTCATCGGCCTGGGCATCATCGTGGCGTTCCCGCAGCTGGTGACCTGGCTGCCGGCGGCGTCCTACAGCGGGTAGGCCAACCCGAAGCGATTAAGCTATTAGCCGTCAGGCCAATCGTTAATGGCTGTTTCGGAGGCGCCGACGCGCGCGCATAGAATTCCCCAACCACCCAACCACCCAACCACCCAACCACCCAACCACCCAACCACGCTTTGCCGCCTTGACCGATCAACGCACACGCTGGAGTCTCGACGCGCGTCTCAAGCTGGCGTCGCAATGGAAGCACCTCGACTGGCGTGGTGAGATCACCTGCGACGTCGCCTGTCGCGGGTGCGGCTACAACCTGCGCGGCCTCGGTTTCGACCGCGGCTGTCCGGAGTGCGGCGCCCCGATCGCCATGAGCCTGCGGCGCCGATTCGAGATGTGGGATGAAGGGTCGCTGGGCAAGCGGCTGGCCCAGGGGGTGATCGTCGTCGCGATCGTCGTGATCATCCTCGTGCTGTGCGCCGCGCTAATAGGCTGATCCGGATCCCGCGAACGGCCCGTCTCGATGAACGATTGCCGATCTCGAGCGGATGCCGCGCCGGGCCGTCCCCGGTCCGGAGTAGGCATCGTCAGGACGCGCCGCGGGCCTGCTTCAGCGTCTGGAGCACCTCGACGAGCAGAGCGTCGCGCTCCGCGACGAGGTCGTCGTACGATCGGCCCGCCGTTTCGGCCTCGATGCCCTCGATGAGCTTCTCGTTCACCTGCGGCTCCAGCTTCGGCGCGCCGAGATCCTGCCACCAGTCCTCGATCGACGGGCCGAGATGCTCGAGGTGGCGGCGCATGCCGCCGGGGCCGCCGGCGAGGTGGATGGTCAGGTGCGGTCCGATCAGCGCCCAGCGCAGACCGAGCGCGTGGACGACGGCGGCATCCACGTCCTCGACGCTGGCGATACCGTCGGCCACGGCGTGCACCGCCTCGCGCCAGAGCGCGACCTGCAGGCGGTTGACCAGCATGCCCGGCACTTCCTTGCGAATGTGGATCGCTCGCTTCCCCTGCGCCCGGTAGAACGCGAGGGCCCATTCGATCACCTCGGGCGCCGTCGCGCTGCCTCCGACCACCTCGACCAGGGGAATCAGGTGCGGCGGGTTCACCGGGTGACCGGTGACGTAGCGCGCCGCGCCGGGCAGGTCGGCCTGCAGCGCCGTCATCGGAAGCCCGGAAGTGCTCGAGGCGACGACGACTCCGGGCGGCAGCGCCTCGTCGACGCGCCGGTACAGGTCGCGTTTCAGGTCCGTGCGCTCGGGGCCGCTCTCCTGGACGAAGTCGGCGTCGCGCACGGCTTCGATCGGGTCGGGCGCGATCCGGAAGGCGTCGGGATCGGCCCCGGCCGAAAGACCCAGGCGGCACATCGTGGGCCATGCCTTCGCGATGAAGGCGCGCACGCGCTGCTCCGCATCGGACGCGGGGTCGTACAGGGTGAGGGTCATCCCCCGCGCCAGGTAGTGCACGGCCCAGCCGCTCCCGATCGTGCCCGCGCCGAGCAGCGCGATGCGTCGGACGTCCTGCGGAGCGATGAGTTTCATGGGGGCATTCCGTCTAGGCATGGCCGGTCACTTCGTCACGCGCGGCAGTCCACGCGGAAATCATGGATGACGAATGACGAACCGACGCGCTGACAGATGACCTGATCACCGGAGGATGCGCGGTTCGCGGTCGAGCGCCATGAAGGGCTCCCAGACGACGATGCGCGCCAGGCACACCTCGAGCACCGGCAGGTTCGCGAGCAGGTTGATCAGCACGTGCTGCGTCGGGTTCTTCTCGAAGCTCGATTGGAAGAAGCGGATCTCCCCCGCGCCTTCCCACGCGGCGGGACACGATCCGCTCGACGGATACGTGCAGGCATAGCAGACGTCCGGCCCGGTGTTCGTCGCGTTCGGGAAGTACTTGAGGTTCATCCAGTTGCCGTCGCGCTTCGCCTGCTCCAGCTCGGCCCGGCGCGCCGCGGAGAGCGGCGCGAGATCGCGGGCGGCCGTCTCGAGAATCGGGTAGCCGAAGTGCGACGCGCTGCCGCGGCACGCTTCGCCGTGGCGCAGCAGGTTGGGGATGTCGGCGTAGACCTTGGGCACGCCGCTGTGGTCGCGGCCGCCGAGGATGGGCTCGGTCATGTTCTCCCACATGACCACGCAGAAGACACCGTGCACGTCCTGGTCGACCTGACCGTCGAACACGGCGGCGACGTCGACGCCGATGAGGTTGTAGGCTCGCCCCGCCAGCCAGTCGACGTCCTCGCACTGGACGATCGACACGCTCACCTGGGCGTCGCCGTCGAGCCGGAACGGCGCGGGCAGCAGCCGCGACGCCGCGTCGGTCTCCGTGCGAAAGGTCACGGTGAACGCCGTCGTGCGCCCGTAGCGCATGCCGCCCTGGTCCCACGGGCGGGGATCGCGGAACACGCTCACGGTCGGCATGGTGTAGGGGTATTCGGGATCGAGCGGGTATGTCATTTCTTCTTGATCTTGGACCACGAGTCGCGCAGCGCCACGGTTCGGTTGAACACCGGCGCGCCGTCCGCGCCGTCGGGGTCGACGCAGAAGTAGCCCTGGCGCTCGAACTGGAAACGCGAGCCCGGCGCGGCGGCCGCCAGGGCCGGCTCGACCTTGCAGCCGCGGCGGACGACGAGCGAATCGGGGTTGAGATGCTGCAGGTAATCGCCTTCTTCGGGCTCGGGGACGTTGAACAGGTGGTCGTACATGCGGATCTCGGCGTCGACGGCGTGGCGGACACTGACCCAGTGCAGCGTGCCCTTGACCTTGCGCCCGTCCGGCGCGTCCCCGCCGCGGGTCTTGGGGTCATACGTGCACCGCAACTCGACGATCTCGCCGTCGTCGTTCTTCACCACGTCCGTGCAGGTCACGAAGTAGGCGTAGCGCAACCGCACCTCGCGACCGGGCGCGAGTCGAAAGAACTTGCGGGGCGGGTCCTCCATGAAGTCGTCGCGCTCGAGGTAGAGTTCGCGGCTGAACGGCACTTGCCGGGTGCCCGCGGACGCGTCCTCGGGGTTGTTGACCGCCTCCATCTGCTCCGTCCGGTCCTCGGGGTAGTTCTCGATCACGACCCGGATCGGATCGAGCACCGCCATCGCCCGCGGGGCGCGGCGGTTGAGATCCTCGCGCAGGCAGTGCTCGAGCAGCTGGATCTCCACGACGTTCTCGCGTTTCGCGACGCCGATGCGGGCGCAGAACTCGCGGATCGACTCGGGCGTGTAGCCGCGCCGTCGAAGCCCCGAGAGCGTGGGCATCCGCGGATCGTCCCATCCCGCGACGTCGCCGCGCTCGACCAGCGCGCGCAGCCGCCGCTTGCTGAGCACCGTGTGGCTCAAATTGAGCCGCGCGAACTCGATCTGCTGCGGGTGGTACACGCCGAGCTCGTCCAGGTACCAGTCGTAGAGCGGGCGGTGGTCCTCGAAGCCGGTGTCGCACAGCGAGTGCGTCACGTCCTCGATCGAGTCGGACTGGCCGTGCGTGAAGTCGTACATCGGATAGATGCACCACGCGTCGCCGGTCCGGTGGTGGGACTGCTTGAGAATCCGGTACATCACCGGGTCGCGCAGGTTCAGGTTCGGGGCGGCCATGTCGATGCGGGCCCGCAGGACGCGCTCGCCCTCCTCGAAGGCGCCCTCGCGCATCTTCCGGAACAGGTCGAGGTTCTCGTCGACGCTGCGATCGCGGAAGGGGCTCTCGCGCCCGGGATCCGTCAGCGTGCCGCGGTTCTCGCGGATCTCGTCGCCCGTCTGGTCGTCGACGTAAGCCTTGCCGTCGCGGATGAGCTGCTCCGCCCACGCGTAGAGCTGGTCGAAGTAGTCCGACGCGTAGTAGACCCTGTCGCCCCAGTTCCATCCGAGCCACCGCACGTCATCCTGGATCGCCTCGACGAACCGCGTCTCCTCCTTCGTGGGATTGGTGTCGTCGAACCGCAGGTTGCAGTGGCCGTCGAACTCGGCGGCCACGCCGAAGTTCAGGCAGATCGACTTGGCGTGGCCGATGTGCAGGTAGCCGTTGGGCTCGGGTGGAAAGCGGGTGACGACGCGCCCGTCCCACCGGCCGTGGGCGCGGTCGTCGGCCACGATCTCACGGATGAAATCACTCGATCTGGGTCGCTCGGTCGTGCTCAATCGGGTTCCTCGGTCGGGTCGGGTCGGTTCAGGTGGCATATCTTGACAGCGCGCGGACTGGATGCAACTGCGACCCGGGGGAAAGAGCCACGTCTGGACACGGCTGGACTCCGCTGGATACGGATGTGGACGGAGGCCGGCGCGGGCCGGATGATCGGACGCTGGCCCCGCCCGGGACCCGCGAGCCGCCCCCGGGCCCTGGATTCCACGCGCCTGTGCCGTCTGTAGGGCGATTTCCGACGATGTCGCTGGCACCCGATAAACCGGCGGAACCATCTTGCCACGCGCGGCACCGGCTTTTTTAACGTGCTTTCGCTTGACCGGATGAATCCCGTCCGTACCGCTGCCGAATTCAGAAGGGTTCCATTCACGGAGTCACTCACAGGAAGCACGATGGGGACCGACCGCTCACGAATTCGGGTTCTGCTTGCTGAGAACCCCGACCGCGACCATCGGCTGCTGCTCGCGCTGGCGCACGGGCAGGGCCAGGTCAACGTCACGGTTGCCGACTCCGCCGCCGCCTGCATCCAGGCCCTCGACGTGCTGGCCTATGACTGCGCCGTCATCGACTACCGCCTTCCCGACGGGGACGCGGCCGACGTCGTCGACGCGGTCGCGCTTTCGGTCGGCGCGTCGCACGCGTTGATCGTGTGTGACCGGGCCGAGGACGAGCACGCCATCCGCGGGTTGGGGCTGGCGTCGATCTCCTCTGCGGACGCCCGCGACGGCGACGCGCTCTGGCGATGCGTGGAACGTCTCGTCGCGGCGGGTTCCGTCGACGGGCCTCCGGCAGCACCGGCGCTTTCGACGTCCGGTGACGACGCGGCGATCGGAACCGGCGCCCTGTGCGACCGACATGTCGCGGAGCATCGCTTGGCGGCGCGGCGCTGGTCAGGCAGGCCGTCCGTGTGCGCCATGGTCGACTTGCATTGCAATGACACAGAAGAGGGCTCGGCCGGCCGCGGGCCGAGCGACCACGATCTGGAATCGGTCGCCTCGCTGATCGCGCCTCACCTGACTGCTGCGGACGTCATGTGCCTCTGGTCCACGGCGCAGGTGCTCGTATGCCGCGACAGCGCGTCCGTTCTCGATGAATGGCTGTGGGCCGAGTCGCTGCGGCAGCAGATCGAAACGATCGAGCTGTCATCGGGCGGACTGGAGCGCGGCCTTTCGGCGACGATCGGACTGTCCCGCGGCGAGGCCGGCGCCGACCTCCACGACGTCGTCGTGCGTGCGGGCGAGGCCCTGCTGCTGGCGCGCCGTCGTGGCTGGAACACCGTGTGCACCGACGACATGGTCGACGTGTCGCGCGCGCTGGACGAGGTCGCCGGCATGCCCGAGGGGCCCGAAGCGCGGCGGATCGAGCTGATTCGCCGCCTGGATCGGACGCTGGGCCCCACGCAATGGGCGCACATCACCGACCATTGCGTGAAGGTCAGCCGCCTCGCGGTCGACCTCGCGGAGCTCATGAAATTGCCCGAGGTCGAGGTCGAGCGCGTGCGGGTCGCCGGCCTGATGCACGACATCGGCAAATGCGTCATCCCCGAGCAGCTTCTCGCCAAGCCGAGGTCGCTCACCGCGCAGGAGTGGCACCTGATGGCGCGGCACGACGACTACGGCGTCTGGATCACCGAGCGCCTCGGCATCGACGAGCAGACCATCCGCTACATCCAGAATCATCACCAGCGCTACGATGCGAGCCTGCGCAGCGGACCCGACCAGGAAGAAGAGACGGGCCTCGACGGGGCGCGCATCCTCTGCGTGGCCGATGCGCTCGTGACGATGCTGACCAATCGTTCCTATCGCGCGGCCATGTCCAGGTCGCACGCGCTCGCCGAATTGCGTCGGCAGAGCGGACGGCAGTTCGACCCTGACGTGGTCGACGCGATTCATTACCGTGACGATGTGGTCCGCGCGATCGCGGCCTAGGACGCGCGGACAGTGGAGCACTGCCGGGAGCAGTGGCAAACGCTCACGGCTCCATGGCAATCACGGTGATCTCGTGACCGGCCAGCGACAGGCGCCGGTCCGGCGGCAGCGGCCGGCGGTCGCTTGTCGCGGGATTAACCCGTAACGCATCGCCGGCCCCGAGCGCGGCCCATTCCAGCGTGAACTCGGCGGGGGTGCGAACCTCGTTGAACACGATCAGCCATTGGCGCGCATCCTTGACGACGTGCCTGACGCGCAGGCCGGGCGTCGGCGGCGTGACGCGCACGTCACGGGCGGTGCGCCGGTCAATCCCTTCGATCAGTTCGCGTTCGGGCGTTGCCGGGTCGTACCGCAGCACGCCGCCGGACTGCTCGAGCGGCGCGAGCGCGGCGCGAGCGCGGGCATCGGGCTCCTGCTCGAACAGTACGACCGCGTAGTGCATGCCGGCCAGGTGCAGGCCGTCGGCGTCGACGCGCGCGTCCTCCCACAGGTGCTGCTCCTCGACGTAGTTGAAGTCGACCTGGTGCTCGAAGCACACCTTCGCCGGTGCCCACGGCGCGTGGAACGGCTTGCCGAGGATCGCGACGCGGCAGACGTGCGTCGCGTCGGTGTTCAGCCAGCACAGCCGGCGACATGCGTCGGCGTAGGGCCGATAGCGGTCCCACCACGGACGAGGCACCAGTTCGCGAGCCAGCACATCTCCTCATACGTCAGCTCGTGGCCGTAGGCGCCGCAGCACTCGTTCGCGTTGCGGCGCCGGCCGAGGTGAATCATCGCCGACGAAGTGCACTTGCCCTGCGCCGACTGGGGGCATGCGAGCGCCGTCGGATGGTCGGGCAGCACGTTGCGCCACACGACGTCCTGCCCGGGCACATGGAAGTAGCGAAGCGACGCCAGCTCGTCGCCCTCCGCGGGATGGCCGGTCAGCGCGAGGCCGTGGGCGTCGCACCAGGCGCTGAGCTGCGCGTAATACGTCTCGTTGAGGCGCAGGTGAACGGCGCGTTCGTAGGCGTCGCGGTGTCGCGCGGCGTCCGGCTCGTCGTCGTACCACAGCGCCGGCAGATGGGGCGTGAAGTCGTATCCGAGAATGCGATTGACGTGCTCGAGGATGCTGGTGGTGCCCGGCCGGACCTCGCCGGCCTCGTCGCACTTGGCGAGCAGCCCCGGCTCGTCCGTGAAGACGGCGGGCACGGTCCGGCCGAAGTGCGCGCCGAAGCGCTCGGCGAAGACGTCGTACACGCACCGGATGAACTGCGCCATCGCGTCCGGGTTCAGCAGGTCGCCGGCGGCCGGCCGGTTCTCCCCGGTCACCGCGTCAAGGTGCAGGCCGCGGATGTACGCATCGGCCTTGCGATCGATCACCGCGAGGTGCCCGCCGCCGCGGCGCGGCACGACGGCCACCAGGTTCTGATCGGCGTCGAGCGCCGGCGGCGCGTCGCGATCGAGTTCGATGCGCGCCAGGCACCGGCACTGGAAATCCGGGTTCGCGGCGACGACCTGCCCGGCCGACGATCCCGAGGGATACATGCCTTCGTCGTAGAGCAGGGCGTACATGCCGCGCCGCTGCGCCTCGTCGATCGCGACGTCGTAGAACGCGAGCAGCGCATCGGACATCCATGACAGCTTCGTGGGCAGGCCGACGCGCGGGTGGATGATGAACCCTGTCGCACCGTGTGCTTCGAAGTCCGCGATCTGCCGGCGCATCTCCGCTTCGTCGAGGTCGTCATTCAGGAACCAGAACGGCATGACGCCGAACTCGCGAGGTGGGTCCAGAAAGGCCGCGGTGAGGTTTGACATCGTCATGGGAAGTCGCGACGGTGGGGGTGTTCACCCGAAGCTTCCGAAACTCCCGAAACTCCCGAAACTCCCGAAACTCCCGAAACTGTCGATGGCTCCATGATATACGCTTGCCATGGAGCCGATCCCGGCGCAGCCGATCGAAGACGAGTGACGACGACGAGGACGACTAGGACGACGAGGACAAACGAGTAAGGGGCGGCGCGCACCGACCTCCCCGCATCGCGGATCGAGCCGCAGAGGAGTCGCTGGACATGAGCAAACCCATCAAGCAGATGTTGCGTGACGGCGAGGAGGTTCGGGTGATGATGGTCGGACCCATCGCGCACCCGAAGGTCATTGAAATCGTCGGCATCATGGGGGGTCTGCACGGCCTGTGGATCGACCAGGAGCACTCCGCGGTGACGCAGCGTGAGATCGAGGTGCTCATGCTCGCGTGCCGTTCCGCAGGGCTCGAAGGGTTCGTCCGCGTCCCGCCGCTCGACTACACGACGATCATGCGGCCGATGGAGGCCGGCGCGTTCGGCATCATGACGGCGCAGATACGGAACGTCGAGGAGGTGCGTCGCATCGTCGACTGGGCGAAATACCCGCCGGTCGGCTCGCGCGGCATGTTTCGCGGCAACTACGAGGCGGCGTACTGTGCGAGCGATCTCGCCGAGCACGTCGAGCGCTGCAATCGCGATCGGTGGCTGGCGATCCAGATCGAGACGACCGAGGCGGTCGACTGCGCCGACGAAATCGCGGCCGTCGACGGGGTCGATTCGCTGTTCGTCGGTCCGGGCGACCTGGCCGCGGCGTTCGGCGTGCCCGGCGAGTCGATGCATCCGCGCTGCGTCACGGCGCTGGAGAAGGTCTCGGCGGCGGCGAAGAAGGCGGGCAAGTCATGGGGCGTGCTGCCGACCAGCATCGAGCACGCGCGCAAGTGCCGCGAGCTGGGCTGCCAGATGTTCAGCCTGACCTCGGAGATCGAAATGCTCCGGGCCGGCATGACGGCGATGCGGCAGACCTACGACGAGCTGTTTTAGCGTGGCACGTCACGAAGCAATCGTTGTTTGTCGTATCGGACCAGGCTCCTTACCCGAGTCCGAAACGACCAATAACGATTGGCTTGATGACGAACCGCTCAATGTCTAGACCGAGGTCGCTTCGTTGTTCGTCTCGTCGAGCTCTTCGATCTGCTCGATGGTGTCCACCTTCGCGATGAAGGAGAAGGTGCCGGGTCCGAACCCGGGCGGGAGGACGAACTGCGCCGTGACGCGGCGCGACTGGCCCGGGCGCAGGCCGCCCACGACGTACTCTTCCAGCACCGCGACCTCGATGTCGTTCTCGTGATCGTCGCCGTCGTCCACGAGGTGGGCGAAGATGACGATCTTCACGGCCTTCTTCGCCACGACGGTCAGGTTGCCTTCGTTGGTGATGACCAGGGGCGCCTTGAGCTTCGACCCGTCGCCCGACACCGTCTGGTCGGGCAGGTCGAGCCTGTCGGAGAAGGCGATCGTCAGGTCGGGGGCGCCCCGCGTGACGTGGATCACCGGTCCCTCCGCCACGTTGTTCAAGCCATTCCCCGCCTCCGTCACGTTCTCGTCCTCGGCCCCGTCGCCATGCTCGGTCACCCCGTTCGCCGCGTCCGCCTCGACGACCAGCCGGTAGGTGCCGGTGGTGACCTCGCGCGGCAGCGTGAACTGCAGGTTGGCTTTCCGGCTCCGCCCGGTCCTGATACTGCCGACGTCGACGGACTCGACCGTCGCGACGTCGAACATCGTCTCTTCGTCCTCGCTCACCGCCTTGATCTTGAAGTCGACCGCCTGGCCGACCTTCGTCCGCAGGTTGCCGGCGTTGTGGACGTTGACCGTCAGGTTCAGCGTCGCGCCGTTGCCCGACACCAGCTCACGGTCGTCCAGCCGATCGTCCGTGATCTCCAGCGCGAGGTCCGGCAGGCCCCGCACCGCGTCGAACGCGCCCTTTGGCGCCGACTCGTTGTTCTCTTCGTCCAGCTCCGCAATCTCGTCCGAGGAATCGATCTTCACGATCAGTTCGTAGGTGCCGTCGAGCAGGTCGCTTGGAAACTCGGCCAGCACGTTGAGGTTTCGGCTGCGACCGGGGGCGATCCGGCCGAGACGGACCTCGGACAGCTCGGTGACCACCACGTCGTCGCCCTCGCCCGTGGGGCGAGCCAGGATCTTGATCGAGACCGTGGCCTTGTTGTCCGTGGCCAGGTTCCCGAGGTTCGAGACGATCAGCGGGATCCGGTACGTCTTGCCGTTGCCGGTCACGACGTCGGTCGGCGCCTTGATCGCGTCGGCGATCTCGACCGCCAGGTCGGGGTTGCCCTCGATGACGTGGATCGGATCGCTCAACGCCTCGTTGTCGGTGTCGTCGCTCTCGTTGACGTCGTCGGACGGCGTGATCTTCGCGACGAAGACGAAGTCGGCGCCGTCCCCGACGGCGAGCGGCGGAATCTCGCCCGGATCGGGCTCGGCCAGCCCCGCAGGGAGCCTGACGGGCAGATTCAGCTTCTTCGAGCGCTCCGGTCCGAGGCGGGCGAGCTTCAGCTCGTTGTCGGTGTACACGACGACGTCCGCGGACGGATCGTCGCCGAGCCCGGCGGGCCGGGCCAGGATCTCGAGTCGCGCCGTCGCGTCCTTCGGTAGCGGGAGGTTGCCGGTGTTGGTGACGACCACCGGGAAGCGGGTGACGCGTCCCGAGCCGGCCAGCGTCTCGTCCGGCGCGGTGTAGCCGTCGGCGAAGTTGACGGTCAGGTTCTTGAACCCGCCGATCACGTCGAACGACCGGTCCGAGTTTTCGTAGTACTCGATCGACTCCTGATCGAGCACGTTCATGAAGCGGACCTTGGTGACGAGGTTGTAAGTCCCGTCGGGCATCTGCTCCGGAAGCGTGCCGGTGACCCTGAAGCTGTTGCTGCGATCGACGTTGACGCGCCGCACGGTCAGCAGCGTCTCCTCCGACATCGCGCCGTCCTCGGAGTCGTCGATCGCGCCGTCGGGACGCGCCACGAGCGTGAGGTTGTAGGGCGTGAAGCGGAAGAAATCGAACGGCACGTTGCCGTGATTGTGCACCTCGATCGGCGCCGTGAACTTCTTGCCGGTGCCGGAGATGATCGGCTTCGTCGGCACGCGCACCTGGTTGCGGATGTCGAACGACACCTCGGGCGCGCCGAGGAGCACGTCGATGTCCTGCGAGACGCCGTCGTTGTTCTCCTCGTCGAGCTCGGTGATCTGCATTGTCGGGTCGACGGTCAGCTTGAAGTTCTGGATGTCCAGCTCGCTGAACGGCAGGTCGTTGACGCGGTTGATGAACTCGACGCGCGTCCGGCCCCGGATCTTCCGGCCGGAGCGAAGGCCGCCGATCTTGATGCCCTCGATCGTTTCCAGGAGAAACTCGTCGGAGCCGTCCGCCGACTGCTGGATCACGGTGACGTCGACCGTCTTCTCCTTCTCGACGGCGAGCGTACCGACGTTCCAGATCTCGAACGGAAGGTTGTAGTACTTGCCGTTCGAGGAGATCGTCTCCTCGGGGATCGATCGCGTCTCGGGCACGACGACGACCAGGTCGGGCAGCCCCTGCACGACCTCGAACGGGTCGGTCAAGGCGACGTTGTTCTCCTGGGGCGTCGCCGGATCGTCCGGCTCGTTGAGCTCGGCGACCTTGTTATCGGGGTCGAGGGTGGCCACGATGCGGTGCGGACCGTCGGTGACCGTCGCCGGAATCTGGACGCGGGCGCGGGTCCGGATGGTGCGCCCGACGCGCAGCACGTTGACCCTGACCCCTTCGACGCGCGTGATCTCGACGTCGTCGCCGGTCTCGGGCCGCGCGGCCAGAAGAATGTCGACCGTCTCACCGCGCGCGGTGGGCAGCGCCGACTGGCCGTCACCGGCCGAATCGACGTTCGTGATCGACATGAGGACGCTGAGGAACCGACCGCCGCCCGAGAGGTAAGGGCGCGCAAAACAATAAGTTACCGAATTTTGATGGGGGCTCGATGTGTTATTCATGAACCGGGAAGTATCTCATAGTTCCAGTCGCCATGG
>NYZC01000111.1 GCA_002686995.1 Phycisphaeraceae bacterium | reverse complement strand
TCTTGCCGATGTCGTGGTACATCGCACCGACTCGGCAGAGCAGACCGCTGCAGCCGACGGTCTCGGCGGCCGACTCGGCCATCTCCGCGATCGTCAGGCTGTGCTGGTAGGTGCCCGGCGCCCGCTCCGCGAGACGGCGCAGCAGCGGGTGCGACGCGTCGTTGAGCTCCTTGAGCGTCATCGAGGTCGTCACGTGGAAGATGCGCTCGATCGCCGGCAGGATGCCCTGGACGAACAGTCCCGCGACGAAGCCCGTGGCCAGCGCGAGCAGTGCGTCGCGCGCGATGCGCACGTGCTGCCCGGGCTGCAGGAGCGGCCGGTCGTAGAGACCGACCAGCACCACCGCCGCCGCCATCGCGAAGCCCGTCGCGAGTCCGACCTTGACGAGCTTCGACCGATGCCGCACGTCGTCAAGCTGTCCGACCGCGGTCGCGACGCCGGCAATCAGCACCAGCGCGAACGGCAGGCTCAGCTCGAGCGTGAACGTCACCAGCAGCGCGTGGATCGCTCCGACCGTCAGCGCGAACCGCTGGTCGTACGCGATCGCCAGAATGATCGCGGCGAGCAGCGTCGGCAGCAGTGCCGCGGCATAAACGAGTTGCGGGTTCGTGCGCGTCAGGCCCAGTGCGAGTGCCTGGCAGCACAGCAGCAGGACCGTGATGGCCAGCCCCCGCATCGAGTTCTGGACGATCCGCGGGTAGTAGGCGCAAAAATAGATCCACAGGCCGAGGGCGATGAGCGCCACGATGCCGATCGAGCCGGCCGTGCCGCCCATCTTCCAGGTCCCGAGCGCCGCCTCGTACTCGGCGCGCTCCTTCGCGAGGATCTCGAGGTCCGATTCGTTGATGATCGCCGGCTCGTCGTAGCCGACGCCGACCAGCACGTCGTTCGGCTCGAACGTCCGGTAGACCGGCAGCGCCTCGTCGGCCGCGGCGGCGCGGCGGCGCTGGGTCTCCTCGTCGTCATACCGGTACGTCGGCTCCCCGATCGACATCACGAGGGCGACGACGACCTGCTCGATGCCCACGAACGGGCGCGCCAGGTCCGCGACGTTGTTCTCCAGCGAGGTCGGGTCGCCGGCGTGGTAGAGAATCGTGTCGGCGCGTTCCTTCTCGTCGTAGCGGACGGCGACCGGCAGGTCGGCGTCCAACGATTCCGGATCGACCGCGGGGCCGCGCGGAATCCGGATCCTGATCTTCGTCGCCTTGGTCGTCCTCTCGCGATCGGCATCCGCCTTGGTGAGCACGGCCATCGCGGCGAGGCCGCGGTCCAGCTGATTGACCAGCTCGATCCATTGCTCCGTCGGCTTTCCGTCCTGGACGTACTGGTTGAGCTCCTGCAGGGTCTCCCCGTCCAGCACGAGCTGCTCGCGCCGCTCGATGCTGATCTGGTCGATGCTCTTCTCCTGCACCGCCAGGGTGATCAGGCCATTGAGCTCGCCGCGAAGCTGCGTGAAATAGGACTCGTTGAGGTTGTAGACGGAGGGCTCCTGCGCCCAGGCGTCCTCCATGCTCGATTCGGTCTGGGCCTTGTTGATCGACTCGAACTTGACGCGGGCGACGACCGGCCGGTCCACGATCTGGCCGAGGACGTAACCGAGGTGGCTGCGGCCCGCGAGCACGATGACGCCGCCCACGACCGTGAACGCCGCGATGTAGAGCAGGGCCGTCAGGACCGCGCGGCCGAACAGCCAGCGCGTCCAGCCCGTGCCGGAACGGCCGATGGTGCGCCGCACCTCGCGGCGACGCGGGCTCTTGTGTCTTCGTATCGCCATACGGTCCTGGAGGTCCCTGGCGACGGGCTCTGCGGCCGCGTCACGCCTCTATTATCGGCCACTCCCGGGGGTGGGTCATCTCCTGCCGTCCAACTTTTCCGCCCCGTCGTGCTCCCCACGGATTGATCGGAATTCCGGACCGGGGGTCTTCCCTTTAAATCGGCCCCTGGGGGCCGGAAAACGCCGATTTTCGAGTTTCATGGGTTTTCCGCCGGCGGACCACCGTCCCCGCCCCTGTACGAAGGACCGTCACCGTACGCCGCAACGATCTTCTGCACCAGGGTGTGGCGCACGATGTCGTCCTTCTCCAGGCACACCATCGCGACACCGTTGACCCGCCGCAGGCGTCGCAGTGCGTCAATGAGGCCGGACTGGCCGGGCACCTCCAGGTCGATCTGCGTCGTGTCGCCGGTCACGATCATCTTGGCCCCGAGCCCCATCCGGGTCAGGAACATCAGCATCTGGCTGGTCGTGGTGTTCTGGGCCTCGTCGAGAATGATCAGCGCATCGTTCAACGTGCGGCCGCGCATGAACGCCAGCGGAATGATCTCGATCACGTCGTTGGTCATGAACCTCTGGATCTGGTCGAAGTTCATCATGTCATGCAGGGCGTCCAGCAGCGGACGCAGGTACGGATTGACCTTCTCCTGCATGTCGCCGGGCAGGAAGCCCAGCTTCTCCCCTGCTTCGACCGCGGGCCGGACCAGCGCCAGCCGGCGGACCTGGCCGCACTTGAGCATGGCCACTGCCGCCGCCACGGCCAGGTAGGTCTTGCCCGAACCGGCGGGTCCCGTGCAGAAGGTCAGGTCGTTCTCGAAGATCGCCTCGAGATAGCGGCGCTGGTTCGGCGTCTTCGCCCGGATCTGCCGATCGGGCAGGTACACTTCGAGCCGGTCGCTGCGCGCCGCGACCACGCCGCCCGCATCCGGGCCGTGATCCATCTCGTCCACCGGGGCGCGACCGGCCGCGACGATCGCCTCGGCCACCTCGGTCCGCGTCATCGGCAGATCGCGTCGCGCGGCGCTGGCGAGATGCTCGACGATCCGGGCGGCGCGACGCACGGCCTCGGCGTCGCCGCTGATGCGGAGATGACCGTTCCGGGCGGCGATCCGCACGCCGAGAAGCTCACGAATGATCTTGAGGTTGCACTCGCCCGCCCCCGTGATCGCGACCCGTTCCGAGCCCTGCGGGACACTTATCTTCAATTCCAAGTCGCACGCTCCAGGTCGTGGCCCGACTACTCCGTGCCGCATATTCTACACGAGGATGTTCTACACGAGCATGCATCAACGCCGCCCCACGAGAGCCGTTCGCGCCGGACCCGGCCCGAGAGCATCGGGGTCAGCCCCGATTCCGTGCCGCACGGGTTTCGCGGGGCGTTTTCGTCGGGCAAGCGTCTCGGCATACGGAAAAACAGGAGAACCGAATCACGGTGTCCGACCCCCTGGGCCGACCGAGCCGGGCCTTTCCCGTCCCGGAGTCGGGATCGGCATGGACGGACTCCGTGCCGGACCGTCCCCGGACCGGAATCGGGATCGGTTTTCACGACCTGCTGGCCGCGAACGGCCCGGCTCGGTCATTTCGCGGTGCCTTGCGCTGATCGCCGTTGCCTGCGCGGCGGGCTGCGGGCTCACCGGCGACGTGCCCGGACAGGACGAGGCCATGGGCTTCGCACCGATTGCCACGTCGGACGACGGTGCGGTGCCGCCGGCCGAAAACGGGACCGTCGACGCGTGGTCCGCCGACGCAACGCGTCTTGCCGCCGACATCCGCCGCGCCGTGCGCGATCTTCAATGGGCGACGCTGAAGCTGCGCGGCCCCATGAAGCTGGGTGATCTGGAGCGGGCCGTCGTCACCGACGCGATGCTTGTCGACGGGCGGACGGCCCGGATCCTTGCTCACCCGGAGGGTGACGACGCGGTCAGGGTGCGCGTTCGTGCCGGTCGCTTCGGCGACGAGCGCGAAGAACGTCGGTTTCTCGATGCGCTTCGGAAGATGATGGAAGGACCCGCGGTGAAGGAGCGGGACGCGGGATTCAAGTTGCCGTAAGGGTGGCTTCGTCCGCTGGGACACACTCTGTCACCGTCGGTATTTCGGGAATCTGACCCATCTCGCGCAAGACACTAGCGCACCGTGTCGAGCCGGTGCTCCGTGGCTCCGACGGATGCGGGCGGTGACGTCGGCGCGCTGATCACGACGGTCGTCGCATCGAGATCCCTGATAAGCGATACCACGGTGTCGATGCCCTCCCCGTCGAGCTCCGCGAAAGGCTCGTCCAGCAGAAGGACCCGCGGCCGGACCGCAATGGCCGCCGCAAGGGCGACGCGGCGTCGCTCGCCTCCGGACAGCCGATCGATCGCGCGGTCGCGCAGCGACCCGACGCCCAGGCGAACCAGCAATTCATCTGCGATCTCCACTGCTCGCCGCCGTGATGCACCGCGTGCCCGGATTCCGTACATCGTGTTGAACAGCACCGTCCCTCGGAAGAGAAACGGCTGCTGATGAACGTAGACGCGCCGGCGGGGCCGGGCCTCGATCCGGCACGTCCCGTCGAAGTCGCGTTCGAGCCCCGCGAGAATGCGCAGCAGCGTCGTCTTGCCCGACCCGTTCGATCCGAGCACGGCGACACGCTGCCGGTCCGCGATCGAAAGCTCGGGCACCCGGCAGATGACCCGCGCGCCGCGCACCACCTCGAGGTTGTCGATCTCGATCAGCGCCATGTCAGTCCCGCTCCCGGCTGACCACGACGATGAAGATGGTGACGAGCATCGCGACGGCCAGCAGGATCAGCCCCATCGCCATGCCGCGTGCGAACTCACCCTTGCTCGTCTCGAGCGCCGTGGCCGTCGCGAGGGTGCGCGTCCGGTCCTTAATGTTGCCGCCGACCATCATCGCGATACCCAGCTCCGTCACGCACCGCGCGAAGGCGGTCAGCACGCCGAGCGTCACGCCCACCCGGGCTTCGGAAAGGTAGGTCAGCCACCGGCGCCACGGACCGGCGCCGAGCGTCCAGGCCGTTTCGGCGACGCGCCGGTCGAGCGCCTTGATCGAGCCGTGGGAGATCGAGACGACGATGGGCAGCGCGAGCAGAAGCTCTCCGATGACGATGGCCCATGGCGTGAAGATGAGCTCCAGCGGCCCGAGCGGCCCGCGACGCGAGAACATCGCGTAGCAGAACAGGCCGATGAACACGGTGGGTACCGCCATCAGGCCGCGCAGCACGATCACCACCCACTGTCGCCCCGGAAACGCGACCCGCGCCAGAAACGTGCCGACGGGAAGTCCGATCACCGTCGCCAGCGCAACCGACAGCGTCGAAATCCAGATGGTCCGGATGCCGGCGGCCATGACCATGCGGTCCAGGCCGACCACGAGGCGGCACGCGTCGACCAGGCCCTGCCAGATCAGTTCCATGCGGTGGCGGGCTCGGCGGTTCGGCTTCGGTCACCCGACCTCGTGGCCGCCCGGTCCGGTTTGAACAGGGGCTCGCCGGCGATCCGGTACGCGCCGATCACGTCCTGGATCTCCGCGGAGAGCAGAAAGTCGATGAACGCGACGGCCAGGGCGTGCCGGATCTGCTCGCTCTTCTCGGGGTTCACGGCAATGACGCCATAGGGGTTGATCATCGCGTCCCCGACAAGATCTTGCGGCACGAGATCGATGCGGTCCTTGAACGCAAGCCACGTCCCGTGGTCCGAGAGCGTGTACGCCTGGAGCTGGCTGGCCATGGTCAGGGTGCTCCCCATGCCCTGCCCGGACTCCAGGTAGCGCTCCCAGCCCGGATTGCCGTTCGGATACGCAACCGACCAGAGTTGCAGCTCCTTTCGATGCGTCCCGCTGTCGTCGCCGCGCGACACGAACCGCGCCCCTGTCTCCGCGATTCGCTTCAGCGCCTCGGCCGCCGAAAGACCGCCCACGTCGACGGGATCGTCGGCGGGCCCGATCAGCTGAAACCGGTTGTGCATGATCGGCTCGTGACGGACGCCGTGCCCCGCCTCCATGAAGCGCAGCTCCGCATCGCGGTCGTGAACGAGCACGATGTCGACGTCACCGTGAGCGCCGAGCTTCAGCGCCTTGCCCGTTCCCGAGGCAATGACGTCGACGCGCACCTGGTGCGCCGCCTCGAATCGGGGCACCAGCAGATCCATCAGCCCGCTGTCGCGCGTGCTCGTGGTCACGGCGAGGCGCAGCACCGGCCGCTGCGACGTACCGCGCTCGCCGCAGGCGGCCATGATCAGCAGGCAGGCGGCGACAAGCGTCGTGGAGCGGACGAGCGGACGCATCATGGCGATGAGGGTGGCATCGGCGGTTCCAAAATGCAAGTCGATCTCGCCACGCTCGGCCTCACCGCGTCGAGTCCGCGCCTGGTGTGGGATGTGCAGTGCGACGGCGTGCGCGAACGATGCAGGTTGCGGGATGCGGGCCTGCCCTCGGGCGTCACCCCGCCCCGACCGGGGCGAGCACGGTGATCTCGTCGTCCGGCTCGAGCGTACGGCCGAAGTCGCGCTCGAACGATCCGTTGACGGAAATGATGTGCACGGATTCGTGCGGGATCTCCAGTGTCTGCAGCGCGTCCTCGATCGTCGCGCCGTCGGCAAGCTCGAGCGCACCGCCTTCGGGCATCTTCTCCTTGAGCACACCCATGAGCTTGACGCGAACCTGCATGCCGATCAGCCCTGCTTCGTGCTCACGTACAGGTCGTGCGACTTGCCGACCGCGGGAGACGCGGCGCCCGCGCCCTTGAACTGGAACTGGCGGGTCGCGGCCGGACGGCCCAGCAGGGTCGAGCCCGCGAGCTTCTGCGCGACCTTCGTCGCAACGTAGGGGCGCCGGATATCGAAGGGGTTCTCGGCGAGGAACTGCTTCCATGGCCCCATCGCGGTGTTCGTCTGAAGAATGCCCTTGACCATGCCGACGTCGGTGAGCATGCCCATGTCGGTCGGCCGGCCCGCGAACACGGCGCCCGTGATGTGGTCGCCGGTCCAGATGAGGCTGCGGTAAATGAAGCCCTCGGCGTTGGCGATCGTCATCGTGTCACCGGTGTCCGTCCAGTCGCCGAAGCTGGCGCACTGGAGGCCGCACACGTCGAGAATGTTCATCGAGAGGCTGCCCGGATAGGTGATGCTCTGCCCCGCCATGTTCGCACCGGCGATGCGCCCATGGTCGACCGCCGTCGGCTGGATGGCGTGGACGGCCTTCTCGTCGCTGCCGAGCACGGGCCCCTTCGCGACGTCGCCGGCCGCGAAGATGTACGACACGTTCGTCTGCATCCGATCGTTGACCGGGATGCCACCGGGAACGCCCTCTTCGACGTCGACGCCGCTGCTCGCGACGAACCCCACGTTGGGCTGGACGCCCGTCGCCACGATGACCAGGTCGGCTTCGAGCTTCGTGCCGTCGGCAAGCTCTACGGTCTTCGCCTTCCCCGAAGCGGTGATGCCGCTCACCGTCGTGCCGCAGTGCAGGTCGACGCCCTGCCGGCCCAGCCACTTCTGGGCGATGTCCGCCGCCTGGGCGTTGAGCATGCGCGGCAGCACGTGCGCCTCGCGCTCGACCACGGCAAGCTGCCAGCCGCGCTTGTGCATCGCGTTGAGCATGATGAAGCCGATGAAGCCCGAGCCGATCATGACGACCCTCGGCTTCGCGACGCCGTCGACCGCGTCCAGGGCGCTCTGCGTGTGGGCGAGCGACCAGAGCGGCTGCACCCCGTCAAGGTCGGCGCCGGGAATCGGCAGACCGATCGGCGCGGAGCCGGTGGCGATCAGCAGCTGGTCGAACTCGAGCGAAGAGCCGCCGGACAGCGTGAGCTTCTTTCCCTTGGCGTCGATCTTCTCGACGTGCTCGCCGATCCGCGTCTCGACCCCGAGGTTGCCGAAATAGCCGTCGTCGCCAGTGTGCGTGTGCTCGCGCACGACCTGGCCCGACAGCCAGTACGGCAGGGCCATGCGCGAATGAGCCGGCTCGTCGCTGATGAGCGTGATCTTCGAATCGCCGCCGTCGAACTGGCGGATGGTCTCGATCGCGTTGGTGGCGGCCGGTCCGCCCCCAATGATGACATTGTGATTCGGCATGCCGATGGTTCCCGCCAGCCAGGGGTTGATTGATCGAAGTCGGAGCCTGCCGCCTACCTGGACGCCGCGACGGCGTCGCGGTAGCTCTCGTCGACGCGGTCGGCCCAGGGCCCGAACCACTCGCCGCTGCCGCCCGCCTCCTTGAACTCGATCGCATCCGTCGGGCACGACGTCGCGCAGGCCGGCTCGCCGCCGCACAGGTTGCACTTCGCGGCCTTGTCGGACTGGGGCAGCGTGTAGACGGTGCCGAAGGGGCAGGCGATCGTGCACAGGTGGCAGCCGATGCAGTTCGAGTCGAGCACCACCTTCGCGCCGGAGTCGCCGTCGATCAGGATGGCGTTCACCGGGCACGCGTTCATGCACCAGGCCTCGTCGCACTGGAGGCACGTGTACGGGGCGTAGCTCGCCTCCTCGTCGAAGACGTTGACTCGGATCAGGCTGCGTGACGGCTGAAAAGTTCCGGTCTGCACCCACGAGCAGGCAAGCTCGCACTGCATGCAACCCGTACAGCGATCCGGCACGATGTTCAGCGATTTCGCCATGAAGCGCTCCGTGAAAGACGACGGCCCACAGTGATATCCATCCCGATTTCCGCCCGCGCGACCCCCACCATCGCGGGCGGAATCAGCGGTGGATCGAGTGGCCCGGAGGATAGCATGAGCAGGGTCTGGGGTCTAGGGTTGGAGGGCGCGGCGCGAGGGGCGCGGCGCCGTCAGTCACGGGATTGCCCGCGGGCCGTAATCTATATACCTGCCCCGACCCGAGACCCTCGACCCCCGGACCCCGGCCCCTGGAACCCGGATGAGCACCGACCCGACCACGCCCGCCGACGTCCGAATGCGAGGGTTCGCCCGGCGAACCACCGTCGCGGACGCACGGTCCCGGCTCGACGCGTCGGTCCACATGCTCACGGACGAAACGATCTGTCTTTTCGAAGCCGCGGGACGCGTGCTCGCGAGCAACGTCCGCTGTACGGTCGACGTGCCCGGATTCGCGCGATCGATGATGGACGGATACGCCGTCAAGGCCGCCGACACCTCCGGCGCCACCGGCTACAACCGGCGGCCGCTGACCGTCGTGGGCGAGGTTCTCGCGGGCAGCACCTGCGATTGCAGGATCGCGGCCGGCCAGGCCGTGCGCATCATGACCGGCGCCCCGCTTCCGGACGGCGCCGACGCCGTGCTCCCCGTCGAGAAGACCGAGCTCGAATCCGACCGCCTGTTCGCCCTCGACGAGGTCTCGCCCGGCAAGCACGTCGGCCGTCCCGGCGAGGACATCACGGCCGGCACGACGGTGCTGAACGCGCGGCGCGTCCTGCGGCCCCAGGACATCGGCGTGCTCTCCTCGATCGGCGCCGGCCGGGTGACCGTCACGCGAAGACCGCGCGTCCGCATCGTGGTCACCGGCGATGAGCTGCTCGAAGCGGGATCGACGCCCGAAGGGCATCAGATCGCCGACGCGAACGGCCCCATGCTCTCGGCCCTCGTCGCGCGCGACGGCGGCGTGCCGGTCAACCCGGGCATCGTGGCCGACGACCGCGACAGCATCCTCGCGGCCATGCGCCACGACGCGGACGTCGTGCTCGTGTCCGGCGGCTCCAGCGTCGGCCAGGAGGACCACGCGCCCACGCTGCTCGCACGCCACGGGATCCTCGCGGTTCACGGTATCGCGATGCGTCCGAGCAGCCCGGCCGGTTTCGGCATGCTCGACGGGCGACACGTTTTTCTTCTTCCGGGCAACCCCGTCTCGTGCCTTTGTGCCTATGACTTCTTCGCCGGCCGCGCGATCCGGGCCCTCGGCGGGCGGGATCGTGCCTGGCCGTACCGGCGGGTGACGCGCCCCCTGCGTCGCAAGCTGGTCTCGAAGGTGGGCCGCGTCGACTATGCGCGCGTAGGCCTCGTCGACGACGGCGTGGAGCCGATCGCCATCAGCGGGGCGTCGGTGCTCAGCTCGACGACCCGCGCCGACGGCTTCGTCGTGATCGACGGCGACAGCGAGGGATTTCCGGCCGGCGCGGAGGTCTCCGTACACCTGTACGACTCATGAGCGAGCAGGAACAGTTTCTCGACGTCATCGACCGCGACGAGGCCGAGCGCCGATTTCTGGTGGCCTTGTCGCTCGAACCGCTCGGCGCGGAGCGCGTCGCCCTCGACGCGGCGCTCGGCCGGGTCCTTGCCCGTGACGTGGTATCGCCCGTCGACGTGCCGTCGTTCGACCGTTCCAACTACGACGGTTATGCGGTGCGGGCCGCCGACACGTTCGGCGCCGACGAGGAGCACCCGAAGCGGCTGCGACGTCTCGACGAGGTGATCGCGACCGCCGTCGAGCCGCAATCCGTGATCGAAGCGGGCACGACGGCGACGATCGCGACCGGCGGCATGGTGCCGAGGGGCGCCGACGCGATCGTGATGGTCGAGCACGCCGAGGAGCAGAATCGTGAAGTCCTCGTCCGCCGCGCCGTGACGCCGGGTTTCGGCGTCGCGTACGCGGGCACCGACGTCACCGCGGGTGAAACCGTGCTGCGGCGCGGTGTCACACTGACCAGTCGCGAAACGGGCGTGCTCGCGGCGATCGGCATCGACGGCATCGACGTCTGGCGCCGGCCGAAGGTGGGCATCCTCTCGACCGGGGACGAGATCATCGCGCCTGGCGAGGCGATGCGCCCGGGCATGGTCTACGACTCGAACGCCCGGATCATCGCGGACGCCGTGCGCGAGATCGGCGGCGAGGCCATCGCACTCGGCATCGTGCGCGACGACACGGACGAGCTGCGCCGCTGCGTGCATGAAGCGCTGGCGACATGCGACGCCGTGCTGCTCTCCGGCGGAACGAGCAAAGGGGCCGGCGACCTGTCATACCAGGTCGTGCGCGAGATGAACGATCCGGGCATCGTCGCGCACGGCGTCGCGCTCAAGCCGGGCAAACCCATTTGCCTCGCCGCGAGCGCGGGCAAGCCCGTCGTCGTGCTGCCCGGGTTCCCGACGTCGGCGATCTTCACCTTTCACGAGTTCGTCGCGCCGGTGATCCGCCGCCTCGCCGGCGCGCCGCCGCAGGATGCTGCCGACCGCAGCGCCCGGATGGCCGTGCGCGTGAACTCCGAAATCGGACGCACCGAGTACCTGCTGGTCGGCCTGGTCGGATCACCGGACGCGGGCGCCGAACCGTCGGCCTACCCGATGGGCAAGGGGTCGGGATCGGTGACGACGTTCAGCCAGGCCGACGGGTTCATCACCATCGGCCGTCACGAAGAGATCGTCGAGCGCGGAGCGCCGGTCTCCGTGCGCATGCTCGGGCGCGGCCTCCGCATCGCCGACCTGGTCGTGATCGGCAGTCATTGCGTCGGGCTGGACTACCTGCTGGGCCTGATCCAGCAGCGCGGCCTGCACACGCGGTTTCTCGCGGTCGGCTCCACCGCCGGCCTGGAGGCCGCGTGTCGCGGAGAGTGTGATGTCGCAGGCATCCACCTGCTCGATCCCGAAACCGGACGATACAACGCCCCGTTCCTCACGGAAGATCTCGAACTGGTCACCGGCTACCGGCGCATGCAGGGTGTGCTCCACCGACCCGGCGACGAACGCTTCGAAGGGCGAAGCGCCGAAGCGGCGATTGCCGCCGTCCGGAACGATCCGTCGTGCTTGATGGTCAACCGCAACCAGGGCAGCGGTACGCGCATGCTCATCGACAGATTGCTGGACGGCGCGCGACCCGACGGCTACGCCGTGCAGGCCAGGAACCACAACGCCGTCGCCGCTGCCGTCGTCCAGCGCCGCGCGGACTGGGGGGTCGCAATCCATACCGTGTCGCAGCACGCACGTCTCGGGTTCCTTCCCGTCGCGGAGGAGCACTTCGACTTCGTCATTCCGAAATCCAGGCTCGACCGGCCGGCCGTCGTGATGCTGCGCGGCCTGCTCGACGATGCCGACGTCCGTCGACGCCTGGCATCGATGGGCATGAGTAGCTGACGCATGGCCCTCCGATCCCAGACTCAGCGCTCGCTGCTTTTCGCCTTCATCGCCTCGATCGTATTGTGCGGTCTCGTGGGGATCTACCACGCAGCAGACGATGGCCGTGGGGCGCTCCGCCTGCTGCAAATGCGGGTTGAAGTTCTCCATTGAGGTCGAGGAGGAGCATTGTGCCAAGTGCGGCTACTCGCTGTACAAGGTCAACTCCAACACCTGTCCCGAATGCGGTAAGGCGATCATTCCATCTACGTAGCGGTAGCGTAGCGGTAGCCGACTCCGGGCCGACACGGCTCCGCTCGGCAAGCCTCCGCGCACTCGCCCATCGCAGGCCACCCGGCTCCGACCTTTCGACTATCCGACCTTCGACCTTCGACCTTCGACCTCTTTGACTCTTCGTCAGCAATGGTCCCGGTAGATCCTTCCGCCCTTCACGACGACGATCGGCTCCAGGCGGCGTTCGACCGTGCGCACGGTGCCGAACGCATCCTCCATCGAAAACGCACCCGCGCGCTCCTCGAGCACCACCGCGTCACCGAACGCGCCTGGAGCGAGTGTCCCGATACGATCCCCCATGCCCAGCACGTCGGCCGGCGCCCGGGTCACGCGCGCGATCACATCGTCGAGCGAGAGACCGAGGTGCAGGAACTTCGACGCGACTCCCACGAGGTCGTACACCGGGCCGTGCACGTTGTGGAAGTGCAGGTCCGACGAGATGACGTGCGGCAGGAGCCGCTGCGCCAGCCCGGAATCGGCCATCGCCCAGTCGAACGAACCCTGTCCGTGGCCCACGTCGAACATGACGCCGCGCTCGGCGGCATCGCGCACGCTCGTGCGCACGTTTCCCTGGTCATCGAAGATGCCGCATTCCATGGGATGGTAGAGGTGCGTCAGGACGTCGCCGCGCCCCATGACCGCGAGGATGTCGTCCAGCGAGTCGCACCACGCCGCCTGCGGATGAACCATGAGCGGAAGGCGCGTCGCGTCCGCCGCCTCGCGTGCCTTGTGCAACGGCATCATGCCGCATGCCTCGCTG
>NYZC01000110.1 GCA_002686995.1 Phycisphaeraceae bacterium | reverse complement strand
GGCGTCCAGGTCGGTCCAGCACGCCAGGCCCGGCAGTGCGGTCGCGAGGCCTTCCAGCGCGTCGCGGCTCACGTCCACGACGCCGGCAAGCTCCGCCTCGGCAAGCCCGGCGAGCGTCTGCGCGTGCAGGTTTCCGAAGCCGCCGGCGCCGACGACCACGATGCGCGCAGGTTGGGAAGAGGCGGCCATCTGCCGGTCATGCTAACAAGGTCGTTCCGTTCTTATTCCGTTTGTTCCGTTTATTCCGTTTAGTTGTTATTTGTTATTTCGGAAGCGGGAGTGATGAATAGACGGGTGGACGATTGCCCCTAGAATGACGGCATGGAAGCCACGGTGCTATGGCAACCCGGACTGCCCGAGCGATACCACGCGATGTCCGACGCGGCGCTGGTCGAGGCGATCGCCGCGCGCCGCGCCGAGCTGGGCGATCAGCTCGTGATTCTCGGCCACCACTACCAGCAGGACAACGTGATCCGCTTCGCCGACTTCACCGGGGACAGCTTTCGCTTGAGCCAGCTTGCCGCCGAGCAGGTGGAGCGCGTGGGCGCGCGCTACGTGGTGTTCGCGGGCGTTCACTTCATGGCGGAGAGCGCCGACATCCTGACGCCGGAGGACGTCGAGGTCATCCTGCCGGATCTTTCGGCGGGCTGCTCGATGGCCGACATGGCGGACATTGAGGACACGATCGACTGCTGGGAGCAGCTCGTGGAGGCCGGGCCGGCCGGTGTCCGGACGATTCCGATCTGTTACATGAACAGCAGCGCGGCGATCAAGGCGTTCTGCGGCGAGCACGGCGGCGCCGTCTGCACGAGCTCGAACTGCCGCAAGGTGTTCGAGTGGGCGCTTGCGGGCGGCGAGACGCCCGTCGCCGACGGCGAGCGGATACGGATCCTTTTTCTTCCTGACCAGCATCTCGGGCGCAACACCGCCGCGGACATGGGCTACGACATCGACACCGACATGGGCCTCTGGGATCCCCGCAGCCCCGAGCCGCTGGGCGGCATCGACCCGGCGCGGCTCGAGCGCAGCACGATGATCCTGTGGAAGGGGCATTGCTCGGTGCACAAGCTGTTCCGCCCGGAGCACGTCGACGACATCCGCGCCCAATGGCCGGACGTGCGCGTCGTCGTGCACCCCGAATGCGACCACGAGGTCGTCCTCAAGGCGGACCTGGTCGGCTCGACCGAGGCGATTCGCAAGGTCATCGAGGAGGCCGAGCCGGACACGCGATGGGCGATCGGCACCGAGATTCACATGGTCAACCGCCTGGCGCAGCAAGCCGCCGGGCGCGGCGTGACCGTGCGTACCCTCAGTGACTGCCAGTGCCTGTGCACGACGATGTACCGGATCGACATGCCGCACCTGCTCTGGGTGCTCGACCGCCTCGCGGATGGCGAGGTCGTCAACCGGATCCGCGTCGCGCCCGACGTCCGCCACTGGGCCCTCGTCGCGCTCGATCGCATGCTGTCGCTAAGCCGATAGTCCGACCCGAGTCCGAAATAACAAATAACGATCGGCTTAGGCTCTGTCTCAAAACTCTGCCTGGCGTCGACCGGCTGCATCGCCCGTTGGCGGCGTCGGCCTCCATCGACGATGCACAGCGACATCGCCTGATTCGGCCTCCTTGCCAACGGACGATTCGCTCGGTCTTGGGCCCGCGGCAGAGCTCTGAGACAGAGCCTGAATTGAGGTCTGACTTGAGGTCTGACGACCTCTGCCACGGCGCGTCCCCTTTGGTATCCTCGACCCCATGAAGATCATCAGCCAGCTCGACGCGTGCGTGCCGCGCGAAGCGCTGTCGGCGACGCCGGCCGGCGACAAGTGGCACCTCATTGCTTACGAGGCCGACGGCGTCAGCGGGATCATGGTCGGTGCGGCGCCGCTCGTCATGGCGCCGGACCTCACGCTCGCGCTCGACGCGACCGGCTGGCACGCCGTCTACATAGGAATCTGGAATCCGCACCACGACTACCAGGGTCGATTCAGGGTCAAGGTCAGGCTGGGCAGCGATCCCTGCTTCCATGACATGGTCGATCCCGAGCCGCCGCTGAGCTGGCCGGGCCTGTGCCATCTCCAGGAGGCGTTCTTCAAGGAGGCCGACCTCACCGGCGAGCACCTGGTCATTCGCAAGCAGAACAAGGGCGCGCCGTCGCGCGTCAACAAGTGCTACGTGGCCTACATCCGCCTCGAACCGCTATCGGATAGGCAGGTGAGCACGATCCAGAATGACCGCGCCGATCGGAGCCGGCGCCGCCTGCACGCCCTGAACGACGGCAACGGCACCTTCTACGACGGTCCGACGACAAAGGAGGAACTGCTGGAGCAGGTGGAGCCGTACAGGCACTCCGACGTAGGTACGGTGCTGTTTGCCGTGTCGAGCGGCGACGTGGTGAACTACCCGTCGAGCATCGGCCAGTCGTGGCTGGCGGACGTCGGCGACGTCGTGCCGACGATCGAGCGCGTCGCCCTGCGCGACAGCATTCGCACCCTGCTGGACAAGGGCATCGTGCCGATCCAGGTGCTGGCCGAGCACTGTCATGAGATCGGCGTGGCTTTCCACGCGATGTTCCGAATGGGGATCATCGGCGACGTGCCCCCCGGTGATATCTGGAATCCGCATACCGGGTTCGTCCGTCGTCGCCCCGACCTGCGCATGATCGACCGCGACGGCACCCCGCTCGAGAAGGCCAGCTACGCGCACGAGGAGGTGCGCGCCGCGATGCTCGAGATGATCGCCGAGGTCTGTCGGAACTACGACATCGACGGCGTCAACCTCTGCTTCGTTCGTGGCCCTCACTACGTCGGCTACGAGGATGTCGTGATCGAGGACTTTCGTCAGGAGCATGGCGTCGATCCACGCGACCTCGATGAGAACGACGAGCGCGTGCAGCGGCACCGTGCGTCCTACGTGACGACGCTCGTCCGATCCGCGCGGCGGCTGCTGGACGAGATCGGGGCCGAGCGCGGCCGACGGTTCGACCTGACGGCAATGTGCTACCGCGGCCAGGCGGATCTCAACCTCTTCTTCGGCCTTGAAATCCTGACGTGGTTGCGCGAAGGGTTGCTCGACACGATCTACCTGTCGTTGCCGATCGATGAAGAGGTCCTCCAGGTCGCGCGCGACGCCGGGTGCAGCGTGGTGTCCCACCTGATGCCCAGTTGCGGAGACGCTCGCGCCGACATTCCGGAGACCATCGAGATGGCACGGCGTGGATTCGAAGCCGGTTCCGATGGATTCTGGTACTGGGATGTCGTGTTCCGCCAGTCGCTGCCTGCGTACTGGCAGCTGCTGCGGCGGATCGGCCACCGCGACGAGGTGAACTCGATGGCGGACGCGCCGCCGAAGATGAGCACGAGGCAGTTGAGGACCGTCGCCGGGTTCGACATGTGTCACACGACGAACCGCGGGTCGGACGAGCGTGACTACTGGCCGCCGGCGATGCTTCCGATCTATTCTGGCGGGTGACGGGGCGGCCCTGCGAACCGTGCGACAATCGCGCCCTGGAACCCGAAGGCTGAATCCGGCCACTTCGGCTGCGTCGGATCCAGATCGACCCCATTGCCGCGCCTGAATCGGACCGTCACATGAACGCGATCCTTGTCCTGCTACCGTGCGCCCTCGCGCTCTCGTCGTGCGCGACTGCGACGTCCCGCCCCGCCCGTCCGGACCTGTTCCGCACCTTCGGCACCGCCGTGCCCGACAAGGCGCGTCATCGGCGCATCCCCGAGGGAAACACGGAGATGCCGGCCGACGAGAACTGGGCTTCTCAGCGGAAGAAGATGGGGCTCGAAGCCGTCGAGCCCGGAATCGCCTATGGGAGCGGGATGCTGCCTGGTCGTTCGATCAATCGCAAGCTTGCCGAGGAAGCCGAGCGCTTTCGCGCGTCGGGCTACGTGCCTTACGTCACCGACCTCGCGGATCTCGTGTACCGGGACTCGGTGCCTCGACCCGATCAGATCACTTCGACCATAAGCCTGCAGGCGACGCCGGGCGAGATGGAAACGGCCGGGGTGGCGATTCATGCCTTCAGGGCGCTCGAGGGGGTCAGGGTGACGGCGTCCGATCTGAAGGCGCAGAAGGGGCGCGGCGTCATCACCGCGAGCGAGCACATCGACGTCCGAAGCGCCTTCTACATGCCGCGCCTCGGATGGCGGCAGCCGCGCTACAGCGTTCGTCCCGTGATCCTGGAGAAGCGGTCCGGCGTCGACGCTGATGAGGGAGCGTCGCAGCTTTTCTACGTCACGGTGCGCGTGCCCGAGGGGACGAGGCCGGGCGACTATGCGTGCCGGCTCACGATCAGCGCCGACCACGCGGCACCACGGGAGATCGACCTCGGGCTCACGGTGCTTCCGTTCACGCTTGCCGACCCCGACGTGACCTACGCCTTCTGGTACCACGCCGATCGGACCCCGCCGCAATTCACGGAAAAGGACCTCGTGGCCATGCGCGGCTGCGGCATGAACTCGATCATGCTCGTGCTCGGCGACCTGGGCGGGCTCGGCATGCAGCACCACAACGGCATCCGGGTCTTCAGCGAGGACGGCGCGGTGCGCTTCGACCTCTCCGCGCTCGAGGCGTTTCTCACGCACTACCGCGATCTTGGGTTCTCGCGTCCGGTCATCATGAACATGGTGATCAAGGAGCTGCTCGATCTCGAGGAGAAGGATTTCGCCGAGCTGGTGCACCGGCTCAACGGGCTTGCGAAGCAGGTCGGCACCCCGGGCTTCATCTGGAGCATCGGCGACGAAAACGACGCAATCCCCGACTCGCTGCCGCAAACGCGCCGGCTTCTCGAGTGGATCAACCGGACCGTACCGGACGATCTCACGAAGCAGACGGTGGTCTATCCGAAGAACGCGCGAATCTACGGCAGCGCCCTCGATCTGCAGATCTGGGCCGGCTATTTCGATGAGACGGTGATCGAGCCCACGCGCCAGAACGGGTCGACCATGGGCATGTACAACGGCACGGGGGCCTACGAAGTCGACGCGCGCGACAATCGATTCTTCTACGGCGTCTGGACCTGGGCGGTCGGCTTCGGGCACATCGAGCAATGGGTCTACAACTACGCGATGTACGATCACGACGAGCCGTTCAACGACATATCGATCGGCGCGCGCCAGGCCGGACGCGGCAACTGTCACTTCTACTGCTATCCGGGCCCGGACGGGCCGCTGCCGACCGTCGGTTACTACGGCATCATGGAGGGGATCGATGACATTCGTTACCTCCGCACGGCCGAGCGTCACATCGCGCAGGCACGGGCTTCAGGGAACGAGGCCTCCATACGCGCTGCGGACGCGGCGGCTGAGGCGCTTGACGCATGGCGAAAACGCATCGACCTGTCGCCGCCGCCGACCCCGATGGCATACTTCGTCGTTTCGAGGGAGGCCGCGCGGTTTTCGCTTGCCGATTACGCCGCTCTGCGCCGGACGGCGATCGAGTGCATCCTCGAAATGCGACGGGTGCCGGGCCTGCGATGAGCGTCCGGGCCCGGCCGTCCCCGCCAGCCATCGCGGGTGGATTTGTCCCTGCGACCCGCCCTAAGATGAACTGAGCACCGGCCAGGGCCGGGGTGACAAGACCGCGACATCCGGCGCGTCCGCAGACCGGACGCCAGGAGTGAAGATGAACACACGCAACGGATCGCGCTGCGCCTGCGTCGCTGTCATCGTGGTTTGCGCCGCGTGCGTCATGGTCCCGGAGGCCCGGGCCGTCATCACCGATCGCACGGGGCTGGGGGGCCAGGGGGCCGTCGATCCGTTCGGATCGATCGGCACCGTGCTGCGGCCGTCCGCCAACTCGGTGCCCATTCCTCCCAGCTTCACCGAGCAGCTGCCCTCGACGAACACCGTGATGCCTCCGCTGACGCCGAACCAGGCGTCCCAGGGCTACGTCACCTTCAGCGTCAACCCGCTGAACAAGGTCTACCCGTCGACGGCGCCGCGCGCGGAGCAGATCGGCACGACGCTCGATCTATCGTCGGCACAGGGCGAGTTCGAGCCCGTCACGTTCTCGATCCGGGCCCTGCAGGAGCTGAACGTGACCGCGTCGCTGCGCGGCGAGCTGGTCGGCCCCGGCGGCGCCACGATCGGCGTCGATCACGTGGACATCCGCACGCCGCGGTACATGCCGCGCAGAGTCTGGAGCGTGTCGCGCTACGTCCGCGAGCCATCGGCGCTCGAACGTCGCTCCAATCTCTTCATCGGCGCCGATCGCACGCGTCAGTTCTGGGTGACCGTCAAGACGCCCGAAGGCGCGACGCCGGGCACCTACACCGGCACGATCGACCTCCAGGTCAACGGGGCGCCGGATTCCAGCCTGGACCTGAACCTCGAGGTGCTTCCGTTCTCGCTCGATCCGACGCCGACGGCGCACGGCATGTACTACACGTCGACCGACGTCGAGAACGGAACGAATCAGCCGCTCGATCACGGTCGCATGAGCCAGGACGTCGCCAACATGGCCGACCACGGCATGAACACGCTGTTCCTGAGCATTCCGCCGCCGATCGAGACCGAGTTCGTCCAGGTCGGCATCGACTTCGTGCGTGCCTTCGATCTCGATCCCATCGCGCCGATCGCGGATGCGCACGCGACACACGGGTTCGGTCCGATCGTCTTCAACACGACGGTGGACGAGGTGCTGGATGCGCCGATCGGTTTTGCGAAGGCTGCCGAGGCCGTGGTCAACGGATTCACCGTTCGCGGGGCGCCGCCGCCGATCCTTTCGGCCGGCGACGAGAGCGACGCCGCCGGCGCGTCCGCGGTCTCGACCGTGAGCGCATGGGTCAACCAGATGAACAGCACGGTCCCGGAGGCACGCACGTTCACGACGATCGTGTTTCCGGAGAACGCCGATGTCTTCGGGAGCCTCGATCTCGACATTCGGGCGTTCTCGAGCTACATCGACGCGCCCGTGCTCGGCCCGACGCGACCGACCGAGCTGTGGGAGTACAGCGGTGCCGCGGGCTACGGCATCGGGCCATTCGGCGATCGTTTGTACCGAGGGATCTGGACCCGAAAATTCGATCTCGACGGCGTGTTGCAGTGGACGTACTTTCGGCCGGCGCTCGACCCGTCCCAGCCGTACCAGGACCTCTTTCCCGAGTCGAATCGCAACAACATGACAATGTGGGCGCTTCCGGGTCTGGACGGGCCGATCCCGTCGCCGGGCTGGGAGGCGATGCGCGAGGGAGTTGAGGACGAGCGCTACATCATCACGCTGCAGCGGCTCATCGGCCGGGCGCTCGCGCACGAAGATCCACTCCTGGTGGACGAAGCGCTCGCGGCGCAGGCGTTTCTCAACAGCATCTTCGCGCAGATCGACCTGTCGCCCCGCGCGGACGACTCCGTGTTCCCCATCTCCCGCGAGGCCGGGAAGCTGAACTGGGATTACTTCGCGAGCTTCCGCGAGCAGGCCGCCATGCACATCACCGTCCTCAACGTGCCGATTCCCGAGCCGTCGACGATGCTGCTGGCAGGAGGACTCTCGGTCGTGCTGGTGATGAGGCGCCGATGCTGAAGAGGAAGGAAATCGAAATCAAGCTATCAGTCATTAATCATTAAGCCAATCGTTATTGGTCATTTCGGAGGGGGCTCCGTGGCGGGAATGCGCGTGATTGCTTATTAATGGTGTCGTCTGAAGTCTGGCGACTTCAGTTGCGAGTGGTCCCTTTTGGATTCGGGGCCGCAGGAACTGGCACCGCATACGGAATGACGACCATGGATGATGCGAAACGTAACGAAGTGATCGCTCTGCTCGCGAAGGCGTACAACATGGAGCTGGAGACCGTCCTGAACTTCATCGCCAACAGCGAGTGGCTCGACGGGATCCGGGCCAAGCACATCAAGGACAGCCTCGCCGCCGACGTCCAGGAGGAGATCGGCCACGCCCAGCTGCTCGCGAAACGCATCAAGGTTCTCGACGGCCGGATTCCCGGGTCCATGGAACTGGTCATGAGCCAGAACACCCTTCAGCCACCCTCCGAATCGGTCGACGTGCTGGACGTGATCAAGGGCGTCATCGACGCCGAGGAGGCGGCGGTCAACCACTACCAGGTCATCATCGAGGCCACAGACGTCATCGACCCGGTGACGCAGGATCTGTGCATCACGATCAAGGGCGACGAGGAGGAGCATCGTCGCGAGTTCAAGGGCTTCCTCCAGGAAGCGCTCAAGATGTAAGCCGCCCGGGCAGGTGTTGAGTGTTCAGTGTTGATTGCTCGACACTGCATGCTCGATTCTGAACACTGCAGCGTCCGCGTCATTGGATGTTCGACTTGCATTGCCGAGCCGGGCCTTCCCCGGCCCGGTGTCGGCAACGCCCTCCGAGCCGAGACGGCCCGGCTCGGTGAGGCGATCCAGGGGGACGCACATCCTAGCCGCGCGCCGGGGCAGCGGGCGCGTTCATCCGTCCAGCGCGACCTCCGGCCGTCTCCTGCCCACCGCCGTTGCCTGCTCGAACGCATGTGCGATCTGGAGGACGCCGAAATCGTCCTCGTGGCGACCGACGATCTGAACGCCGACGGGCAGGCCCTCCGGCGTAAAGCCGCAGGGCACCGAAATCGCCGGCAGTCCCGTCACGGTGATGTAGTAGCAGGACTTCATCCAGTCGATGTAGGTATCGAGCGTGACGCCATCGATCTCCGTGATGTAGGGGCAGGTCACGTCGAACGGCGGCACCTGCGTGACGGGAAGAACCAGGAACTCGTAGGTTCCCATGAATCGCCGGACGCGATGGTAGAGCTGAGTGCGCTTCTGCTCAGCCCGCGCGATCTGCGGGCCCGTCAGTTGAGCGCCCTGCTCGACGTTCCAGATGATCGTGTCCTTGAATCGGTCCCGATGCGTCTGCATCATCGGGCCGAATCGCGCCTCGAGCGCCCAGGCGCGCCAGACCCTGAACGCCTCGTCGGCGTCACGGAAGTCGGGATGCTCGTCGTCGATCTTGCAGCCGAGATCCTCGAACGCGGCGCGCTCCCCGTCGACGGCTGCCGTCACCCGCGAATCGACAGGGAAGTCCCCGAGGTTGCCGCACCAGGCGACCCGAACACCCCGAAGGTCACGGTCGAGTGGTTTCGCGAAGACGCTCCCCGGCTCGCGAATCGCGATGGGCGATCTCGGATCCGGGCCGGCCATCGCGCTGAGCATCAGCGCGGCGTCGGCAACGGTGCGCGCCATCGGACCGGACACGGAGATCGGAAACCAGCCGGTTTCGCGCGGCCACATCGGCACGCGGCCGGGCGAGGTACGAAAGCCGACGATGTTGCAGAAGCTGGCCGGGTTTCGAAGCGATCCGCCCATGTCGCTGCCGTCCGCGATGGGCAGCAGGCCGCACGCCAGCGCGACCGCGGCGCCGCCGCTGCTGCCGCCGCAGGTCTTCGTCAGGTCGTAGGGATTCAGCGTAGCGCCGAAAACCTCGTTGAAAGTCTGCGAGCCGGCGCCGAACTCGGGCGTGTTGGTCTTGCCGATCATGATCGCACCCGCGTCGCGGAAGCGCTCGACGATCAGGTCGTCCTCCTCCGGGACGAAATCACTGAAGATCGGCGAGCCGAACGTCGTGCGCACACCCTTCGTCGTCACCAGGTCCTTGTGCGCGATCGGCAGGCCGTGCAGCGATCCGACGTCTTCGCCACGCGCCAGGGCCTCGTCCGCCGCGTTCGCGCCGTCCATCGCTCGGTCGGGCAGAAGCGTGACGATCGCGTTGACCTTCGGGTTGACCCGCTCGATTTGCTCCAGGTGAGCGGCCATGACCTGTCGCGCGGAAAGCTCGCCGCTGCGCATGAGCCGAACGAGTTCGGTGGCGTCGAGAAAGCAGAGTTCGGACATGGAAATTCCTGATTCCTGGCTTGCGATCTCCCCGCAGCCAGATTCCGGTTGGCTATCATCGTGTTATACATTCACTCCCTGCTCCCTGCTCCTTGCTCCCCGACGACACACGACAACTCGGTTCGACCGACGTCCGCCTGCCGGCGCTCGGCTTCGGCGGCGCGACACTCGGCAATGCGCATGGCGCCGTCGACGAGGAGCAGGCGATGCGCACGATGGAGGCCGCGTGGGATGCAGGGCTCACTTACTTCGACACCGCTCCGATGTACGGCAGCGGTCTCAGTGAGCACCGGCTCGGCAACCTCCTGAGGCAGAAGCCGCGCGACGCGTTCGTGCTCTCGACCAAGGTCGGACGCGTGCTCCGACGGCCGGCGAATCCGGAAGGCCATCGCGACCCGGATCCGCTCGGGGCGTTACCGTTCGAAACCCATTTCGACTATGGCTACGACGGCATCATGCGCTCGTACGAGGACAGTCTGCAGCGCCTCGGCCTGACGAGCGTGGACATGCTGCTGATCCATGATCTCGAATCGCGCTATCTGAACGACGAGGCGATCGTCGGAGAGCAGATGGGGGCGCTCGAGCGCGACGGGTGGAAGGCGCTCGAAGCATTGCGCGCTGGCGGGCAGATTCGCGCGATCGGCGCGGGAGTGAACCAGCGCGTCTCGATGACACGATTCCTGGAGCGTTTCGCGCTCGACTTCCTGCTCATTGCGCTGCCCTACACGCTGCTGGACCAGGCCTCGCTTCATGAAGAGATGGCGCTTTGCGCGGAGCGCGACGTGGGGCTGGTCATCGGCGCACCGTACTGGTACGGGCTGCTGACGCTCGATGCGGACGATCCCGCGCAGCGCGAACGGTGGGCCGGCCATCCGAAGTTCGAGCGAGCCATGGCGTTCGACGCGGTCTGCCGCGGTCACGGCGTCCCACTGAAAGCTGCAGCGCTGCAGTTTCCGCTCGGGCACCCGTCGGTGGCCAACGTGCTCTCGGGGCCGAGCAGTCCGGAGCAGTTGCGCGACAACGTTGCGATGATGACGCACGAGATTCCCGATGCGCTCTGGCGCGAGTTGAAATCCGAGGGCCTTCTGTGCGATGATGCGCCGACGCCCTGACGGCATTAGATTCTTCCGCCGTCACTTCTTGTCGCGGTGACGAGAAGTTGAAGAACCACGGATGAACACGGATGAACACGGATGAACACGGATTT
>NYZC01000109.1 GCA_002686995.1 Phycisphaeraceae bacterium | reverse complement strand
GGCGTAGGGCACGAGCTGTGGACCACGGCGGACGTGCATGGCCGATTCGAGGTGCCGCGCCTCTGGCCGACGGCGCTGTCCCGCCGCTGGCACCGGCAGTTCACGATCGAGACGGGTGTCGTCCGTCCGGAGGACGGCGCCATCACGTGGATGCTCTCCGAGCCGCTGAGCGGCCGCCCGCGATTCGACACCGTGGGCGGCCCCTACGCCGTGCAGCGCGAGCCGTTCAAGACGTTCCGGCGCAGTCCTGCGACGGCCGTCGTCTTTCGCGCGGCGCCCGTGCAGGTTTTTCCGATGGTCGATCCGACCACCATGCGGCGCTACCGGAAGCTTGCGCTGCTCGACGCCGAGACGATGGCGGAGCCGAGGAGTTTCTTCGTCGAGATCCCGATCCCGCAGGACAGCCTCGTCTGCTACGTGCCGCCGGAGACGAGGCTGCACCTTGCGTTCCGGCGGATCGCCGCAAACCAGCCGCGCCTGCAGCTCGGCGCGGTGGCCATGAATGCGGGGGAACCCATCGATGACGCTGCTGCCCAGCGCGCCACCGACGACGTGGGTCCCGGGTACCTCGCCGCCGACACGCCGTCGATCAAGAACCTCGAGCTGGATGCCGCGATGAGCATGGCCAGGCTCAACGCCGGACGGGTCCGCCTTCAGGAACGGCATGGCATGGCGGACGAGATGGTCAGCGCCTACAGCCACAAGGCGCTGGCGCTCGCCGAAGAGGCGGAGGCGAAGGCCGCGAGGGGGCGCATCGCGGAGGCGAAGCGCACCGCGCTGCATTCCATCGCCTACGGCAGCAACATCTATCCTGTCATCAGGCAGAACGCATCCGACGCGGTCGTCGGCATCCTCTTCTACCTGTTCCTGGCCGTCCCCTTCGCGTTCTACATGGAGAAGCTGCTCATCGGCCAGACCGACGTGCGCTTCCAGGTTCTCTGGCAGCTCGTCATCTTCCTCGTCTTCTTCCTGCTGTTGCGGATGGTGCACCCCGCCTACGAGCTCGTTCGAAACTCGTACATGATCCTGCTGGGGTTCCTGACCTTCGCCCTGGCCCTGGTCGTCGGCACTTACGTCTCGCACAAGTTCGCGCGCAACGTCGGAGCGCTGACGCGGAGCATGCACCGACAGATCGAAACCGTCGACGTCTCGCGCGCCGGCGCGGCGGCGACCGCCTTTCTGCTCGGCCTCAACAACATGCGCAAGCGACCGGTCCGAACCGGTCTGACCGTGGCCACGCTGATCCTGATCACCTTCGTGATGATCTGCTTCACGTCGGTCCGCTCGGACGTCGTCGATCTGCAGCTCCCGGTGGGCAAAGCCTCGTACACGGGCCTGCTCATCCGCGATCGCGCCCTGCGCGACGTCAGCGGCGCGCTCGCGGAGACGCGCGAGGCCTACGGCGACAGGCATGTCGTCGCGGAGAGAAGCTGGGGCGGCAACTTCGCTACGGCCCTCGACGAGATCCCCGAGCTTGCCATATATGCGATCTCGCGCTCGGCGGACGGCCGAACGTACGAAGCGGTCGCCAACGCCGTGCTCGGACTGACCGCGCTCGAACCGCGCGTCACGCCGATCGACAAGGCGTTCCCCGTGCTCAAACGCTGGTTCGACCGCGACACGGAGCAGGTCTGCATGCTTCCGCGGACGCTCGCCGACCGCCTTCGCATCGCCGACGAGCAGGTGCTCGACGGGACGGTGAAAGTGAAGATCGGCGGCCTGGACTACGCCGTGCTCGGGATCTTCGACGAATCCCGGCTCGACGCGCTGCTCGATCTGGACGGTCAGCCGATCCTGCCGGTGGATCTGCCCTCGGTGCAGGATCCCTGGCAGCTGGGCACCGGCGTCACGCGCACCGAGCGCACGGAGCTGCCCGAGGACGTGCCGCGTCTGCCCGCAGCCCAGGTGCTGATCACGACGACCGGGAGCATGCCTGAGAAGACCAAGGTCGCCTCGGTGGCGGTGGCGCTGCGCGACATGCCGTACACCGAGGCCCGCAAGCTGATCCTGTCGCAGCTCGAGCGCTCGGGCAAGCCGCTCTACTACGGGCTCGACGACGTCGCGTACTTCGGCGGCAAGTTCCGACACCGATCGATCGAGGGCCTGGTGGACCTGCTGCTGCCGATCGTGGTCGTGGCCTTCACCGTCCTGAACACGATGTGCGGCAGCGTCTACGACCGTCAGGACGAGCTCTACGTCTTCAACGCCGTCGGCCTCGCCCCGGCGCACATTCGATTTCTGTTCATGGCCGAGGCCAGCGTCTACGCGGTCGTCGGCGCGGTCGGCGGGTACCTGCTGGCCCAGGCCGTCGCGACGAGCGTCAAGGCGATGGGCCTCGAAGCCGGCCTGACCATGAACTACTCCTCGCTGTCCGCCGTCCTGGTCAGCATCGTCATCATGGTCGTCGTGCTGCTGTCGACGGTGTTTCCCGCGAGGATGGCGGCGCGCCTGGCGGCGCCCTCCAGCACCGCGACGCGGCAGCGGCACACGGCCGAGGGCGACGTGATCGAGCTCGACCTGCCGTTCATCTTCAACCAACGCGACCGGGTCGCCATCATTGCCTACTTCGCGGACTGGCTCGAGAACCACGGCGAAGGATCGTCGGGCGCCTTCTACTGCTCCGCGCCGGAGGTCGGCATTGGCGCCGAACCGGACGGCGATCTGTTTCCCTTCATACGGACGATGACCTGGCTGAAGCCTTATGACCTCGGCGTGAGTCAGCGGGTCGAGCTGATGGTGCGACACGACCCGAAGACGGGCGGCAACGTGCCGATCGTCGCGATGACCTGCCGGAGCGGCGACCGGGAGTCGTGGCAGCGGTGCTGCCATGCGTTCATCGGCCGGCTGCGCAAGCGACTGCTCACGTGGCGCGCCGTGGGCCACGAGGATCGCGACCGTCTTCTCGAACGGGGCAGAGAGATGCTTGGCGGCGTCCCGTCGGCGCCGTCCCCCCAGGATGCGCTGAACTCATGAGCAAGCGTCCAGAAAAGCAGGTGATGCTTCCCACGAAGATCGTGTTCCGCATCGGAATGCGTGGCATCCGGACGCGCCTCGGACGATCGCTGGTGACCCTGGCCGGCGTGGCGTGCGGCATCGCGTTCCTGATGTCGGTGGCGTCCGGCTTTCTGATCAAGCAAGCGATGCGCGAGGATGCGGACCGAATGAGGGAGATTCAACGGCGCGTCGCATCCGTCCGGGCGACGATCGGAAGGCTGCGCTCGAAGCACTTGGTCGTGGCGGCCGGCGAAATGACCCTCCTGGACCGCGCGTTTCTCGAGGAGCTTGCGCTGCGGCGAGGCACGCGCGTGTCGATCTGCACGCGGGGCGCCACGGCGCCGTCGCTCGCCGAGGCGCTGCCTTCCGCGGACGCCGTCATCGCACTCGGGCGCGACCGCCCGCTGCTGACCGAAGTCGATCCTGCGCTGATTCGAAAGATGCCGGTCATGCTTCTCGGCGACGTCGCGGCCGACACCGAAGCGCTCCTGTCGTCCGCCGGGGCCTGGGTGCATCGGCTCGGTATCGAGCTGCGGCCCGAGGAAATCGCCCGTATGACGAAGCGGCGACAGCAGGAACGGTATCGCATGATGTGGATCGTCGGCGTCTCGCTGCTCATCACCGTCATCAGCATCACCAACGCCCTGCTCATGTCGGTCACCGAACGGTTCCGCGAGATCGGCACGATGATGTGCCTCGGCGCGCTGTCCCAGTTCGTGGTCAGGCTCTTCCTGATCGAAGGAACCCTCACCGGGCTCGCCGGGTCGATCGCAGGCGCCGCCGGCGGCGCGGCGCTGGCCTTGATCGGCTACGCCTACATTTACGGCCCGGCCACGGTCCTCGCCTCCGTCAACCTGGCCGCCCTGCTTCTCTGCGGCCTCGCCTGTGTCATCGCGGGCGTCATCCTCTCGATCATCGCGGGCCTCTACCCCGCCCGCGTCGCGGCGAGGATGGTGCCGGCGTCGGCGCTGAGGTCGAGGATATGAGGAGCAAGTGACGAGTAGCGAGCAGCGAGTAGCGAGTAAGGCCACGCGCTACTCGTGACTCGTGACTCGTGACTTTCATATCGGCGACTGCGATATCCCCGCCACGATGAGCCGGATCGCCACCGCGGCCATCGCGATCAGACCCGCGCCGGTGAAGTAGCCGGCCAGGATCACGGGCGCGGCCTGGAGGAACGGCTTTTTCCCGAACTTCCTATGGAAATACAAACGCGCCAGCAGGGCGCCGAACAACTCCAGAATCAGTCCGTGCGGGATCTGCCCCAGGCCGCGCACCAGGCCGTAGACCAGCATCGTCGGGGCGCCGAACATCGACAGCCCCGCGAACACGACGATCGTGAACACCGCGCCGACGCCGACGTAGGACGGATGCCAGGATCGGTCGAACAGCGTGATCTGCCCCGCTTCGCCGCTCGTCGCGGTCCACATGATCATCGTGTTCTTCGCCTGGAGGTCCCACATCTTCTGCGCGTACGGATACATGTCCGACGGGATCGGACCGTCCTGCCAGAGGAAGCTCCAGAAGACCAGCGAGAGGACGAAGACGAGCGGCGTCGTGAGCAGCCATGCCTTCACCTGGCTGGTCAGCCTCGTCCCCGTCAATTCGAACGTGCGCATCTCCTGGGAGACGCCGCCGTAGTTCTCGATCGGCAGCGGCAGCAGCCACGCGTGCACGCCCTTCACACCGGAAAGCAGGATGAACGCCTCGCGGACGAAGGGAATGTCGATGTGCTGGCCGGCGATGCCCGAGATCCGCGCGTTGAGGTACGACGTCAGGGGCGTGTAGACGAACGCGAACAGGACGAGAAAGAACACCGAGAACTGCGGAACGAGCCACTTGCAAAGACCCACGGTCGCGCCCGCGGAAAGGGTGTAGCCGACGACGCAGAGCCGCAGCGACCAGTCGCCGCGGCCCGGACGCGGCGACCAGATCGATTCGCGCGCGGACGGCGCCGCATCGCCGTCTCGGGCCTCGCGACGTTCGCGCAGCGACCGGCGCACCTGCCTCACCGTCTGAACGATGCTCACCACCGCGAGTCCGAGCGCCATACCGATGCCCAGGCTGAAATAGAAGTCGACGTTGTTCGACACGATCGTGTTGACCGAGTCCATGCCCGGCTGCCACGTGGTCAGGATGCCCGAGTGGTAGAGGATCGGGTTGAGGACGAAGGTGAGCAGGACGCTCAGCGCGGCGCCGACGACGGCCCAGAACGGGATCACGAAACCCACCAGGATCAGCCCGAGGTCGATCATGATGCCGGTCGCCGTGGCGGGAAGCACGCCATCGGTCACGGGCGTCAGTTCGAACCACGGCAGCGGGATCGGCGTGATGGGCTTTTCCAGAAACGCACTGCTGACGGCGGGCACGCCGACCTGGACGACCCCGAAGGCGAGGCCCATCACCGCGCCGATCGAGAACGCCGTCCAGCGCCACGACTTTTCGCCCGACTGTCCCTCCACCAGCGCCATCGATCCCTGCGCCGCGATCGGCGCCATGGGAAACGGCAGCTTTTCGACGTCGGAGGTCAGCCGGAACAGCGCGTAGCCGAGCGTGAACTTCTCGATGAAGCTCGTGACCATCATGAACACGAGAAACATGACGGGCAGCGCCCAGTCCGAGTGGAAGAACGTGCGTTGCGACAGCGCGGTCGAGTCGGGAGGCGGCGCCCACCACGAGGGAAACAGGCCGTAGAGCCCGGCGTCCTTGACCGCGTCCGAATCGACGAGAAAGCCGCGCCAGATCAGGTTGCCGAAAGGCCCGCCCGGCATCAAGGCGCTGCCGCCGATCATCGCGCCGGCCACCGTCAGCAGCACCACCATCTCCTGGCGGCTCATCGCCTTGAGCGCGCGGCGCGTGATCTCGGAGAAGATGATGACGGTCACCCACTGCGCGGCCGACCCCATCCCCAAGCCGGATAGCAGCCCCAGGTAGATCGCGCCGGGAAACATGCAGAGTCCGCAGAAGACGGCGCCGACGACGGTGATCCAGCCGAAACCGGAGGCGAAGGAATCCGGCTCGTCCAGCAGGTTGCGATAGGTGTCGAGCTCCGCGTCAATGACGACGGTCCCGGCCGCTCGATCGCTCTGCGGTTGCGTGTCGGTCATGCGTGCGCCGTGCGCGACCCCCGATCAGGGGTCAGATCCTTTCGACATAGGTTACTATGTAGCCCGTCACCGACTCCCCTTTCTCGGAGCATCCTCATGTCCCTGATCACCATCCTCATGGCCGTCCTGACGCCTGGCGTCGCGACCTTCGACTCCGGTGGCATCCACGCGCTCGAAATCAAGCCCCTTGAAGAGCGCAGGCAGCCACCCTCGGACGCCGCCGTCACCGCCTACCCGATGGGCGTCGTGGAGGTGAAGCCCACGTTTCATTTCATCGAAGGCACGCCCACGTCAATGATGCTCGCCCTGGCCAACCCTCTGTCGCGCCCGAAGACCGAGTGGTGGGTCTGCGTGGACCTCCCCGAGGCCGTGAAGCTCGTCGCGGTCAACGCATACGTCGACTGGGACACTCGCAAGACACAGGCCGTCGAGCATGACGGCCGGCGCCACGCACGCCACAAGCTTCGGGTCAAGCCGGCGAGCGACAGCATCCACATGGGCAAGGCGCGGCAAGCGTGGTACGCCAACCGGCGACCGCCGGTGATCTGGGTGACCGCGCCCGGCGCGGCGGGATCGAGCCCCGGAAAAGCCCGCATGGCCGTCGAGTACAGGGCGAAGGACGGCACGCTGAAGCGGGGTCCCGAATCGACGATCGAGCTGGCCGTGCTCCCCCGGCTCGAGGCCGTGCGGCCCACGCTCACGCGCACCGGCCTGATGGGACGCTGCACGGTCAGCTACAACCCGTCCAACGCCGACGCCCCTGCCGCCATCCTCGGAATCCAGGCGGCCATGGGCTGCAACCTGTACTTCGACGGGCCGCCACAGAAGCTCGCTCCCGAGGGCCTCAAGCGCTGGACCGAGGGGTGGAACCAGTGGCAGGCGGCGCAGAGCGCCGGACGGCACATCGTGCCGGGGGTGGCCATCAGCGACGGCTCGCTGCTTCACCTGCCGGGCAGGATGGCCGAGACGATTCCCGACGAAATCCGCTTCGTGGACATCAATGGAAATCGGATGGGGAACGTCGTCTCGCCCTGGTCCATCTACGAGCGGCATCCGTGGGTGGTCAGGAACGTGCTGAAGCCGATGGGAAACGCCGCGGCGAAGGGCGAATACGAATCATTCTGGGCGAACTGGGAGCCCCAGCCGTACCTGCGGGACGCCGGCTTTTCCGAGGGCACGAAACGATCGTTCATCCGCTGGTCGAAGATGCCCGCGGACGAAGTCGAAAAACTGTGGCCGCACGAGCTGGTCCGGACCTACTCGGACAAGTGGCGCGCCTTCCGGGGCTGGGAGCTTGGAGAGATCGTCAAGGTCTGCGCCAAGACCATTCGCACCGCCTCGTTGAAGGCGGGCAACGACGGTCACTACATGATCGCCACGAGCGCGGACTACATGTACACCGACGAGCGGATGATGGACTGCGCGGCGTGGGGGGATTTCCCTTATGTGTTCCAGACCTGGAGCTACCACAACACGCCGCAGGTGCACGAGTCCTATCCCATGACCGACCTTCGCGGCGCCTCGCAGCTCGTGCGATCCGCCCGGCTCGCCCGCCGTCTCGACGAGCTCTTCGGAACGCAGCGCCAGGTGCGTGGCACGTGCAAGTACGCATGGGACCAGTCGGGGTACTGCAGCGGCTACATGGTGCCGGAGCACTTCGGGTTCCGCCACCTGAGCTCGGCCCTGGCCGGTCTCGAGATCGTCCACAACTACGGGGAGTGGCCGGTGTTCGACGGCCGCTGGGCCCATGAGCTTGCCCGCGCCAACACGCGCATCGCCCGCTGGGAACCATTCGTGCTGACCGGCGTCAAGCAGCGCCGGCACGTGGTCGTGCCGACCAGCCCGTACCCGCAGAACGTGCCGCAGCACGTGCAGCCGGAGGACCAGGCGGTTTCGTCGTGGCACGACTACCTGCATTCGTTCGAATACGAGAAGGACGGGCAGCGCCTGATCGCCGTCGCCAACGCGTGGGATTTCGGCGAGGTGTTCTTCACGTTGCGCGCGATGGACCTGGATCCCGACCGGAAGTACATGCTCACCGAGCCGGAGGCGCGGCGGGTCTTCACGAATGCCGAACGCCGGACCGCGCTGACCGCCGGTCAGCTCGCCGAAGGGATCACGCTCCACGTCGGAGCGCATCGCTGGGGGTGCTTCCTGCTGTCGCCCCACTCGGAATCCGCGATCGAAGGATTCGACCGCGTCACGCCCGCGGGGATGATCGCGGTCCTGCAGCGGCGCGCCGCCGCGCTGCGCGACACGTTCGAGGAGCAGGACCGCATCTGGAGCGTGAAGCGCGAAATCGCGAATCGCCACGGGTTCGTCGCGCAAATCGCACCGGTTTGCGCCAGTCGCCTGCTCGTGCTCCACACCGCGGATCGCGCGCCGGACATCGACGGATCACTCGACGATGCCTGCTGGAAGACGGCGGCGCCGCAAGGCGACTTCAGAACGGCGCAGGATTGCGACCAGGTCAGCTACGAAACTTCGTTCCGCGCCGTCGTCCACGGCGGGACCCTCTACGTGGGCGTCGACTGCCGACAGGACATGACGGCGCCTGCCGCGTTCGCGTCGGGACGCGACGGTCGCGCGTGGCGCGACGACTCGGTGGAGATCTTTCTCAACGGGCTCGAACCCGGTGACGAGGAGGACTACTGCCAGGTCGTCGTGAACCCCAACGGCGCGTTCTACGACCGATGGCGCGGCGACAAGAGCTGGAACGGGATCGAGCACGTAGCCACTCGAACGTCCGCTGACGGATGGACGCTGGAGATCGCCATCCCGCTCGAAACGATCGACATGGTGCCGGGAGCCCATGATCCCGCGCTCAGGTTCAACCTCGTGCGGAACGTGATCGACTCGAAGCACAACCGGGGCGAGAAGAGCTCCTGGTTCCCCTCCTGGGCGGCTCACAGCGACTTCCTTGCCCGCGGCACGCTGCTTGTCCCCATGAAATGAACCGGCGAAGACCTGAACCAATGCGCCTGTAGCGCCGAGTGCCCATGCCGGGCGTGGACTCGCTGCAGGACTGGGCCCTTTCGCGAGTGTAGCGAGGCGACCCGGATGATCACGGCGCCGAAGGGTAGAACGGCCGCCGGTCGGTGTTCGGCCTGATCCCGACGACCTCGTCGCCGCGCCAAACCAGGTGATAATCCACGCCGTCCGTCGGTTCCACGGTCGTCATGGTCGGCAGGGCATGGCGGACTTGAATCGACACTCCGGGCTTTCGCACCGGAACATGCAGAAACGGCCCCACCCATGACGCGTGCATGGATTCCCCGTTCACCGTCACGCGAACCGAGTCGGCCGGCGCCCAGGCCGGCATGCGAACGAGAAGGGGCCGCGTGTTCCCGGGTCGCAGCGTCATCTGCCCGACCTCATCATCGCGACTCGTTTCGATTCGCACGTTCGCGTCTTCATAGTCAAAGTGGAAATTGACCAGGATGCCGAGCGGAGTGACTTCGGTGATGTGGTTGTAGACATCGCACAACGTATGCAGGCCCGCCGCGGTAATGTCCGTCGTGGGCAGGCCGTCTCCGTGCGGATGCCGCTGATCGCCTCCGAATGCGCCGATGACGCGGTTCTCGAGATCGCGACACTTGTCCGTGCCGTCGTCGGCGTCGGGCACGATGCCGGTCGGACCGGTGACCTGCGACGCCATCAGGCGATTGCGCACGATGCGCTCCGCGTCGTCGAGCAGTTCGACATGACCGCAGCGTGCAAGCCCCAGCGCGAGCTGGGCCGCATCGCCCGGCGACGTGGTTTCTCCGCTCTTTTCCGTCCCCCAGTCGTGGGAGATGAATCCCGACGGCTTGAGATGCTTTCTGATGGTCGCCATGTAGGTGGCGTACACCCGGTCGACGTACTCGCGCTGCCGGGTGAGACGGCCGTACATCAACAACCCGCGGTACGTGCAGAACAGCGAGTGCGTGTGGATGTATTCGGACTCAGGGGCGGTGCCGTCCGGTCGCGTCGAAATTTCCATGTGAAGGCGCGCCAAGCGGTCGGCCAGGCTGATCGCGGCTTCGTCGCCGCTCGCCAGGTGGAACTCGAGCAGCCCCTCGATCATTCTTCCGTGCGTCTCTGTCAGCCGCACGCCTTCGAGCACGTGGCGTCCCGGTCCGCTCGGATCGACGTCGATCCCGCCTTTTCGGGCGATCTGCGCCATCTTCGGGCCGTCCCACGCGCCGTCGTCACGAATGAACCCGTCGAGCGCGCGGATCGTGCGCGCGCCCTGTTCGGCCGCCCACCGGCTTCCGCGGCGGCGCCCCAACCCGGCGAGGGCGAGCAGGCTCTCGCGCTGCGTGTGACCGTCGATCCACCCGGCCGGCTCGTCGCCGAGCGGCGCCAGGAAACCGCACACGGCCAGCGGATTGTCGAAGCAGGCGGCCAGGTTGCGCAGCATCGCGGCTTCGATCTCCGCCGGAATGACGAATCCGGTCGCGGCTTCGAGCCGCAGCATGGCATCCCACCACCGTCCCACGTTGTGGGACGCGTACTTCATCCGGCATCGTCCCCGATTATTTTCGTCGATGAGCACGCTCCAGTACGGCAGGTAGTCCTCCGTCGGCTTGAGGCTGTGGAGCAGGTTTCGCCCCGCCAGTTCCATGGATTCGGTCAGTTTCATGGGCATAACGATAGGACAATACGACCGCTCCCCGCTACTCGCTACTCGCTAACTGTCTCACCCCGACGCATCCACGTCCGCATCGACGATCGGCTGTCGCGATTGGCCCAGGCGTAATACGGAATCATCTTCAGCCCCGGTCCCTGAAGCGCGACCACCCCGCCCAGTAGCTTCGGCGACCATCGTGCCTCGAATGATTCGAGCAGCGCCGACTGCCGGTAGCAGCCCGCGAGGACGCGGGCGTCGTCCAGGGCCGATTCCGCCACGGGAAGGGACAAGTCACGCAGGTTCACGTCGGGCTGATCCGTGCTCTCGACGCAATAGACCATCGGGCCGCGACAGACCGCGACCATGCCCTGGAGAAATCGGGCCCGCGAATCGCCGGTGACCGCGACGATCGGCATCGGCAGGTCCAGCGTCAGCCGATCACCCTCCCGCCAGCGTCGACGGATCGCGCAATAGGTTCCCGGCGTCGGCTCGACGTCAGCAACCTCGCCGTTGACCGTCACCGACGGATCTCGACACCATTGCGGAATCCGAAGGTTCAGTTCGAATGTACTCGGGGATTGCGGCGAAACCGCGATGTCGATCCGCCCGTCCCACGGATAGCGCGTGTCCTGCGCGATGTTGACCCGCGTCCCGTCGTGGAGGCGACCGTTCACGCCGCAGTTGTCATACAGGTGAACCCACACGCCCTCCTTCGACGTGCTGAAGACATACCCCGGAAGGGACGCGATCGTGCGCAGTGCGTTGGGCGGGCAGCAACTCGTGTTGGGCTCCGCCCCGGGCGTGCGCTGCGCATGATTGCCGTTCGACGAAAGAGGACACAGGTAATGAAAGGCCCCGTGGTCCAGCGACACGTGCGCCAGGAACCCGTTGTACAGCGTTCTTTCCAGCAGATCGGCGTACCTCGCATCGGCGGTCGCCATCAACATGCGCCAGTTCCACATTGCGTTCCCGACGGCCTCGCACAGTTCGAACCCCCCGCCCATCAGGTTGTCGAACAGGCCGCCGCGCAGGTCGAACGCCTCCGCGCAAATCTGCTCGCTGTCCGCGCGATCGACCGCCAGCTGCCCCGTGAGATGCAGCTTGCCCTCGTTCATGTCACGCCAGATCGCCGTGAGCCTGTCGATGTACGCCCGATCTCCGGTTTCGGCGTAGTAGTCGGCGCCGCCGCACAGGAGGTAGGTTTGCCGGACAACGTGACGGGTGCCGGAACCGATCACCGGTTCCTGGCTCAGCAGCGGCGCGAGCAGATGTCGGGCCCCGTCGAGATATCTTTCTCGGCCCGTCGTGCGATAGAGTTCGACGAGCGCCATTTCGATGCCGCTGTGACCCGCGAACCGGTCGCCCCGGAACCGGGCGCAGATGACGTCCGCGACGCCTTCGGCGCATCGGAGAAAATCTTCTGAACCGGTGGCGCGATGATGCGCCACAGCCGCCTGGATCAGGTGAGCCGGCGTGCCGAGTCCGTATGAATTCTCGAAGTCGTCGCCGTGATAGACCCGCCGGAACTCCGGGTCGCGATGCGCCTTGACGATGCCGGCCGCGAACGTGTCGAGCAGCGCCCGCGTATCGCGGTGATCTCCCGACTGAATGACGAACGCGCACGCTTCCAGCCACGCGTGGAAATTCGCGCGCCAGACGTGGCGGAGGCGATTTCGATTCATTCCCCTCCTGTTGACCTTGAGCGTCTCGAGGCCGTCCCTGATTCCGGCCGCATCATCGGCGGCGTAAGCCCGGAACGGCGCCGTCTGATCGTCGACGTCGAGCCAGGTAAGCAGCGACACAAGCCCGCGGTCCCGGTTCGCGTCCATCCGCGGTTTCCAGAACCCGTCGCGCAGGGTGACGGCTTGAACCGCGACCGGCCGTAGTCGGCTGAACGGGCTGGTCGCCGTGCATACCACGCCGGCGTCTCGCCAATGCGTCATGCGTCGCTCGCTTGTCATGGATGCTCCTGACGTCGTGACGGGCTATGCGGTATAGGGTATGGGGAAGACGTGCTCGATTGTGGTTTGTCGCCTCCGAAGTCTGGCGACTTCGGCTACGGGTTCCGTTTCGCCTTGAACGCTGATTCGCCCATCCAGTCCTGCCGCATTGCCGTCTTTCTCGACGCGTCGATGTCCGACGCCGGCGCGCCCGGCGAGTTCGAAACCCTCAACGATGCTGCGGCGATCCTCGACGCCGAGCGCCTGTCCGCCTCGGACCTGTCAGGCTTCCTGAGCAAATGCCCGTCCCCTGCCCTGCTCGTCATGGGTCACGGCCCGCACTACCCGGACGGAATGCTCGACGATTTTATCGCTTACCTGGCCGGCGGAGGCGACATCCTCTGGCTCGGCGCCCAGCCGTTCACGAAACCGTGGCGAAAAACGAACGACGGCTGGGAACAAGTGCACTCACCAATCTATCCGAGTTCGTCGGACGACTCGCGGTACCTGGGCATCTCGCCATGGTTCGTCGCGGCGGCGGCCGACCTCGATCCCTCGGAACCGCGATTCCGCATCGACGCGGAGCACGCCGCCCTGTTCGGCACGGTCACCGAGACGCGCGTCAAGGAACAGGTCTGCCGCCTCATACCGATGGGGGCCGGGCGCCGCGCCGTTCTCGGACGCATGATCCAGGGCGCGAGCACGTTCGCCCATCACGACCTGTTCTCCATGGTCGAGCCGGGATTGCCGTGGAACCGGGGCGGCGGGCGCATCGTCGCGTTCGGTGTCGTTCCCGACGACGGCTGGCAGGCGCGGCAGACGGCCGACCTGATCATCGGCACGGCGCGGTTTCTCAAGCAGGAGGAGGAAAACCGGCTGCAAGCAGGGATTCGCCTCAATCGTCTGAGCGTATCCGCGGGAACGACCGTGACGATCGATTGGGCACCGAGAAGCAATGTCGCCGTCGAGACACCGGTGGCCCGGATCACGGACGCCGGCGGACGGGAGGTCGTCGCCCTCTCGGTCGGCGCCGAAGCGTTTCGTGTCCCGACCGGAAACCTTCCTCCCGGTCGTTACCGCGTAGACATTCTGGACGGCGAGACCCGGCTCGGCCTGGACGAGTGGTTCTCGGTGATCGAGCCGCCGTCGGAGGCCGCGACGAAGGCGGAGGTCTGCCGCGCCGGAGAATACGCGGCGTTTCGGATCAACGGCGAACTGCGGCCGATGCTGAGCTTCTGCGGGTTCGAGCTGCCCCGCATCATCGAATCGAGCATTCCTCTGTTTCGGGACGCGGGCATCCACGTCCATCATCTTGCCGAGGCCCTGGCGACGGGCTGGCTGGGTCCCGGCGCGTACGACTGGTCCCACCACGACCTGCGCATGGAGCAGATCCTCCGCGAGGATCCCGACGCACTGCTCTTTCCGCGCATCCGTCTCGTCGAGCCTGACTGGTGGCGCCGGTCCCACCCCGACAGCCTCTGCGTGACCGAAGGCGGACTCGACGCTCAGCAGCCGTACGACACGCCCGCCCGCTTCATGTCCTGGCTCGACCCCGAATGGCGCCGCGACACGGCGCAGGCCATGAAGGCCCTGATCGAGCACAGTCGACGCGCGTGGTATCGCGACCGATTCATCGGCGTGTTCTACACGTACGGTTCGACCGGGGAGTGGGGCGAGCACTGCCGGCACGGTCTGTTCTGGGCGGACCATCACCCGGCGTTCGTCCGATCGTTCCGCGACTTCCTCCGGCGCAAGTACCGCTCCGACCGTGCACTGGCCGATGCCTGGCGCGACGCCCGC
>NYZC01000108.1 GCA_002686995.1 Phycisphaeraceae bacterium | reverse complement strand
CTCACATGGGGGCTGAACCTCTGGGAGGAGCGCAAGCTGATCGTGCAGTTCCAGACCGGGCAGCAATTCGGCGACCCGTAAGATGCCCTGGAGCCGCCGCCATCGGGCCATCATCCATGAATGAGCGAAATCAGAGCCGCGCGTTCACGCTCATCGAGCTGCTCGTGGTGATCTCGATCATCGCGCTGCTGATTGCGCTGCTTCTGCCGGCCGTGAAGCGCGCGAAGGACGCGGCGCTTGACGTCATCTGCCTGAGCAATCTCAAGCAGATGGGGTACGCGCTGACCTCCTACGCCGCCGACCACCAGGGCACCTGCCCGCCGCGGGCCGTCGACGCCTGGAGCAACACGTCCCAGGATACGCACCTCTGGCATGGCGACACACCCGTGCACCTCGGCGCGTTGATGCCGCAATACATCTCGCACGAGGCCGGCGCGGAGGCCTTCTTCTGTCCCTTCGCGATCCGCCACCCGTTCGTCGCGGAGCACGGGTACCACTGGTACGAGGATCCCTGGCCTTACGATCCGTCGACGCCCGAAGGCACGGCCTCCTACAGCTACCATGACCGGCTTGGCGGCACCACCGTGCCACCGGAGCCGATCAGCCTCGACGTGCTGTCACCACGCGAGCCATTGGTCGCCGATGTCGTCTGGCTGCAATGGCATGACAGAGGCTGGAACACGCTGTTCGTGGACATCAGCGTACGCAACGCCGGCTTCGATACGCCCGCCCTCAATCCGATTGCCGATTCACTTCAGGACATCATCTGGAACGCGCTGCGCGAAACCAACTGAGGACGTCTGCGCCTGGGCATCGGCGCGGCGGATCCAGGCGATCGCCGTGTGTCTCGCCGCGCTGACGTGCTACGTCCCTCACGCGGCTCTCGCCGCGCCGCCGGTCAGCGGTCATCTCGAGATCGCGTTCGAGCGCGAATCCATCGGCGGTCGTGACTGGCCGGTGAGCGTCGACATCGCGTTTCCTCGCCTTCTCGAGGCCCTGGGCACCGGCGGTCATGTCGATCCTCGGACCGTGCGCGTCTACGCAGGGCGCACCGTCGACAGGGAACGCCGACTGCCCTGCCGGGTATTTCACCCGTCGCATACGTACACGGGCGTCGCGTTCGATGTCGTTGCCTGGAGGATTCCCGGGCCCCACGTCAGTAGATTCGTCATGACGTTCGCGATCGAAGGAGCCGGCGCGACGTCCGACACCCCCGAATTCCCGCTGATCGGGGCCGGTGAGCCGTTGATATCTCGCACGGGTCGCGTCGACGCTTCATGGTACGCGCTGATGGCCTGGGGAGACCTGGACGGCGACGGTGCCAACGACCTCGTCGCCGGGGGCTACAACGGCGTCGGGTTTCTGAATCTGCTTCGCAACGAGACGCAGGAAGGGCTCCCGGTGCTCACGCTACGACGGCGCGTGACCGCGGGTCGCAATTTCGTTCACCGGCTGCACTACACCAGCGAAAAGACGCACCAGTCGATGGGCATGGGCATTCCCCAGCTTGCGGACGCCGACGGCGACGGCGATCTCGATCTCTACGTCCGGTACAACGAGTGGTACACATCGGATCGACTGTTCTTCGAGAACCAAGGCGATGCGCGACGCAGCATCTTCGTGCCCGCTCCGATTCCCTCCGACTTCGACTTCGACCGCTACAAGCCGCTGGAGATCAAGGCGGACTGGAACGGAGACGGCAGTGCGACGGAGCGCGTCGTCGTCGATGACCGGTTCCTCCTCTACCACGACGGTCCGGAGGCGACCGCGCGAACGTTCGCCGGTCTCACTCAGCTCATCACCTGCATCGCCCCCCTGGACGTGAACGCGGATGGCCTGCTCGACGTGATCGTCGGACGGTTCGACGGAACGCTCTTCTACTGCACGAACATGGGCCACAAATGGAATCGGCAGCGCTTCGCCCGCCCGAGGCTTCTGACGGGCCGGAACCTCGAGCTCAGCGCGGGCAGCTTCAGCACGCCTGAGGTCGTGGACTGGGACGGCGACGCCGACCCGGACCTGCTCTGCGGCAACGAGGAAGGCGCGGTGATCCTTTACGAGAACGGCGGATCGGCACGTCAGTCCGCCTGGTTCGAGCGCGGGTACGTGTTCGCCGACGGCGATCCGATCCTCTTCGCCGGCGACATCGGCGAACCCAACGGCCAGCACTGGGGCTACACGAGCCTTTCGGCGCTGGACCTGGACGACGACGGCGATATCGACCTGCTCGTGTCCGAACGGCTCGGACGAACACACCTGTTTCGCAACGACGGAACGCGGGCGCATCCCCGCCTCACGCGCGCCGGTTTCCTGAAGTACGCGAACGGCGCCGCCATGACATCACATCCGCGCGTCAAGCCCGCGCTGCACGACTGGAATGCGGATGGTCGCCCCGACGTCATCATGAGCAGCACCGAGGGCACCGCTGCGCTCTATACCAGTGCCGGTGGGAAAGACCGACTCGTCTTCAACGAGCCGGTCGAGCTGCAGGACCGGGACGGCGAGCCGATCTACCGCGAGCGGTATCGCCGTCAGGGTCGCACCCGATTCGTCCCCGTCGACTGGAACGGTGACGGACTGAAGGACCTGATGACCGCCGATCACGCGGCCGACGGATGGCCGCGTTACTTCGAGAACGTCGGGACCGACAAGGCTCCGCGGTTCAGGAAGAAGGCGCCGCCTCGCCCCGGGGGCCTGGACCTCTGGATGGGGGTCGGGCACGCCCCCTGCCCTGCCGCATGGGACTGGGACGGCGACGGCCGGGAGGATCTGCTCGTCGGCGGCGAGTCCGGACTGGTTTACTGCTACGACCGCCGGATGTTCGACCCTTCACCCCGTGTCGCGTCGGCCGTGCTGTCGGGCGGTGACGGCGCACCGCCGCGGCGCGAAGACGTCATGGCAATGATCAACGTGAACCGTGCCGCTGCCGCCGGGACGGTGAGGCGTAACGACCTCGATCGAGCGGAAGGCGCCGACCGCTGGACCTGGCGGACCGACCTTCCCGCCCACGGTGGAAACCTGCTGGAGATCAAGGAAGCCAGGGGCGACGAGCGCCTCGTGTACGACCCCGAGTTGAAAGGCGTGTACGACGTCCACCTGGGATTCGTCGCCTGGACGGCACCGGCGCGGATCATGGTGCGACTCGAGGGCAACGAGCAGTGGGAGCGGCTCGAGACGACCGTCCGGCTCGACGAGCTCAAGACCTCTCCCGACGTCGCGCAGCCGCATCATCGATTCCAGATGGTGCCGTGGCGAGCGCGGGACCTGACGAACCGGCGAATCGAGCTGCGTCCCGAGCCGGGGGCTACCGTGCATTTCGATTGTTTTCAGTTCGTGCCGCGAGAAAACCGGCGGAATTAGATTCTTCCGCCGTCACTTCTTGTCGCGGTGACGAGAAGTTGAAGAACCACGAATGAACACGGATGAACACGGATTTATCGGACCGGACGCCGAGGCGTCCGGGTCCGATAGCATAATAATCCCGGAGCTTCCTCTGGACCCGCTTCCCGCTCTCATTCCTCAGCCACGTTCCGTGCACCGCCGGGACGGCGTGATCACGCTTGCCCAGAGCATGGTCGCTCGGTGCGCTGCGCCGGCGGAGACGCGCCGTGAGGCGATGAGGATTGCGCGCATGTGCCTGCACGATCTGGATGTCGAACCCGTCTGGCGCCCTTGGCGGGCAAGTGCACGGAGGCGCGCGACGTATGCCATCCTCCTGGTTCAAAACGCGCGGATCGTGGTCGACGCCGATCGACTAGCCGGTCTTGACGTGCCAGGCCTTCCGGCCGAGGGATATGTCCTCGACATCGAACCGCGATCGGTGCTCGTCGCGGCCGGAGATCTGAACGGCCTGCTCTACGCCTGGCAGACCGTGCGCCAGATGATCGAGAGAGCCGGCCGTTCGCGTCGGCTCCCGGCCGTCACCGTTCGTGACTGGCCCGAACTGTCGCTGCGCGGCGCACACATCGATCTTCACAACCTGACGCCCACGGTCGATGCCATAGAGCGACGGCTGCGAGTGCTGGCCGGATACAAAATCAATACCGTCCTTCTGAGCTACGGAGATCGGTTCCGCTTTCGGCGCCACCCGACGATCGCTCATCCCGCGGCATTCGGACGCGCCGCGATCCGGCGCCTGGAAGCGATGGCTTCCGAACGTCGCATCGACATGGTTCCCGTCATTCAGTGCCTCGGCCATTCCGCGAACGTGCTCGCTCGGCCCCGTTACCGGGCGCTGCGCGAACGCGAGGACGTGCTCACGCAGTTCTGCCCCACGAACCCCGGGACGCTGAAGCTGGTCGGCGAACTGCTCGACGAGGTCATGGACGCTCATCGTTCGCGCTTCATCCACGTCGGTGCGGACGAGACGTACTTTCTCGGTACCTGCCCGCGGTGTCGCCGCATCGCCGACAGGAAGGGCCGGATCGGCCTGTACATCGACTACGTGTCGAAGATTTGCGACCAGGTCGCGGCGCGGGGACGCGTTCCATTGATCTGGGACGACATGCTGTGCACGGCGCCGTCCATGATTCGACGAATGAGGCGCGTCCGTCTGTGCTACTGGGACTACTTCCCCGCGGACGTCGACAACCCCTTCGTCTTCTTCCGCAATCACGGCTGGTACTGCAACCGGTCGTACTGGCGGAATCGGCCCTGGTGGGGCGGCGAGTTCGTCGATACGCCGAGAACCCGAGAGGTCACGGAGATGCCGGAGGCATGGGCCGAGTCGTACGGCTCCTTCCTGTCGGGAGATCCCGAGCGGCGCTACTTCAATCCGTATCCGTTCCTCGGCTTCTACAAGCAATCAGGAATGGACGTCATCGGATGCAGCGCCGCGCGAGGCGGCGAATACGGCTATCACTGCCCGAACTACCGCCGGCGCTCGAGCAACATCCGCGGCATGACCCGCGTCGTCGCGAAGCACGCAGGCGCCGGTGCGATCACGACGTCCTGGTCGGAGATGATGTCACCGGACGAGCTGACGATTGCCCTCTTTGCCGAAGGCGCCGAGGCCGCATGGGCTCCCGACTCGACCCATCCGCGCTGCTTCGCCGAGCGCTTCGCACAGGAGCACTTCGGCGGCTCGTCTCCCCAGATCGCGACCGCGATGGATCGCATCGGCCGACATGCGCCGCCCCTCGCGTTCAAGTCCGAAGACCGCACGGACATCATGGAGCGCGGACAGGAGGCGGACCGCGAGAGCCTGGTCGAACTGCTCGATCGCCGGATTCGACGCTACCTGGATGAACCCGGGCTGCCGGACCGCCGGGCCGCAACCGCGACGGTCGGCCGCGACGCCGCGAGCGCCCTGGACCTGCTGAAGGCGGCGCGGCGCGGCGTCAGGCGCAATCGTCTCGCCTTCGATCATCTCGTGCTCGCCGCCGAGACCCTCCAGCACAAGGCCCGGCAAGCTGAGCTGTTCTGCCGCGCCGAGCTTGCGCTCGGCTCGACGCGCCGCAGCATCGCGCGCGACCGTAACGTTGCCGACGGGCTGGCCGCGTGCGGGCGCGAGGCCACACGGCTGCGTCGAAGACTGCGCGAACTCTTCTCCAGGAGCTATGACGCCGACAGCGTTCGCCGGCGCGACGCGGTCGTGTTCGAAGGCGAAGCGGAACGGCGCAGGACATACCGCAAGTCGCTGCTGGCCTCATGACCACGCCGACCCACCGTGGAGAACCTGAGATACTGTCAGGCGCCAACGATGAACCTGCCCGGCACCGTTGACGCCAGGGAGACCGACTCGCCATGAACAGAAAACGCATCGCCGCGGTGTCGTTGAGCTACGAGGACTTTCCGAGCTTCGACGCCAAGCTCGAAGAGGCGGCTCGACTCGTGTCCCTCGCTGCCCGACGCGGCGCGACGCTGGTGGTGCTCCCGGAAGTGCTGAACCAGTGGCGCGGCGACGGGCCGGATCACCCCGATCCCCTGAGCATCCACGAAATGGTGCTCGACGACTGGAAGACGTCGTGCCGTCGTCTCCTCGATGCGGCCGTCGATCACGGCGTAACCCTCACGGTCCCCATCTACGTCAGGGACGACGCCGTGATCTACAACGTCTTCTATCTCGTCGACGGCACAGGCACCGTGCTGGGTCGATACGAGAAGGAGCACCCCACCTGTGGTGAAATCGATCACGGCGTCATACCCGGGCGCAATCCCGGTCTGATGCAGTGGGACGGTCTGTGGGTCGGCGGCGCGATCTGCTACGACATGAACTTCCCCGAGCTTTTCGCACGCCAGCGGGACGAGGGCGTCGACCTGTTCATCTGCCCCTCTCTCTTTCCCGGCGGCAACCTCCTGAACTACTACGCCCACGTCCACGAGGTTCCGATCGTGCTCGCCTATCCCGCATGGAGCCGCATCATCGATCCGATCGGCGAGGAGATCGTGGAGGGCGGTCTGCGGCACGAAACCCTCCGCTGGGGGTCCGGAAGCCCGGTCTACATTGCGGACATTAACTTCGATTACGAGGTGGTCATGGATTGCAGCCGGGAGATCGTCCTCGAGATCGAACGGAAGTACGCAGGTCGGATCGGCGTGCGCCTGCATCAGCACAACTGCGTGTACCACGTCGAGAGCCTCACGGATGACCTCACCGCCCGCGAGGTGCTTGACGAGTTCGGCCTCTCGACGCGACGCGAATCGTTGCAGGATGGGATGAGGCGGATCGACGCGGCGCGGGGCGCCATCTGAATTCCGCCGCGCCGGGACGGCCTTTCGCTTCGTTTCCGAGCGACCAAGAACCTCGCCAGACTTCAGAGGACCGCGCACGGGGTCTCAGAATGCCACCACCTCCAAGCGCGCGCCGCACTCCTGAAGTGCATTCGCTCCGGGACGCCCCTTCGCTTCGTTCCCGAGCAACCAAGACGTCGCCAGACGTCGGTCGAATCGTTGCCGGCTTCAATGCGCGCCGACGCGGCGCGCAGCAGACCTGGAATCACTCCCGCCGACGTCTGGCGACTTCAGCTACGGCCTCATACCATGCCTCGCATCATGAGCACCGCCGGCGCCATGATCATCGGGATCGACCAGGGCACGACCGGGACCCTCGGCATCCTCATGGACCTCGACGGCGCGGTGCACGCCCGGCGCTACCTCGCGCACGAGCAGCATCACCCGAAACCTGGATGGGTGGAGCACGACGCCGGCGAGATCGCATCACACGTCGAAAACATCGCGCAGGAGCTTGCGGCACGGACCACTTCCATGGGGCGCGCGGTCGCAGGGATCGGACTTGCCAACCAGGGCGAGACGGTCGTGGCCTGGAACCGCGCCACCTCCGAACCGGTCGGTCATGCCATCGTGTGGCAGGACACCCGCACGCAGTCGTGGATCGACGAGATCGCGACGGACGATGAGCTGAGCGCCTACGTCGCGCAGACCACGGGTCTGCACCTGGACTCCTATTTCTCGGCCGGCAAGATGCGCTGGGTGCTGCAGCACGTCCCGAAGACGCGCGAACTTGCTGAGAAGGACGAACTCTGCCTCGGAACTCTCGATGCATGGTTGCGGTGGCGGCTCACGGCCGGCCGATCCTTCGTGACGGACGCTTCGACGGCGGCGCGCACGCAACTCATGAGCCTCGACCATCTCGACTACGACGAGCGCCTGCTCGAGCTGTTCGGGGTGCCGAGGTCCTGCCTCGCGCCCATCGTGGATTGCGGGCACCGATCCGAGGCGCGCGGCATGGGTGCAGACCTTGACGGCGTCCCGATCGCGGCGAGCCTCGTCGACCAGCCTGCCGCGATGTTCGGCCATGGCTGTCTGCGCAGCGGTCAGACCAAGGCGACGTACGGCACGGGCTGCTTCGTCTACCAGAACGCCGGCGCGAGCCCGCCGCGGGCGGCGGAAGGACTGCTTTCGACCATCGCCTGGACGCGTGAGCCGCAGCGCGTCCATGCGCTCGACGGAGGCGTCATCGCGGTCGGTTCGCTGATGACCTGGCTCGAGCAGCATGCCGGCATCCTTGGCGACGCCAGGCGGATCGACGACCTGCTTGCTTCGCATGAACCAAACCCCGACGTCATCTGCGTGACCGCTCACGCAGGCCTTGGCAGCCCCATCTGGGACCGGCGCGCCCGCGGCGCCTGGCTCGGCATGGACCTGGCCACCGGGCGCCCGGACCTGATCCATTCGGTACTGGAGGGCATCGCCTTTCGCGTGTCCCAGGTCATCGATGCGATGGAATCCGCATCGGGGGCGACCCTCGAATCGCTTCGCGCCGATGGCGGTCTCGTGCATTGCAGGACACTGATGCAGCTTCAGGCCGACCTTCTCCAGAAGCCGATCGAGGTGATCGAGGAGCCCGAGGCCACCGCCCTGGGCATCGCGGCGTTCGCGGCGCGAAGCCTGGACCTGTGGGGCGACGACGAGCGGGTCACGTCGCGCGTTCACGTGGCGGAAACGTTTACACCGCAGTGGGCGTCCGATCGACGGGCGCGGCGCGTTGCAACGCTGCAAGGCGCCCAGAATCACGTCCGCGCATGGGGCGCCCGATGAGCCGCCGTTACGACGTGGCGATTGTCGGCGGAGGGGTCGTCGGATGCGCGATCGCGCGACGGCTTTCCCAGTTCGCGCTCGACATCGTGCTGATCGAAGCCGAATCCGACGTCGGCATGGGCACGTCGAAGGCGAACACGGCCATCTTCCATACGGGATTCGACGCCGATCCGGGCTCGCTCGAAGCGAAGCTGCTTCGCAGGAGCTACCCCCTTCTCAGGTCTTACTGCGACGCGACCGGCATCGCCTGCGAGATCAACGGCGCCCTCATGGTCGCCTGGACCGAGGAGCAGGCCGAGCGGCTGCCGGACATCAGCGCCAACGCCCGTGCGAACGGCGTGATTGACGTGCGGTTGCTTTCGCCTGATGACGTGTACGAGCTCGAGCCGCATCTCGGCCCCGGCGCCCTGGGAGGATTCCTGGTCCGTGAGGAAGGCATCATCTGCCCGTTCAGCCCGGTGATCGCCTATGCGCGCGAAGCAAAGCGTAACGGGGCGACGTTCATGTTCAACGCGCCGGTCAGCGCGGCGGAGTCCACGCCGGACGGACATGCGCTGAAGGCGGGCGCGTCGCGCGTCGAAGCTAACTGGGTCATCAACGCTGCCGGGCTGCACAGCGACGATATCGACGCTCACCTGGGCATGCCCCGTTTTCGCGTCACGCCGCGCAAGGGCCAGCTGATCGTCTTCGACAAGTTCGCACGGTCGCTCGTCAGCCACACGATCCTGCCGATCCCGACCGCGAGAACGAAGGGCGTGCTCGTCAGCCCGACGACGTTCGGCAACGTCCTGCTGGGTCCGACGGCCGAAGACGTCGAGGACAAGACCGACACGGAGACGTCTGCGGACGGGATCGCCTCCCTGATCGAGAAGGGCCGACGGATCGTCCCCGCCCTGGTGAACGAAGAGATGACCGCGTGTTACGCGGGACTCCGCGCGGCCACGGAGCACAAGGACTACCAGGTTCACGTCGACGCCGCGCGCCGATACGTCTGCGCGGGCGGCATCCGATCGACGGGCCTGTCGGCGTCGATGGGAATCGCCGAGCACGTGCTGGAGGGGATGCAGGACGGCGGTCTCTCGACGCGACCTAAGGCCGACGTCGCGACCATCACGATGCCGCCGCTCGGCGCGACCCAGCGGCGCCCGTTCGAGGATGACGAGCGCATCCACGGCAATCCCGACTACGGCCGCGTGGTCTGTCACTGCGAGAAGGTCACGCGCGGCGAGCTGGTGGACGCGTTCACGACCGAGCTTCCGCCGACTCACCTCGACGGTCTGCGCCGGCGCACGCGCTGCCTGCTCGGACGCTGTCAGGGCTTCTACTGCCGAGCGGAGATCCAGCAGCTCCTGCAGGAGCACGCCTCGTGAACGACACGACCTGCGACGTGCTGATCGTCGGCGCCGGTCCCGCCGGCCTGTCGGCTGCGCGGCGTCTGAAACGGCTGGGCGTCGAGCGGGTCGTCGTGATCGATCGCGAAAGGGAAGCGGGCGGCGTACCTCGGCACTGCTTTCACACAGGGTTCGGCATCCGGGACCTGCGCCGACTCATGTCCGGCCCGCGCTACGCGGCCGCGCTGACGCGTCGCGCTCGTCGAACCGGCGTCATCATTCGTACGGAGTGCACGGCCACGACATGGCGCACCGAAGGCGACGCACGTTCCGTAGAGATCACAAGCCCTGAAGGACGCCAGTCAATTCGCGCCCGCGCCATTCTGCTCGCCACTGGGTGCCGCGAACGTCCACGGGCTGCACGCATGGTTCCGGGAGCGCGTCCCGGCGGCGTCTACACCACCGGAGCCCTGCAGCAATGCGTCTACCTCATGTCGCAGAAGCCGGGCACGCGAGCCATCGTCGTCGGAGCGGAGCACGTGAGCTATTCCGCGGTGCTGACGCTGGCTCACGCCGAGGTCACCACCGCCGCGATCGTGACCGGGCACGCCGGAACGCAGACGTTCGCCGCTGCCCACTGGTGGGTCGCTGGGCGCAGGCGCATTCCGCTCATCGCCAACGCGTCGGTGACGCGCATCCTCGGTCGTGATCGCGTCACCGGCCTCGAAATCGAAACCGACGGCACGCGTCGTGAAATCGAATGCGACTGCATCGTGTTCACCGGCGACTGGATACCGGATCACGAACTCTGCCGTGCCGGAGACATCCCGCTCGATTCGCGGACGCACGGCCCGGCCGTCGATGCGTCGCTGCGCACGCTGACGCCGGGCGTCTTTGCGGCCGGCAACGTGCTGCGCGGCGCGGAGCCGGCCGACGTCGCCTCGCTGGAAGGTCGTCACGTGGCGGACGCCATCGTGCGCATGCTCGCCGGTCGATCGTCCTGGGCCGATTCGGAAGCCGCCGGGCCCATCGAAGTCGAGGCGCCCATCGCATGGATCAGTCCGAATCGCGCGGCCCGCGATGCCGGCAACCTGCCCGGAGGTCGTTTTGCGTTTCGTGTCGAAGAATTCCTCGGACCGGGCCGGATCGTTCTTGATCAGAACGGACGATTGCTGGTCGAACGCCGATTCAGGAAGCTGATTCCGAATCGATGGTATGCATTGAAGGGCGAACCAGGCGTGACCGCACAGCATGCGCTCCGCATGCGCTTCGAGCCGGGTTAGCGGAACGCCTGAAAGGACGATGTTCGGACGCTATCCTGCATCGTGACGCGCACCTCACCAGTACATCGGAGACATGATGATGACCGAGACCGAACCCACTGAAGAGGAAGTTCTCGAAGCGGTCTATACGTTCACGGCTGAGAAGATCGCGAACGGGGTATCTCACGAGGAGATCACGGCAATGCTCGTCGAAAGAGGTCTCGACCGGGAGGATGCGGAAGCCGTGGTTTCCAATGTTGCGGAGATGCGATCCGCGACCGCTCGTGAATCAGCCGCCAGGAACATGAAGCTTGGTGCGCTCTGGTGTGTCGGCGGCATCCTGGTGACGGCCGTCACGTACAGCGCAGCTTCCGGCGGGGCACCTACGTCGTCGCCTGGGGCGCCATCATCATCGGCGCCTTTCAATTCATCTACGGCCTTGCCCAGTTGAACTGGAAATAGATGTTGCAACGGCGTCCGGCCGCTTCCCGGGCCCGCAACTGAATACACCATCATTCATGACACCGTCGTCGAACGCTTCGAGGCGCTGTTGCCACGCGCATGGCCGAAAGTTAAATTCACTCTCAACTTCCTGGCACGGACATGACGGGTATGAATTCTGAAAGACGATCCAACGTTGCGGACGCTCCGCACATCTGGCAGACGGTACTGCTGCTGCTTGCGGTCACTTCGATCGCTGCCGCCGGTGTGGTCGATGACTTCGCGAGCCTTGACCGCTGGTCCGCGTTCGGCGGGGCGCAGATGCTCCACGACACGCGTGAATCGATCTCAGGCAACGGCCGCTCGTTGCACATCCGGACCGCGAACGGTCGCGGTGGCGTGGAGCGCACGGCGCTGCTGGAGGTCGAGCCAGGAAACAGGTTCAGCGCCGGCATCACGATCCGGACCGCGGACGCGGCGTACCTCGAGGTCATGGGTATGCCCGGCGAAGTCGCGATCGGCCGTGCCGAAGCACGGACGGACTTCGAATTCGATGAGCTCGTAGTGAAGGCAACGGTGCCGAAGGGCGTCACGGCGCTGCGAATCCGACTCGTCGTCGACGGTGCGGGCCTGAAGCGCAACTTCTGGGATCGGTTCGAGTTCGACCCTGCCGCGCTCGCCGACGCGCCCGTCGCGACCGAGCCCGAGCCGACCGGTCCGGATCCGATCGAGGTTGCCGCCCGCTGGGAGGCCTACCGCAAGGCGATGGCCACGGCGAAGTGGAATGGCGCCCGCGAGATTCGTGTCCGCAGCGCCGCAACGACGGATGACACGCTGGGGGTCGTCGTGCCCGTCGAGAGCCGCAAGGGCGATTCGTACGCGGTTCTGGATGCCACGGGGCGCCCGATCGCCGCTCAATCCGACGACCTTGACGGTGACGGCCTGGCCGACGAAGTCTGTTTCCTTCTCCCGATGAAGGTCGGCGCGACACCTTCTGTCCATCTCCTTTCGACGCGCTCCAGCCTGCCTGGGATTCCTTCCGACCTGGACCTCGAGACCACGACGACGGGGTCATGGGCACCCGTGCGGATGCAGCCGTCGCATGGATACGGCGCCACCCAGCATTCGACCTACCTTTCGCCCACGAACGCGGCGCGGGCGCGCGAGTTGCTTGATCGTATGGAGAAACCGGAGGTGATGGTCCGGGTGCGCTACCCGGACTTCCAGGTGCTGATCGGCCGCGAGACCGGGCAGATCGAGGGCATGCGCCCGTCAAACGTCGCCGCGGAAGTTCGTGGCAGCCAGCTTCGCGAATTCGTCATGGACGCGCCGGCGCCCGTACGAATGACACGACAGATCACAGGCCCCGTCCGGTGCCGATTCGAATGGCAGGACGGCAATGCGAAGCGCCGCATCGATGTCTGGCGAAACGGAGTGATCGAATCGACATGGCAGCGCGCTCCGGCGCGTCTTCAGGTGATCGCGTGCGCCTACCCTTACCGATACCTGCAGTCATCTCGATCCGACGTCGTGCGATACAGCCGGATGCTGGAACGCGGCCGAAGCTTGTCTTCGAGCGCGCTGAGCTTCTTCGGTCGCAACGACGCCAGCCTGCGGGTCGAAGGTGGCGGCGTCACCGCAACACGTCACGAGGTCTGGCTCGACAGCGGTGAAATCGGTTGGGAGATCGGCATGGACGCGCACGAGAAGCGTTCCTTCGAGCACCCGATCAGTCGCATCACGCGAATCGGCGCGGACACCTACGTCGCCGGCGGCATGCACGTCACGACGTGGGAGCGACGAGACGATACGGCGAAGCTGACCTACCGGATCGGCAGCTTCGGCGCCGACGCGCTGGATGGCGGCACCGGGCTGACGCGCGCGACCTCGAGCCTGCCGACGTCCCGAATCCCTCGGATCGCCCCGGGGGTCCCCTCCCCTCCGGTTGCGCTGAAGTTCGAGACAAAGCGACTGAAGGTGAACCGTCTCCATCCGAGCGACATCAACGGGTGGGAGCTGCGCCCCGTGACCCTGGCGAAGCGCAACCCGCAGCCGGCCTACTTCGCCGCGAGCCTCCTGAACCATTCGACGAGATCATCCGAAGTTTCGATCCGCCTCGAAGGCGCGGACTGGATTCATTCCGCGAAAGTCCTGTCGCGCCTCGAGTATCTCGAGATCCCGCGAAGGTTCGGAAGGCAGCGCGTTCCCGTGTTTCGCGAAGAGCATGAACTGGTGCCCGGCGGCCCTGCCGCCCGGATCCCGGCACGCGGTCGCAAAGCGGCGCCGATCGAGATCATGGTCCGACCCAGGCCCGGCACGCTGGGCCGACAACGATGCCGGCTGCACTGGGGCGAAGGGAACGCGGCGGACCTCGAGGTCGACGTCACTCCGACCATCCTGTTCATGCCGCAGTTCGCCCCGGTCAACGAGCTGGGCAGCGAGCTGGCGACGGTCGGCGGCCCGGCGGGGTCGCCGCTCTCCTATTGCGTTCGGTTCTGGGGTGGCTACACCCCTGAGCTGATCGAGTGGTACGAGGCGGCCCATCAGGACGCCGAGCGCCAGGGCATGTGGACCAATGATGCCATCCACATCCGCGGCCTGGCCACGCAGCACGGCGAGGCGGTCGACGCCGGGCGCGAGGGGGTCGACATCGACAAGTGGATCGATGACGTGCTCGGCGTCATGCGCGATCCGCGCTTCGTGGACTACCGCGCCCGCCTCTACCTGCACGACGAGATCTGGGAAGTGCTGGGGCGCAAGGGCCACTACGTGGTGCCCGTCGAATGGGTGCGCGACGTCGATCGCCGCATCGTGATGAACAGCCCGACCGCGGCCTGGCCGTCGTTCCAGGAACCCGCTATCGACAAGCCATTCGAATACCACCTCGAGCTGCCGAACGACATCCCCGAGCTGTTCTACTATTGCGGCCAGGATTCGCGTCTTCAGCGCTACGCCCGGAAGGTCATCGAACCACGAAACAGGCTGTTCGATCGGTGGCGCGCCAATTCGAACATGCTTGCTCGCGCCGGCACCGAAACGCCGCGACCGCTCGCGTCGTTCTGGGTCTCGGCGCAGCTGCACGTCATCGAGTACCGGGGTGTGCGGCGCCAGATCTGGTGGCTTCGCCATCAGGGATTCGATTCGTTCAACGCCTGGGCCACGATCGGTCATCTTGCGCCCTACGCCGGCCGCATCATGAACTGGATGCTGATCACGGTCGGCCCCGTCGATCCCCCCTACCGTCGTGGTTACCTGCTGACCGACCGGTCGCTCGCGTGGATGGACATGCGCGAGGACATGGAGCTCATCACCCTCGTCCGCCTGCTCCGAGAGCAGCGCGAGGATCCGACGCTGGAGCGCCGGCTCGACGATCTCGCGGTCCAGGCCCTCGAAGCGTCGCAGCGTAACGAGTTCGAGCTTGCGCGCCACTACTACGTCACCGCGCTGAAGCTTCTGCGTCCGGACCTGCTCCACCTCGCGCCGCGCGATCATTACGCGGCCCCGATCAGGACCGAGCCGATCGAGGACCTGTTCGCCGGCGAAGGCGTCAGCGCGGCGCAGATTATTCCGAAGGTGCACGTGGCGCCGATCACGGTGGACGGCAATCGTCCTCCGCCGACGATCGACGGCGGCCTGGACAACGCATACCTGGAGCAGGGCGCCACGATGGCATTGAGCAATACCGACCAGGGAGGCAAACCCGAGGCGGCGACCCTTGCGTACCTCGCGCGCGACCCATCCCATCTGTACGTGCTGTTCAGCTGCCGCGAGCCCCGCATGGACAAGCTGCGCACGGAGCGCACGGGACGAGACAGCGGCGTGTGGGCCGACGACTGCGTGGAGATCTTCGTCGATCGTGCCGGCGACGGGCAGAAGATCGCGCACATCATCGTCAATGCTGCCGGCGTGCGTTACGAGAGCTTCGCCGAACAGGGCCCATCGTGGAACCCGGACTACGAGGTCGCCGCATTGCGCGAGCCCGAATCCGATTCGTGGTTCGTGGAGTTGAAGCTGCCCTACGCGATGTTCGGCGGGCCCCCGACGCCGGGCGAAACGTGGCGCATGAACTTCTGTCGCGAAAGGAAGCCCGTCAACGAACTGACTGCCTGGAGCGTGACCTTCGGATCGTTCCTCAACCCCAGCCGGTTCGGCCGGGTGGGGTTCGTGCAGTAGCCCACAGACGCGCCATTGTGAAATCCGAACTCTGGCGAGTCCGGCTACGTCGCGTCGATCGCACCGCGCCGAGCGCTGAAGAATTGCATTTGTCCGGCCGCGCCGCAGGTGGTCAGCCGACGCGAACGTTTCGACTCACTCGATCTGTTTGCCGCAGTGGGGACATGTCTTCGATTCGCGGCGTCCCTGGTACTCCTCGATGAAGCCGGCGCCGAGAATGCCCGTCGGCAACGCGAACATGCCGATGCCCAGGAATGCGATGATCGAGCCCAGCACTCTGCCCCACTCCGTGACCGGGAACGTGTCTCCGTAGCCGACCGTGCTCAGCGTCGCCACGGCCCACCACATCGTCGCAGGGATGCTGCTGAAGACTTCCGGCTGCGCCTCGCGCTCGGCGTAGTACATGAACGACGCAGACATGACGAGCAGCAGCATGAGCAGGAACACGGTCAGCCCCAGCGGTTCCTTCTGCGCCACGAACACCCTTCCGAACGTCCGCAGCGCGTCCGAATAGCGCGCCAGCTTCAGAATGCGAAGGACCCGGACGAGCCGAACCGCCCGGAGGCTTCGCGCATCCATGGCTGTCGTCGGCAGGTAGAACGGCAGGATCGCGGCCAGG
>NYZC01000107.1 GCA_002686995.1 Phycisphaeraceae bacterium | reverse complement strand
GGGCGCCGCGACCGGCGGATCGGACCTCGTCTCGATCGTCGGTCCGGATTCCTTCCCGGCCATCACGCCGTCCTTCGGCGCCGACTTCGCGGTAACCACGAACGCGCCCGCCATCCCCAGCGTATTGCTGACGACCCGGGGAGCTCCGTAACCCCTGGAATCGGGGTACTCCACCAGGTAGACGTACATCGGCTTCCAGCCCGCACGATCCTCGCCAAGACTGTCCGGGGACTGGAACGAGAAGCGGACGGTCGTGCTGTCGTCGGCCAGCGCCGTCACGGGAAACGCGGTCGCGATCTGGAACGGATCGTGTCCGGACATGTAGTCCAGGCGGATCTCGAGCCTGCCCTTGGCTTTCGCGATCCTTCGGCAGGTGAAGGAGCCTTCGATCCTTCTCCTGATGTCGATGTTGAACGGGTTTCGAATCTGCAGATCGCCGAGCTGCGCCACGCGGGAGCCCAGCGCAAATCGCTTGTTCTTCGAGGGCCACACGGCGACCTCGAAGTCCCCGATCATGACGTGGTGGTTGAACCTTCTTTGCGGCGTCAGGACCAGGAACTCGCTGTTCCAGATGCCGACCACCTCCTTCAATCCGCTGACCATGATGCCGCTGCCGGACAGCATCGTCAGGTTCTCGTCGTCGCCCAGCACCGCCGTGGCCCGCGCCGTCATGTCGGTCACCATCTGGTGTTTCGGATCACCCCAGACGTTCATCTCCCGCAATCGTCTTCCAGTCACGCGGGTCGCTGACCTACCGCGAGCTTGCCGAGCGCGTCGTCGCGCGCTACCGCGCCGCGGGCATCCTTCAGCCGACGCCGCTGGTCGAAGGAACGAGGCTGGATCGCGCCGTGCTCGGCACCGCCGAATGGAAGGACCGCCCCACCATCATCGTCTCCGGCCCGCCGTTCGGCGGCGCGATTCCGGTGGCCGCCGGGCACCTGCACGGTCTGCGGAGCGGCACGGTGCTCGCCGTGTACCCGCCAGCCGGCCACAAGGAGCCGGAGAAGCGTCTCGGCCACCTCCTCGTCCACCGCGCGACGCCGCTCCGCGCCCTGACGGAGTCGGTCGCCTTCGAGGATCACCCCCGGGCGGAAGCATTCGAACCCGGCTGCCGATGCAGGATCGTTTACGTCGACTACGGCGACATGCGACTGAAGATCGGCGTGCAATCGCAGAAGAAAGACGCCAAGGGGGATGGCGATATCGTCTCGCATGTGCCGGGCAAGGGACCGGCACACATCGAAGGCGCCGTGGAGCTGCTGCTCGCGGCCGCGATCGGCCTGGTGACGCGCGAGTCGGAGCCCGCGAAGTCGGACTGGTTCATACGCGGCGTCGGCGACAAGGTCGTGCTGGTCCCGGCGACCGGCTGGCCGGCGACGATGCTGGGCACGACGCGCCGTGGCGAGCCCGCAATCCCGCAGTCGAAGTACGCGCTCGAGCACGGCCAGGGCATCGAGGTCCTGGCGTCCAGCCTTCTCGATGCCTTCACACGCATCGCCAGGGCCAGGCAGTTGATGGGTCTCGCCAACCTGACCGACGAGGGCGGCCGGGCGCGGGCGGCGGTCGATATCAGGCTGGACATGATCCGCTACAAGAACGAGGCCGATCCCAGCGGCAGCGCCGTGCCGCACGGCGGTCGCGGACGCGTGCTTTACGATCGGGACCTCGTTTCGTTCACTGTGAAGAACACCTGCCGTCACACGGTCGACGTCACCATGCTGTTCATCGACAGCGGCTACGGCGTGACGAGCCTGTTTCCCGAACCGGGCACGATCGACGACAACCGCATCGCGCCGGGCGAAACGTTCGTGCTGCCGCGCATCGAAGTGAACGCGGACACGATCGGCGCCGAGCAGATCGTCGCGATCGCGGTCAAGTCCGGCCGGGACCGACAGGACTTCTCCGGCCTCGAGCAGGCGACGCTGGAGAAGGCGCGCGGCACCGGCCACGCTTTCTCGTCACCTCTTGGACAGCTTCTGCAAAGCGCGATGTACGGCAAAGGCGAGACCAGGGGGCTGCGGCGCAGCGACATCGACAACTACGCCGTCCGGCTGCTGCCTTGGGTGACGGCACCTGCCGGATCTGCAGGCCAATGAGCAAGGTCGCGTCGGTGTCAACTGGTCGCTGCGATACCACCCAAGTCGACGGCATCATCTGCCACATGTTCACCTTCGGGGATGTCGCGCCGATGTATCGCAGCGAGACTGCCGACGGGTGGCTGGAGTCGAGCGAGGCGAGCCCCCAGTCGGATTCAGAGCGATCGAAAAGATGACGCGACGCCGAGACGATCGAGATTCCGCCCGGTTTCACTCGTACGATCGACTTCGATGCCAGAATCCTCGGGGATCGCGGAATCGACCCCAGCCACCCGCCGATCCCAGGAACGCCTCTCGCTGAGACACTGAGCCACGGAGCAGGAATTGGATGACGCCGACGCGCTCCAATATCTTCTTCTCCGTGTCTCAGTGCCTCAGTGCCTCCGTGAGAGGCAGGAATACCTCTGAACGAGCGAGAAAACCCATGACCGCAACGCCACGCTTCTACGAACACAACGACGGGAATTTCATGGTCGTCGCCGCGCCGCCGATCACGCTCGAGCGTTTCCTGTTCGAGACGGTCGGCTGGCTCACCGGAACCCAGGTCGACGGCATCATCTGCCACATGTTCACCTTCGGGGATGTCGCGCCGATGTATCGCAGCGAGACTGCCGACACGAAGGTGGTGTTTCCGGAAAGAGCGTTGAGCGTGAACGTCTGGAAGCAGATGAAGAACATCGAGGCCATCCTGTCGTTCGACCGGGATCCGTGGGCCGCGGCGATCGAAATGGCCCACGGCCAGGGCAAGCCGTTCTGGGGGGCGATGCGCTTCAACGACGCCCATCCGCTGGACTACGGCATGCGCAGCACGTTCTGCCTGGCCCATCCCGAATACCGGCTCGGCGACCGGTGTGGCGGCCCGATTCATGGACCCAATCCCGACGGAAGCATTCCCGATTGCCTCCACCTGGACTTCTCGATCCCGGAGGTGCGTGCGCATCGCCTGGCGCTGGTCGAGGACGTCTGCGGGTGCTACGACCTCGACGGATTCGAATGGGATTTCACGCGCGACTTCGGTCACAACTACCCCGGGGACAAGGCCGCCGAAGGTCCGGGGATGATCACCGAGATGATGCGCGAAGCGCGCGCCATCCTCGATCGCATCGGTCAGCAGCGCGGCCGCCCGATCGAGTTGGGCGTGCGCGTCCCGGGTACACCGGAATGCTGCGCCACAATGGGCATCGAGATCGAGCAATGGATCAGCGACCGAATCATCGACGTGGCCACGCCCACGGTGTACTACGACACGACCTGCGAACTGCCCTACGATCGCTTCGTCGACATGGCTCGGGACAGCACGTGCCGGGTCTACGCAAGCGTGACGGAAGGCGTGGGACCAGGACGTTTTCGACCGCCGCCGAAGGAAGCGGTGCGCGGCGCAGCGCTCAACGCGTGGCGGCAGGACGTGGACGGCATCAACCTGTTCAACTTCCACCACCACGAAATCGCCAACCGGTCGGAAGACATGGCACTGCTCGGCGAGATCGGCGATCCCGTGACCCTTGCTGGAAAGGACAAGCTCTACATGGTGGCCGGTACCGCGGTGCCCTGCCAGAGCCGGTTCTTCGGTCTCCCGTATGACACGGCGCATCATCACCAGTTGCCCGCGGATCTCGCCGTCGAGGACGCCGCGGGCCTCAGGATCCGCCTGCCGGTCGGCGATGACGTGCAAACGGCTCGAGCGGACCGACTGCTCGACTCGATCACCCTGATCCTGGACCTGGTCGAAGTCACCGGAGACGAGGAGATCGCGCTGCGTATCAACGGCGCGTCCATTCCCTTCGACGAGGGTCGCTTCGATGTCAGCGACCAGTACCCCTGGAACTGGAACGGACAGCGCGGCCATTTCTCCGTCACGTTCGACGTCACGCGTTTCAGCGAGCATCTCGTGCAGGGCGACAACGAGATCGACCTGGTGCTCAAGGACCGGCCGACGGACATCCACAATCCGCTCGTGCTCTACGCGTTGCGACTGTGGATCAGATACCGCGGCGTGCCGATGGGGTGCCGCGACGCGGAGTCAAGGCTCGGCGCGCGTCCGAATTGACAAATAACGATCGGCTTAATGGCTAATGGCTTGATTCAATAAGTCAATAAACCATGCGTCTACCCGTGCTCATCTCATTCGACACCGAGGACTTCCTGACGCCGCAAGCGCACGATGCCGCCGGGTTCTACGCGCGGACGCTGTCGTCACTCGGGATGCGGGGCACGTTCTTCGTGGTCGCGCGCAAGGCGCTTGCCCTGCGCGAAAGCGGGCGAAGCGACGTGATCGCGCAGCTTGCCGAGCATGAGATCGGCTATCACGGCTACGACCACTCGGTGCCGCCGACGATGGTGGAACGCTGCGAAGGGCGCGGATTCGAGGGCGGCGTGGAGGCGCTGCTCGACCGGGAACGACGCGGCATCGAAGCGGTTTCGGAGGTGTTCGACGCCAGTCCCGTGTCGTTCTGCCCGCCCGGCGCGAACTGGTCGGTGCCCATCTACGAGACGATGCGGCGCCTGGGCCTGCGGATCATGAGCGACTGCGCCATCGAGCGCGAGCCGGGGCCGCCCGCGTGGTTCAGCGGCGTCCTCGTCCTGGGGTACCACTTCTACCTGGATGGTTATTTCGACCAGCCGGATCTCGCGGACCGATTGCGCGCCGACTTCGACACGCTCGCGACCGAAGCCGCCGGGCGCGGTGGATACCTGACGATGTTCTCGCATCCCACGATGGTGACCTGTTCGGCGTTCTGGGACGGGGTCAACTTTCAACATGGTCGCAATCCGCTCGAGTCGCAATGGGAGCCGGCGCCGCTGCGCACACCGGAGCAGACGGCGCGCATTCAGCGCGAGCTGGCTGATTTCCTTTCGGGCCTCGCCGCTCGCGAAGACCTGGAGTTTCTGACATACCGCGACGTCGTGCGGCGACATTGCCGCACCGTGACGCTGATGCCCGCCGACGTGGAGGTGCTCGCCCGAAAGCTGCTGCAACGATTCACGTATCACGACATCGGCGATCAGAGCGTGAGCCCGGCCGAGGCATTCGTCGCGGTGACGGCATGCCTGGGCGGCCAGGCCGGCGATGCTCCCCTCGAAATCGAACCCACCCTCGGACCGATCGAGCCGTCGCCTGACGAGACATCCGCGGCGCCGACGACGGTCGAGGCGCTGCAATCGGCCTGCCGTGCATTACGCGGGGAGGGCCCCGTCACGATCGTGCCCGCGACGGTGAACGTCGGGAACCATCGGCTCGGTGCTGCCGATTTCCTGCGCACCTGCTGCCGCGCGCTTGCCGAGGAGATCCATCATCAGGATGCAGAAACCCCCGTCGACATCGTCACAGGCCCCGCGCTGCCCGTCGTCGCCGAAACGGCTCGGTTCCGCGCCCTGGCGTACCAGGGCGTCTGGGGGATCTTTCCGCCGACGTTTACCGGGGCGGGACAACTGGAGCTGGCGCGGCTGCAGAGTTGGAGCTATAGAGCAGAGCCTAAGACCTCGTAACCTTGCCCTCTTCACGATCAAGCCGGATGGCCGCCTTGTCGCGTAGGACCGGATCGCCGTAACCGCCGCCGCCCGGGGTTTGCATCGAGATGACATCTCCGCTGCGGATCGGGTAATTGGAGAGTTTGTCGGACATACGATGTTCGTCATCCGTATCGGGGTTCAGCATGTAGCGCCCCGTGGCACCATTCTCGCCCCCAAGCATGCCCCGCGGCGGGAACTTGCAATGGTCGCCCAGCAGGTTGAGTGATGCACGCTCCGCGAGCACGCGGATATCCCGTCGCAGGCCGAGGCCGCCCCGGTATTGCCCCCGGCCGCCGGTGTCGGGCAGCAGTTCGTAGCGCTCGACGCGCAACGGCAGGGTTGTTTCGATGACCTCGATCGGTGTGTTCGCCACATTGTGGACATGGGCGCTGAACCCGTCCAGGCCGTCGATGCCGGGCCGCCCACCCCAGCCACCGACTTCGACATCGAAGTGGACCCACGGTTGGCCGGTGTCGGGATCGTGACCGCCAAGATTGCAGATATTGCTGACACCGTAGTAGCCGGCCATCACGCGGTCGGGAATGATCTGCGACATCGCCTGCAGCATGGCGTCAACGGCCCGATGGCAGACGGTGACGCGGCTGGCAACGGGTGCCGGCGACTCGGCGCTGAGCACTGTGCGGCGGGGTACGACCACGCGGACCGGCCGACGGCAACCGTCGTTCTTGGCCATGTCCTTGCCCAGCGCCGCCATCAGGATGTAGTTCACGGTCGTGCAGGTCATTTCATAGGTGGCGTTGACCGGCCCCTGCACCTGCGGCGAGGTGCCGGTGAAGTCGGCCGTGACCCCGTCTGCCTTGAAAGTCAGGCTCAGTTGCAGCCGGATCGGATCGTCGCTGATCCCATCGTCGTCCACGTAGTCGACGGCGGTGAACGTGCCGTCGGGAACCTGCCCCAGACGATGCCGAAACTGGCGCTCCGAACCGTCGAGAATGGCGGCCAGCGTGGCCCGTATCCGCTCGGCTCCATGTTGCCCGATCAGCTCGTGCACGATGCGCTCCCCAACAGAGGTGCAGGAACTCATCGCGGCAAGATCGCCCAGGACCTTCACCGGCTCACGGACATTCAGCGCGACCAGGTCGAGCAACTCGCGATTCTCCTCGCCACGGCGGATGATTTTTACGGGTGGGAGCCGCAGGCCTTCCTGAAAGATCTCCGTGGCCGTGGCCACGTAACTGCCCGGTGCGCCGCCCCCCGCGTCGATCATATGACCCACCGCACCGCAGAAGGCGACTCGCTTGCCGCCGCTGAACACAGGCCGAAAAGTCATGTAGTCGGGCAGGTGCTGCCCGTTGCACGCATAGGGATCGTTCAGCAGCACCACGTCTCCTTCTTCCCAGGCGTAGCCGCCCTCGATCAGTTGCTGCAACGGCGCTGACATGGTCATCATCTGGAACGGCAGTTGCGCCGATTGGGCCACCATCCGGCCGTCCGCGTCGAAGATGGCGGTGGAGTAATCGAGGACCTCCCGAATCACCGTCGAGTAGGAGCTTTTCCAGAGGCTGGCGGCCATCTGTTGGGCGCCGGCCACGAGGCGGCATCGGACCAGTTCGAGCGTGAACGGGTCGGGAAGGGGCTGAGGTGGGTTCGTCATATCGGGTTCCTGGACTGAGTCCATTCGGCACTCACCGTGCACTCTGAAGATGAAGGATGAGGTCACCGGTCACCTCGACGGTCATGGTCACGTCGGGCGGCACCGCGACTGAGGCGTCGGCCTGCAGGACCAGGGCTGGGCCGGTGAACCGGTCTCCGCGCCCCAGATTGGGACGGTCGAAAACCGGGGCGTCGTACGATCGGCCCGACCAGATCATGGGCTGCCGCGCGAGCATGCGTTCTTCCAGCGGCTGCGCCGGACGCGTTGCCACCGGCGGGCGGGGCCGCGGCACTCGGCCGACGACACCCGCCCGCAGCGCCACCCACTCGACCGTCGCGCCCTTGTCGCTGCGACCGTAACGCCTCTCATGCTCCTGATGGAACAGCTCATGGATGCGGGCGATCATCGCCCCGTCGAAACCGGCCGGTTCGGGAAGCAGCACCGTCAATTCGTAACCCTGTCCGGCGTAGCGAGCGTCGACCGACAGCCGATGCGTGATGTCGTCGTCTGCGAACCCGGCTGCGCTCAGTTGC
>NYZC01000106.1 GCA_002686995.1 Phycisphaeraceae bacterium | reverse complement strand
TTTTTTGATTCGTCTTCTTCTTTGTACACCACGTTTTCAGGATCCGCTTCCGCTGTCGGCAGCAACAACATCTTAATCACGTGCATCGCGTCTAGGATCTGATTTTCGAGCAAACTGAGGGTGTCGTCCAGCTCCTCGCGGAGGCGCGCCAGCAGCAACGGCTCCGATTCCCGATCGCCCAGTTGGGCGAGCGCACGGCCGCTCCGCGCCGCCAGCAGCGGGTATCCCGATGTCAGCTGCCGACGCAGCGGCGCGATCGCGCGCGGATCCCCGATGCGACCCAGCGCCCACGCCGCGGCAATGCTCAGGTCCGGCTCGTCCCCGTCCAGCACCGCGATCAGCGCCTCGGTCAGACGCGCGTGGGGTCGCGTTCTCGCGATCGAGATGATCGTCTCGTACCGCACGTTGAAGCTCAGATCGTCGAGCGATTCGACCAGCTCCTCCACGTTCAAAGGGCTCTTCGCCTGTCCGAGCCGCTCGACGGTCGAGACGCGCGTCTTCTCGTCGCTCGCGAAGCTGTAGCTGATCAGCGAGTGCATCGCGCCGATCGGCGAGCCACGCACCAGCATCGCGGCGAACGTCGTGGCCGGCACCTCGCCCTCAACGCGGATCCGGCTCATGATCCAGGTCGCCACCGGCACGCTCACGAGAAACATGATGATGACCGGCGCGTAGGCGTGGATCTCCGCGCCGCCCCAGGAAAGGCCGGCCTCCCGGGTGCGCTCGATCAGCCATCCGCTCGCGAGCGGGCTGATGCCGCCGAAGACGCCGATCCACGCGTAGTAGACGGACGTGTACGCCGTACGCCTTTCCGCGGGGATGATGCTGTTGTAGAGAATCCGCCCGGACCCGATCACCCAGGCGGTGCTGCACATCCCGTAGATGAAAACGAGCGCGACCGCGCCGCCGAGCGCCGCGCCGGAGTCGCGGGGCAGCAGCGCGAGCCCCAGGCCGAAAACCATCAGCGACACCAGGCCCAGCAGCATGATCGGCCGGCTGCCGAAGCGGTCCGCGGCCCATCCCCAGGGCACGGACACCAGCGCCGCGGCGAGCATGATCGAGCCGTCCAGCATCACGACCTGGCCGGCTGACAGACCGCACACCTCCTTCATGAACAGCGGCAGGTACACGATCAGGGGCGTGACGCCGAGCAGCGCCACCGCCAGCCCGAAGAGGTAGAGCCGGAATCGCCGATCGGCGAACGGCCTGAAGACCGATCCAAGATCGAGCGTCCGCGCGGACATCCGCGGAACCGGCGCGCCGCCGGGGATCTTCGACGCGACGACCGCCGATACGAGCCCGAACACCGCCGCGACGACAAACAGCCAGGTGAACCTCGACAGGCCGCCCGACCCGCGGAGCACGAGGGTCGCGACGCCCATGGAGAGAAGACCGGCCACCGTCGAAACGACGCTCGACGTGGCGGTGAACCGACCGCGGATCGAATCGGGCACGTACTCCTGGACCCAGGGATACCACGCGGTTTCCGCAACCGCACGGCAGAGCGCGAACGCCGCCACGATCGCCGTGACGTAGTGGAACGCGCCCGTCGCGCCGTAGCGCCCCATGACCCAGGGCGTCGCGATGAGCAGCGCCATCACGAGCTTGCGCAACGTCCAGAAGAGCAGGAACGTGCGCTTGACCCCCGCCCGCTCGATCAGCGGCCCGATGACCAGCGCGATCGTCCCGCTGAACGGAAACAGCGCGAGGAGGAAACCGATCTGCCTCTTGTCGAGGCCGGCCTCGTCCAGGAAGAGCATGAAGACCGAGCCGAGGATCCCCAGGTAACAGAAGACGATGTTGCACGCCGAGTTCGCCAGCGCCCATGGCAACCCACGCAGCTTTTCCGTCGTGCTCGGACCGCTGCCCATGATGCACCCGGCACTGCGAGGACGATCGGCTCGAACGTGCGACCCGCCCCGGCGTCGGCGTCGGCCGTCGTCAGAACGACCACACGAGCGAGAACGTCCAGCGGTAGTTGAACAGGTCCGTCGTATCGGTCAGCGGCGTCTCGCATGCAAGGCGGATCCCGACGTCCCGGTGCGGCCGCAGTTCCATGCCGACGCCGAGGGCGATCACGACGACCCTCAGGTCGTTCGGGTGCGATGCAGAACCAGCAGCATGACGGACGGTTCGTGCGCCGCGATCGCATGAGGCAGGTGCGCCGCCATGTACGCCCAGGACCCGGGCGCGGCCTCGAGGCGCTCGGTCCCGAGCGACCAGGTCGCGCGGCCGGACACGAGCTGGATCGTGGCGGGGTCCGTGGCGGTGTGCCACGACATCTCCTGCCCCGCCCCGAACCCGAAGAGCACGATCCGGCAAGCATCGCTCTCGTGCAGCGTCACGCTCAGGATGCCGGCCTCCGGAATCTGAAGGTGCTCGGCAAGATTGGCCACGAAACTGAAGGACTCACTCATCGTTCGCGTGCTCGTCTGGCATCTGGGATCGCGGGCACGGCAGCGCCGCGTCGGGTGGCATCAGGAACTCTGCCCCGGGAAGAGCGTCCCCCGATCGATGGAGGATGGAGTGCTCCTCAAACAGAACCCTAAGGGACGGACCGCGTGATCGACTATCGGGACATTCCCGATTTCGCTGAGCGGAATCCCCGAAGATCGACGGACGGCGATTCGAAACGCGTATGAACTGACATGGACGCGCCGGTCGACAACACCCGGATCGCCCGGATGCTCGACGAGGTGGCCGATCGCATGGAAGCGCTGGGCGCCGGCTTCTTCCGCGTCCGCGCGTATCGCCGTGGAGCGCGAACGATCCGCGCGCTCGACCGCCCGGTGGCGTGCGTGCTCGACCGGCTCGGGCCGGCCGGGCTCCGCGATCTGCCCGGGATCGGGCGATCGCTCGCACGACATGTCGCCGAGATCGTCCGGACCGGCCGGCTGCGCCTTCTCGACCAGCTTCGCCTCGGAAAGATGCCGGAGGACGAGCTTGCCCGGGCCCGTGCGATCGGACCGCGACTCGCCGCGCGCATTCGCGATCGTCTGCACATCGACACGCTCGGCGAACTCGACGCGGCCGCCCGGGACGGACGCCTCGAACGGGTGCCGGGCATCGGGCGTCGGCGCATGGGGGCCGTTCGGACGTCGATCGCAGACATTCGCAACCGCGCCGGGCCGGCGGCATCCGGCCATCCGTCCGTCCCGCTGCCCGCGTCGCGTGAACCCGGTGTCGTGACGCTGCTCGACATCGATCGCGAGTACCGCGACAAGGCCGGTTCAGGGCGTCTGCCCAGGATCGCGCCCAGGCGATTCAACCCCCTGCGCGCGGCGTGGCTGCCGATCCTCCACACGTCGCGCGACGGCAGGCGCTACACCGCGCTCCATTCGAACACCGCCCGTGCCCACGAGCTGGGGATGTCGCGCGACTGGGTCGTCATTCGATGCGAAGAACCGGGCGGCGGGTCCTGGACGATCATCACGGCGCAGCTCGGCCCACCGAGAGGACACCGCATCGTCCGCGGACGGGAAAGGGAGTGCCGGCGCGCGTTGGAGCAGGAGCCCCTGCTTCCCTTCGAGCACCGCAACTGATCGGGCTGCCTCAGCGGTGCGCCGCGGCAGTGACTGATCGATTCACACCGCAACGCCGATGGATTCAGGTGGGGCGCGCGCGCACCTGACGTCCGTGCAGCGTCTTCGCCAGCTCCTGCATGTCGACCACGACGTCGGTCTCGTCGAAGATTTCCTGGCCGAGCAGCGTTTCGAGGGTGTCCTCGAGCGTCACGATGCCGGCGGTGCCGCCGTGCTCGTCGACGACGACGGCGATGTGGCGCTGCGCCTCCAGCATCTTCTCGAGCGCGTTTGCGACGGACGACACTTCAGGAAGGATGGGCAGCGGATGAGTGATGTGGCGCAGCGACTCGCCCCCCGATCCGGCGGAGGCCGCCTTGTAGATGTCGAACCGCGCGACGTATCCCTTCACGTCATCGAGTGACTCACCGTAGACGGGAATGCGCGCGAACCGGATCGGATGGTGCTCCGCGATGACCCCCTGGATGGTCTGCTCCTCCGGCAGCGCGAAGACGACGGTCCGGGGGGTGAGGACATCGGAAAGCTGGATGCGCTTCAGCGCGAGAAGGTTGGAGATGACGCCGAACTCGCGACGCTCGAGCGTCCCGGCCTCCCGCCCGAGGCGGATCGTCGCGATCACCTCGGCTCGCGTCATGTGATGATCGTGCCGCCTTCTGCCGATCACGCGCTCGACCCACCGCAGCGAAACGACGACCGGCGCGCAGATGATGATGAACAGCCAGATCGTCCGGGCGGTGACGCCGGCCAGCTGCTTCGAGTACACGGCGCCCAGCGTCTTCGGGATGATCTCGCTAACCACGAGAATCACCAGGGTCAGCAGCCCGCACGTGATGCCCACCGCGGCCTCTCCGAACACCGCGGCCGCCTGGCCGCCGACGCCGACGGCGCCGGCCGTGTTCGCAATCGTGTTCAACGTCAGGATCGCGGTCAGCGGGCGATCGATGTTGTCCGTGAGCTTCTTGAGCAGCCGCCCGGTGCTCGATCCGCGATCGACGAGCATCGCGACGTGACTCCGCGGCAGGCTGAGCAGCGACGCCTCGAGCGTCGAGCAGATGAACGAAACACCGACCGCAAGCAGAGCAAAGGCAATGAGCAGCGTCATGAACCGAACCCCTTTCGGATTCGGGTCGTCCGAAATGACGAAATAACGATTGGCTTAATGACTAATAGCTTAATCGTTCTGAATTCTACCGCCGTCCCGCTCCCCGTTCCCCGCTCTCTTCCTTCCACACGTCGCGCATGAGTTCGTACCGCTGCAGCGCCATGCCCGTGTAGATGCAGTTGCTCGTGCAGAAGATGTAGCCCGGCGCCTTCGATCCCTGCTCCAGCGCGTATTTCACGGACTCGACGCACTGCTCGTCGGTACCCGTCTGCAGCAGGCCGCAGTTCACGTTGCCGCACAGCGCCACGCGATCGCCGACGCGGCGCACGACCTCGGCGATGTCGACGCCGCCCTGCGGATCGAGCGAATGCAGCGCGTGCGGGCCGGCGTCCACGAGGCGGTCCAGGATCGGCATGATGTTCCCGTCCGTGTGCTTGATGACGTAGAAGCCCATCTCCCGGTAGGCGCGGATCAGGCGCGCCAGGTGCGGGGTCACGAATCGGTCGAACCAGGGCAGCGGCAGGAACGGTCCCGTGTTGAAGCAGTAGTCGCTGCAGAGCGCGAAGCCGTCGAGGCCCCCCCGCTCCCGCAGGACCTCGGCCCGTCGGATCGCCGCGTCGACGAGCGCGGTCGCCTCGGCGTCGACCTCCTCCGGGGCTTCGGCCATCCGCAGGCTCATCTCCTCCATCTCCGCACCCTCCGGGATCTTGAGGGTCGCGTCACCGTGGACCATCAGGAAGTGACGGTCGCCGTCGTCCTCGCGGGTGGCCTCGATCTGCCGCGCCGTCTCCTCGACGTCGGCCGGATTGGGGTGCACGAAGATCGCGTCGTGCTCGAAGCGCTCCGCCGTGTCGACATGCAGACGCGCCATGTCGCGCCGGTGCAGGACGCGCTCGGCCTCGGTCATCTGCAGCCACTGGCCGTATTCGCGATGGCTCGGGTGAACCTTCCCGAACGCCTCCATGGTGAGGAAGAACACCAATTCGAAGTGCGGCACCCGGCCGGGCACCGACCTTCGCTCCAGCGCGGCGATGAATCGGTCACGTGGGGTCATGACGCCGGGTCACCAGCTCGATGCAATGGGCTGGCGCTCGTCGGCGGCGCCGACCCAGCGGCGCGCCGCGTCCAGCTCGGACCGGTCGAAGTAGCGCACCTCCGCGCTCGTGAACGTGCTGCAGATCCGGCTCATCCATTTCTCCCAGCGCCGGTCGCCGACCATCGCGATGCAGCTCATGTCGCGGCCGTGCCTGAGACCGAACCGAAGATCGTCCCACGCGCCATGCAGATCCCAGCCGTGGAAGTCATCCATGTGAAACAGAAGCCGGATCTCCCCGCACCGCTCGATCAAACGCTCGATACGCGGCACGAAGCGTCGATAGTCCTCATCGGTGAGCCGGCCCGAGGCGCGGACGGTGACCAGGTTGCCATCGGTCAGCGATACGATGCGCAGCGGCATGGCGGCCTCCTTTCGTGAGGAGTCGGCGCGTGCGCGGCGAGTGGCGCTCGCGCCCTGTCTGCTTCGACGCGTGACCCCGCCGCGGGATCGTCGGGACCACGCCGATTCTTCCCTTCCTGATCCCTGACGCGACGTCCCGCGCGCCTCATCGATCGAAACGTCGGTGCAGGTCATCAAACACCTCCTCGGTGCGCTCGGGCGCGGCGGGATCGACGATCAGGGCCAGACCCTGAGGCTCCAGTCGCTCACAGATCGGCAGCACCTCGTCGACCGGACAGACGATCACCAGCGGCCGCCCCGCCGCCTGGATGCGCCGAAACATGCCGGTCCACTCGAGCGCGGAGGGTGTGCCCGCCCCCGGCGTGAACTGGATGGCGGTGATCGCCGGCACCTCGAGCAGCGCATCGATGTGACGGGCAGCGCCGGGACCGTCCAGGTGGTACAGCGTTCGCTCCACGGTCTGCGCCTGGCGGGCCAGGTCAGGCAGAAAGATGTCGCGAAACGCTTCGGGACCCAGCATGAAGTTGACGTCGCAGGTCGGCAGGATGTACGGCCGGTCCGACCAGACCATCAGCCAGTGCACGAGTCCCGCGCCGTGGGACAGCACGATCTCGTAGCAACGCGCGATGGCGCGGCGCCACGCCTCATAGGCGTCGTCGAGCGCGGCGCGAATCCGCTCCGGCTGCTCCAGTGCGTCCATGCAGAGCGACTCGGGTCCGCGCATGTTCAGCAGCGGGTCGGCCGCGCCGCCGAGGTCGGGCAGGCAGACGAGGTACCTGCCCGAGGCATGCTCCGCGACGCGGTGCAGCAGCCGCTGAAACCGCAGCCACCATTCACCCTTCAGCCGCCAGTCGGGCGCGTTCGCCCAGTCGTCACGGATGAACGCGCCGGTCCAAGCCGTGTTCTCGTCGACCGTGACCGGCGCCCCAACGATGGCGCCCAGGGCCGCCGGACCCAGATCCAACCGGATCATCGGGATCGCGTCCCCGACGTACCTCGTTCGGCGCATGTCGTCCCACTTCGCCTCGAACCAACGATCCTCGTTCTCGAGCAGCTCGAGGCGCCGGCCTCGGTAACCTCCCATGTCGGCGCCGTAGCTTGCGATGAAGACGGGGCGATCGGTGTCCGACCGGGTCCACCAGCGCTCGAATCGCTCGGCGATATCCGGAAAGGTCTCGCACGTCGTGAGGGTCCGGCGACTGAGGCGCCGCAGCGCGGTCGCCCAGTGGTCCAGACCGGCCAGGGGCTCGGACGGCAGGCATGCTGGCGCTTCAATGGGCATGGCAAAGGCTATCCTGTCGCCCCTTCGCGTCCAGCGTATCGGGCAGGTGCCGATTCATGCCGTCGATTTACCTGAAATGATGCGGGAGCGACATGACCGCAAGGTCGGAACGAGCCGAACGCCGGGCACGCGGGGTCGAAGCGCGCTTGAGTTCGCGATCCTGCGCCGCCCGTTTGCCCGCCGCGATCGCGGCGGGCCGGGAGGGCGCCATGGTAAGTCTGGGTGTCTGCGCTGCCTTTCGCGTACCCGGACGTCCCAGCTCTGTCAAAATAGTATATCGTCTTTTTTTCGTCGCGCGCTTGAACCGGAAAGGAATTATTCGCCCATGTCCGTGCCGTCCATCGCTGAATCCTGCGCGTTCGCGTTCACTGGACGATCACGCGATTCGGTCACCCGGTGCGTCCCCTGGGCAACCCGCTCATCGAGTGTCGAATCGAACCAGGACGACGCATTGCCTTCTGCAGGTTTTCGCGGAATCATCCTTGACTCCAAATCAAAAGACCCCAACATATCTTTTGAGTCGAACCGGTGCCGCGATGACGCGAAAGCTGGTTCAGTCGAACCGTGGCCGCCGCAGGCGGAACAAATTCAAGGTCGCGGGCATCGCAGACCCTCACGCCTGGTACGACTCACGGTACGGAGCGCCGCTCCCGGCCCCAGGGAACAGCCGGTGAAAAGGCTCCGAATGTCGGGGCCGACCGCACGAGGTGATAGAGGCACACGTTGCCCGACCTGCAAGCGGCCGGCCTTTTTTATGCGCGGACCGGTATTTCGCACGCCAGGCTCAGGGATCTCCCGATACGCGCGCGGCGTCGCGAGACGTAGGTATTCATTGAGGGAGGCGCCACATGCCCCACCACGAAACCAACCCGGATGATCTCGTGCCGTCCGCCGCGGCGGGCGAGGCCTACCTGGCCGCCCTCGGCGACGCGCACCGGGGACAGATCGCGGGCTACCTGCGCGGCGTGCCGGACGAGGAGCTTCGTTTCTACGAGAAGGTGATCGCGGACGAGGTGACGCGCCGCAAGCAGCGCGACTATCTCGATCGGCTGCCCGAACTGTGCCGGTGGACGCCCGCCGACCATTGAAAGGAAATCGCCATGCCGATGCAAAAGCTCAGAAAATTCCTGGACGAGAACGGGGTCAAGTACGTCACGATGAGCCATTCGCCCGCGTACACGGCGCAGGAGATCGCCGCGGCGGCCCACGTGCCCGGCCGTGAGCTGGCCAAGACGGTCATGGTGAAGATCGACGGGCGCATGGCGATGGTCGTGCTTCCGGCGACGCAGAAGATCGATTTCGAGGTGCTCAGGGAAGCGACCGGCGTCGATCACGTGGAGCTCGCCAGCGAGCGCGAGTTCGCCGATCGCTTTCCGGACTGCGAGCTCGGCGCCATGCCGCCCTTCGGCAATCTCTTCGACATGGACGTGTACGTCGCGGAGACGCTGACCGACGACGAGGAGATCGCCTTCAACGCCGGCGCGCACACCGAGCTGATCAAGGTCTACTTCGTCGACTTCGAGCGCCTCGTGCGGCCGAGCATCATCGCGGCGACGCGCGCTCGTTAGCCCGGGGACGTGCCCCATCATCACAGGAGCCCGATCATGGCCTGCTACATCGCCCTCATCGACTTCACGGAGCAGGGTGTACGCGACTTCCGCGAGTCACCCGGACGCGCACAGGGATTCGAGGACGATGTGCGCAACCTCGGCGTCACGGTCAACCAGGTGTACTGGACGCTCGGCGCGCACGACGGCGCCCTGATCTTCGAGGCCGAAGACGAGACGGCGGCGACGGCCGCAATGCTCGCCCTCGCGGGCAAGGGCAACGTCCGGACGCACACGATGAGGGCGTTCACCGCGCCCGAGTTCGAGGAGATCTGCGGGCGAACGAGCTAGTGGACCTGCTGCGCCGCCTGCTCTTTCCTGATCCGCCCAGGACCATCCCGTACGGGCGCGCGTGGAACATCACGTTCCGCACCGCGCACATCGCCGCAACGGGCGCCTTGCTGGGCGGTCACGTCTTCGACGTCGACGAGACGTCCCTCCGTACCGTGCTGTTCCTGTCGATCCTGACCGGTGTCGGCCTGACCGCGCTCGAGGCGTATCCCACGTTTCGCTGGCTCGTCGAGCTTCGCGGCGTCATGGTGCTGGTCAAGCTGGGACTGCTGTGCGCCGTGCCCGTGCTGTGGGACCAGCGGGTGCCGTTGCTCCTCGCCATCGTCGTGATCGCCTGCGTCGGATCGCACATGCCCCGCCACCTTCGACACTTGCCCGTGCTGGCCCGGCGCGGCCGCGACGGCCGCGGCCATTAGATTCTTCCCCCGTCACTTCTTGTCACGGTGACGAGAAGTTGAAGAACCACGGATGAACACGGATAGGGCATCGGGGCTCGCTTCG
>NYZC01000105.1 GCA_002686995.1 Phycisphaeraceae bacterium | reverse complement strand
ATCAGCAGCGCGATGATCGAGATCACCACCAGCAGTTCGATGAGCGTGAACGCGCGCCGATATCGGCTCTTCATGCCCATATCCTATGCCCCGTCCTCTATTCGGTCACGCCCTCCATGAACAGGCGGCGCGTTTCATCCGGCGTTGATGTGCCATCTCCCATCTTGTCCGTGGCGCCCCCTCCGTCCGGTCGCAACAGGCTGATCTCGTCGAGACGGCAGTTACCGTCGCCCAGCTTCAGGTAGACCGGTCCGTCGGCCGTGAGGTCGGTGATCCCGTGGTCGTAACTGCCCACGAACGAAGATTCGCTCTCGTCGTACCCATCGGCCGACGCGTGGATGGTCACCGTCTTCGGGTCGAAGTGCATTGTAATCCAGAGATCCGTCGCCGGACGCGGCAGATCATCGATGTCGAACGCCGGTCCGGCGGTTCTGGCGCCGCCCTGGAAGCAGTACGCCGACACCATCGGCACCGCCCGCTTCGCGGACGGAAATAAGACGTACCAGAACATCCCGGACTCGGAGATGCTGATGGTGCCGGTGCCGCTCTTGATCCCCAGCGACCAGGTCGTCTGCGCGTCGGACACGCCGTCCGGCATCGCGACGCGGAATCGAAGGCGATATCGATCGGCCCCTTCGTATCGGAACAGATCGTCGAATCGCGCCGTCGACGTAAGAGGGTGCTGCTGCGCCCCTTCGAAACGGATCCAGCCGTCCCTGACCTTCGGCGGCTGCGGATCATTGGAATGATCCGTCGTTTCGATCCAGGCGCTGCCATCAAAGCCCGCGCCGTCGAACGTGTCGATCAGCGATCCGTGCACGACCGCCGGGCCGCTGTCGGTGCACTTGAACGACACGTCGTCCCACAGGTGCTTTCCGGAAGACCGCCGCTTCAAGTTGATGACCACCGAATCGCATCCGGGCGGTGCCTCGTACGTGGCCGCAAGGCGCTGCCAGCCCGTGTCCGGCTGCGTCGTGCGCCACGTGATCCGGGTCGGCTCGGACCAGATGCGCCGGCTTCCGCCGTAGAATTCGAGGATCGCTTCCATCGGCACCGCCCAATCGAGCGAGGCGCCGACGTATCTGCCCCAGGCCGTGAGGCGATACCGCGCGCCGGGCGTTACCGGCACGCGCTGCCGAATGGTCACTTGCGAGGACGGGCAGGACAGCGCCGTGCCGGAGCGAGCGCCTTGCGTCGTGAGGTTCGCGGTGCCGCTGACGATCTCCCACCCCTCGGTCGATCCGCGCTCGAAGTCGCCGTTGGCCAGCAGGTCAGGCGGATCCGGTTGAATAAGCAGCGCCACCTGGGTTCGAGCGTGCGGATGAAGCACGTCGGTCTCGGGCAAAGCACGCCAGAACGCCAATGCCGCTTCCGTCCCGTCCGCGCCTGATCGATGCGCACTGTAAGCCGAGCAATGCGCTTCGATCAACGCCCTTTCGTGACTGAAGATCGTCAGGGCCTCGCCCCAGGACCAGTAAGCGCGACCGGCGCGCCGACGATTAAGCTGCCTGTGGCGCATCATCTTCCCGTCGTGGACGCGCCGATCGGCGCGCAGCGCGGCGATCTGCCGCGCCAACCCGAGTGATGCTTCGGCTTCGGCACCGGAAGAAGGCTGCGCCTCGACCGGCAACCGGTAGTACTCCAGGAAGCTTTTGACCATCGTCCGGTAGTAGCGCCACGCATCGGCGACGAGGGACACCCTGAATTGCACCGATGCCCCGTCCCCGGACGCCAGACGCTCTGCTTCGTCGATCCGATCGTCGAGAAACGCGACGTCGTCCATCGAATAGGGGACGAACTCGTCGTTGGGCTGAACGTACGAGTTCATCGCCCACGTCACCCACTGGTAGAAGAGCCATCGCTTGCGCTTTTCGCCGTAAGGCGTCGGCGCCCTGCGCTCGTACACCTGCTCGAGCCGATCCCAGAACGCGCCCATCGGAGCCGCCGCGCCGCCGTACGAGTCGGCGCAGTAATCGCGCATGACCGCGTCCATGTCGGCGTCGACGTCCCAATGCAGTGCCTGGAGATAGTGATACTTCGGACCGTCGAATGCCCAGTCACCGCCACATTCGGTGACGTGGGCGATCGCGCCCAGCTTTCCGTGCCCCCATTGCAAGAACTCCTGCGCGGCGTCCGGGTAATGGCGAAAACCCATGAACGAGTTGCCGTACATGTACGAGTACAGGTTCACTGACCGACAGACCTTCATCCACTGTTCCGCGAGGTCGAACTCGCTGTCCAGCACGAACGTCTTCGTGATCGCGACGTTGTCCTCGAGCCTGAAACGCGGCGGCTGGGACGTCGACGCGTACGCCATTGCCTCCACCCACCTGCCAGAATGCTTCTTCGCCACCTCCCGCGCGACCTCGTTGACCCAGTGGAACCAGCGCTCCGTCGTCGTGTACGGGGGATCGAACGAATTGATGAACGCCTTGCAGGTATCGCACTCGCACCAGCCCGAACCGTCGTTCTGCCCCACCGACGCGACAACGGCGTCCGGGTGCTTCTTGAAGTACCTGTCGACGTAATCGACCGCATGCTCGACGGTGCCTGGATTCGTCGTGCAGATCTGCCAGCCGTTGCCGTACGTCCACCACTGTCGCTTGCCCTTGAAAAAAGCGAACCACTCCGGGTGGGCGGCGAACTCGTCTGTCGAGAACATGCGCTGGATCTCATGCGATCCGAACGATCCGCCGCGCGGCCCGAGGCGCAGGTACTTGCGGTTCCGGGCGAACATGTACATCCCGCAGTTGGCCCGTCCGATGTAGTCGGGCTCGTGACGTTCGGACAGCGATGCCGGGATCGTGATCCTCTGCTTCGAGGGCACGATCTCACCGTGCTTCGGATGCGGCATCAGCCAGCGCACACCGCAGTGGTCGATCAGAAACCGCTCGATGGCCCATTGGGACGACGCGGTCTGCGGGCCTGCAAGCACCAGATGGTGTCGGCCCTCGGCCTCGACGCATCGAATCACGAACCCGTCGCCGCGCAGATCGGCGATCTCGGGCGCCTGCGCCTCCACGAACTCATCGGCGCCGACGTGTATGACCATTCCCACCGGCGCGGGCGCCGCGGTGACGGCGATCTCGCGTCCGCTGATCTTCGAGAGATAGATGCAAAGATCGTCCGCCGCGGCGCGATCATCCGGCCCCGGACCCGCGACGACGCTCGGGACCGGGCGGTCAGGATCAACCACGGAAAGCGTCGAGGCCGTACCGATCGTTGGCCCCAGCACCATACAGGCAAGCACCAGCATCTTCGTCATGGAATGCATCATCCCAACAATATAGTTCGTCTCCACCGTCCGCGACCACGCCGCCACATTCCTGCTGGAGGCTCGCAGCGCTCGACCCCAGCCACCCGCCGACCTTCGACCTTCGACCTTCGATCTTCCGACTTTCCGGGAGCCCACTAGAATGCTCCCCATGTCTGAAACCTGCAGATACAAGTTCCTGTTCTTTGACGATCACGACCTGCTCGAAATTCGCGGCCTGAACCGCCGCATCGGTCAGGTCGTCAAGCACCCCGAGCCGGTTCTGAAGCTGAACGCCCCATGGGACACCAATCCCATGGAGATGTTCAACTACAACAACGTCCTCTACGACGAGCGCGAAAAGCTCTTTCGGATGTGGTATTCGGTCATCGGCCAGCGGCCGGACGAGTACTGGGAGCGCGGGCGCAAGACCGCGGTCGCCACCAGCACGGACGGCATCCACTGGGAGCGGCCGATCCTGGACATGGTCGAGGTAAACGGCTCGACCGAGAACAACTACATCCTCGGCGAGATGCTCTCGTGCAGCTACACGATCATCGACGATCCGAGCGACGCGCCCTGCCGCCGGTACAAGATGATCTTCCAGGTGGAGTCCGAGGAGTCGCGCTGGGCGAGGTACCACATGCCCCTGTGCCTGGCGACGTCCGCGGACGGCATCAGCTGGAATCGGCCGGTTCACGTCAACCCGGTGCTGCGCGGCATCAGCGACGCCGGCTGGGGGTTCATCTACGACCAGGACCAGCGCATCTACCGGCTTTACACGCGGCGCGTGCCCAACGTGCCGCGCGACATCTCCCTCTACGAGAGCGTCGACCTGGTCAACTGGGAGGACCGCGGCCGCATCCTGGTACCGGGCGACGAGATCGATCCACCCGAGATGTTCAACTTCCAGGGGATGACGCCGTTCTTCTACGAAGGATTTTGCCTGGGCCTGCTCAACACGCAGTATTCCCTCCCGGAAGGCGAGACCTACGAGGTTTTTCAGGCCCCGCCAGAGGGCTTCCCCGCCGACCGGCTCGGCCACGTGGACGTCCAGCTCGCCTTCAGCCGCGACGGGCGGGTGTGGTCGCGGCCCGACGACCGCTCGCCCATCGTGCCCGTCGGCGCGCCCGGTGACCCCGACGAAGGCGTCATCTTCGTCCCTTCGGCCAACCCCTTCACCATCGACGGCGACACCTGGATCTACTACACCGCCGTCCGCTATCAACACAACGACCGGACGCAGCGGGCCTACATGCAGAAGCACGACCACGACATGCGCGAGGCGGTCTCGTGCATGCTCGCGAAGATGCCCGAGGACCACTGGATGTGCCTGGACGGCACCGGCACCGAGGGCTTCCTGATGCACAAACCGTGGGGACCTCCGCACGAGATCTTCGTCAACGCCGACGCCGCCGGCGGTTCGATCGAGGCCGAGCTGGTGACGCCCTACGGCCAGGTGATCGCGGACCATGGCCGCGCCGACTGCATCCCCGTCACCGCCGACGGCAAGGATCAGCCGCTGCGGTGGAAGCACGGCCGCAGCCCCTGGCTGGAAATCGCGAAGGACCATCGCGGCGGCATCCTGGTTCGTCTCTACGTGAAGAACGCGAAGCTCTACTCCTACACGCTGACGCTGCCGGATCCCGACGGCCAGCTCCTGCAGGACAAGCTCAACGCCCGCTGGTGCGATCACATCAAGCATCGCTCCGGCAACTGGGACCGCGACAGCAACGCGCCGGCGCAGGGTGTCCCGACGATCTCGAACAAAAGGAGCTGGACATGAGACCACACCACCCCGCCCGCGTGACCGTGCTTCTTCCGGTGCTTTTCGCCATCGCGACCGCGCCTTCGCACGTCGTCGCCGGCCTGCGCCTCACCGACGACGGCAGGCCGGATGCCACGATCATCCTGTCCGAAAGGCCGCGGGGCTCTGCCCAACTCGCGGCGTACGAGCTGCAGCACTTCATCGAGAGGATCTCGGGCGCGAAGCTGCCCATCGTGCGCGAGCCCGCGCAGGTTCAGGGCACGCGCATCCTCGTGGGCGAGAGCGAGGCGACGAAGGCGCTCGGGCTCAGCAACGACAGCTTCAAGCCGCAGGAGTACCTGCTCAGGACCGCGCCCGACACGCTCGTCCTGATCGGACACGACCGGGACGAGTTCGCGGAGCTGGACTACGGCAGCTACATGAGCATCTACAACGCCACGCTGAGCTGGATCGCCACCTGCTACGCGGTGCACGTGCTGCTCGAGAATCACCTCGATGTGCGCTGGTATTACCCCAACGACGTGCTTGGCCACGTCATCCCGAAGCAGCCGACGATCGTGGTCGACGAGCTGAACGTGCGCGACCGGCCGGACGCGGAGATTCGAAGCCTCTACCCGCTGTTCAGCAACACCGAGCGGCTTTACTACACCGACTACGACAAGAGGGGCCCTTTCCAGACGAAATGGGTCGATTCCCGCAAGAGCCTGCTGCACTGGATTCGCCTGCGGTACTGGGGAGGTCGGCGCGGCGGCGCCAACCACTCGTTCCACGGCTACGACAAGGCCTTCGGCGAGTCGCATCCCGAGTGGTTCAGCACCAGGAGCTACGAGCGGATGAAGCAGCTTCGCTACCAGCTCTCGGTGCAGCCGTGCCTGACGGCGCCCGGTTTCCTCGAGCAGGTCGTCACCATCGCCCGGGAACACCTGGACGGGAAGCCGCCCACGTTCCCGGACACGACGCGCGGCTCGTCGGAGAGCAACTTTGCCGTCGTCCCCAACGACAACACGAACATGTGCGGTTGCTCCACGTGCACGCCGCTGTACCGCAACGACGTCGGTCTCGGCGGCGACGCGAGCCACTACGTCTGGGGCTTTCTGAACAAGGTCGCCCGGGAGGTCCGAAAGACGCACCCGGACGCGACCGTCTCCGGCATCGCCTACTTCAACTACACCCTGCCCCCGAAGGGCATGGTGTTCGAGCCGAACGTGTCGGTCATGTTCTGCAAGTTCTACCAGCGCTACCACGACCGGCATTACCAGCAGCGCGACTACGACCGCATCAGGGAGTACGTCGAGGTGAATGGGGCTCGATCCTTCACCACTTACGAATATCCCATCCATCCGTTCATGGACGACATGCCTTTTCCCTGCATCGTGCCGCGCGTGCAGGCGGACGACGTCAGGCACCTGGCACGGCTGCCCGGCTTCATGGGCGGCACCCAGGACCGCACCAGCCTGGCCACCTACCGAGGCACGCAGCGCGCCGGCATCGCCTGGGCGAACCCGGTGATGGACTTCATGAACGTCTACTGGCGCGTGAAGCTCTACGACGACTTCAACCTGGATATCGAGAAAGCGCTGTCGGAATACTACGATCGGTTCTTCGGCCCGGGCGCCTCGGGCATGGAGAAGTTCTACACCGCGCTCGAGGATCGCTGGATGTCGCTGGGCGGCGCCGACGCGGCGCGCGGATGGTGGGGCAAGCTGGGGACGCGTTCGTTTCTCGCGGAGCTCGAGGGCCACGTCAAGGAGGCCCAGGAAGCCACCGCGGAGGGGTCGATCTACCGCGAGCGGGTCGGGCTCGTCGATGCGGGGATCATGCAGTACTTGTGGAAAGCGCGGAAGAAGTACGAGGGATCGGCGATGTCCGAGTTCGCGCCGATCGGCACCGCCGCCGTCGCCCATGTCGCCGTGCCCGACGGAACCGACTGGGCCGACGACGCGACGTGGGCCGACGCCCTGCCCTACGAGATCACGAAGACGATCAAGAACGAGCCGGCGCCGCAGAAGACGGTGTTTCATCTGGCCCACGACGGAAGACGTCTCTACATTCGCGCCCGCTGCGCTGAGCCGTACGTCGAGCGGATCCGCGCCCGCACGAAGGCCCACGACATCGGCGGGTTCGTTGACGACTCGATCGAGCTGTTCATCGATCCCGGGGGCCGCGGTGAGACCTACCGCCAGCTTTGCATCAACACGATCGGGACCGTGTACGACGCCCTCGAAACCCCGACCGCCATCGGGGCCACCGCCAACGTGGGTTGGAGCTCGAAGATCGAGGCTAAGCCGGTGGTGCGCGACGATCATTGGGAGCTGCGGGCCGCCTTGCCGTTCGACGCGCTGCCCTGCAAAGTGACGCCCGGCTCGACGCTGCGCTTCAATCTCTGTCGCAACCGGTTCACCGAAGAGGGCGAGCCACCCTTCTCCGGCTGGTCGTCGACGCTGGGCGGCTTCCGGAACCCCGAACGCTTCGGCATCCTGACCTTCAACGGCCCCGAGGACCGCGGGCGCCTGCTCTGGCACTGTGACTTCGAGTCCGACGCCTTCACCACCGAGTCTGATGCCGGCGACCTGATCGGCTTCGACGGCTGGTACGAGAACACGAACTACGCGAACAAGGGGTGGGACAAGTCGTGGCGTGTCGTCGCCCGCGACGGCAACCGCGTGGCCGTCGGCGATCTGAACCGCACCAATCGCAGCGATCTCGTCCCGTTTCACGCGGTGCAGGTCCGGTCCGGCACGGTCTCGCTGGAGGCGTCGTTTCGGCGCCTGGGGTTGAAAGGCAACAATCCCACGCTCTTCCTTGCGGATCGCGACGGAAAGTACTTCGCCACGATCCACGCCTGGCAGGATCGGGCCGACATGGTGTCGATCGAGCAGGCCGGCGATCGGCGGAACTTCAACGACGACGCCCACGGCCTCGGTGACCTGGCCGGGGCGGGCCGATGGTTCGGTCTGAAGGTGGTGATCGACACGGTCGGCCGGCAGGTGACGGGGTACGCGCGCCGCGGCGACGGCGACTGGGTCCGGCTCAACGAGACGCCGCTGCCGTACTACGACGCCGACGCGACCGGCAACGAGGTCTTCATCGGGGTCGGCAGCCGCAAGCTGGACGACGGGCCGAACAACGTGGTGGAGATGGACGACATTCGGGTCGTGCAGTTGTCCGTGGAAGGGCAGTAGCAGCCCCTGCATTTCGACGGTGCATGACCCTCGCGAGAGGATTCGCGGTTCTGACTTCCCTGACCTTGATTTACCTGCTGTGGACTTACGCCATGAGCCGTTCCACCCTCGTTCTGATGATCGCCCTCCTGCTCGTGGGGGGCACGAATCTCTCCCTGGCCGCGCCACGGCGTT
>NYZC01000104.1 GCA_002686995.1 Phycisphaeraceae bacterium | reverse complement strand
CTACGCCGGGTGGCACGACGCGGCTCACGCAGTCGGTATCGAGCGCCACGAGGCGCACGATTGCGCCGGGCATCCCGTGGCTCGGTGTCAGGTCGTCACCCAGCTGGCTGACCACGCGGCCGCGCAGGTCCATGATGCCGCCCGCCTGGTCGCCGCGGTGCGTGGTCGGGACGATTCGGCCGTGGCCCGCGGCAAGCTGGCGGGTCGCCGCGCCGATCAGGCGCGCGACCGTCTGGAGGCGTTCGAGCGTCCGGTCCGCGCCGCCGCGTGGCAACATCCGGTCGAACGTATCGTGCGGCGTGCCCAGGTGCCTGCGACTGTCGTCGAGCGTCACGACGGCGAACGACGGGTGCCCCGCCCACAGCGAGGCGGACGACTCGAAGTAGAGCGCCTCGCCCGAGCCCCAGTCGCGGTAGTAGTACAGCGTCGGGAACGGCAGGTCCTGGATGTCCCGCTTGCGAAGCAGGTTTTCGAAGCGCGGCCGTCCGGCTTCGGTCTTCCGATGCGACCCGCTGGTGTCGGCGCGGTCCAGCCCGTCGCCGGCCAGCAGGAACTGCGTCGCGACCTCGGCGTCGGCCGGCATGCACCGCGGCACGATCGGCGCTTCGCCGCAGACGAGACCGATACGCCCTGAGGCCGACGTCAGGTCGAGACCGAGGAACAGGACGCGCCGGTAAGCGCCGAGACGCTTCGCCAGGTCGGCGTTGATCGTGGCTCGGGTGAGTTCGTCGCGTGCCACATCAGATCTCTCTAGGAGAAAACGCGCGAGACGCTCCTGCACCCTTCGCTCGTCGATCCGATGCCGGTAGCCGCCGTTTGTCTCGTCACGCTTGAGGCGCGGCGGCGGCATGGACATGAGCGCGCGCGCCGCGTCCTTCTCGACCCTGGCGGCGCGGAACGCGGCAAAGCTCGTAAGCGGGCTGCCTTCGGGATCGTGAACGCCCCGACCGTCGCGCACCCATGCCAGGCGCGCCTGCTGCTCCCGTTCCAGCGCTGCCATGAAGTCCTGGTCCATGACGCGCTTCAGGCTGTCTTCGAACGCCGCGCGCACAGGCGCCGGTCGGGCCACCCAGTAGGCGGATTCCGCCTCATCCCGGGCGATCGCCCAGTATTCCTGGTCGCGCGCGACTTCGAGCGCCTTGCCGATTTGCTCGAGGTCATCCGCGGCGTTCGTTCTGTCGTCGGTCGTCCTTGTCACGGCCGCGGTCCGATCGTCCGCGTCGCCGAGCACCCGGACGAACTGACGGGCGCCGGCGAGGCCTTCTCCGTGTCCGGAGGTGAACACGAGGACCACGGAACGATCGCGCCCGGTCGTCACGCGACCCAGGTGGCGGGCCAGCGACAGCAGCACCGAGGCGCCGGTGCTCTGGTCGGCCCCGACCGCTCGGTCGGGCACGTAGCTGTACGCGTCGTAGTAGGCGTTGAGCACGACGGCTTCGTCCGCGGACGCATCCGACGCAAGAAAGCCGATGATGTTGCGCGCCGTCACCGGCTTGAAGTCCACGCGCGCCTTCAACGTGATCGTCTTGCCCTCAAGGGCCTGAATGTCGCCTTCCACGAGAAAGCGCGGCACGTTCAGCGAGGCGTGGACGCGGTGCGACCACGATGCGGCCGGCGTGACGCTGCCGTCGTCGTAGTAGAAGACGGCCCGGGCGCCCATGCCGGCGACGACGTTCCAGGGCTTGCCCAGGGGAAGCAGCACGATCTGGCCATCGAGGGCGACGTCTTCGAATTCGCGTGAGAGGCCCTCCCGGCCGCGAAGCACCTTGCCACGGAGCCCATCGCGCGGCGTGGTGGGCGTGCGAAAGGCGTTCGGCAGGAACGGGAAGATACGGATGCCGTCGAACGGCCGGCCTTTCTCATCGAGGATATGCGCTCTCTTCGTGACGGGAACGGTCATCGTGAACGGCTGCTCGACCACTTCGAATCCGGCCTCGGCCAGAACGTCGGCGATGTGGTCGGCCGCACGGTCGCATCCCGCCGTTCCCGAAAACCTTGGCCCGGCCGCTCTGAACGCGTCGAAATGACGTCGCAACTCGGTTGCGGTGACGTCCTCGATCAGGCTCGCGTAGTCGATCGACTTCGCCGAATGCTCCGGCGGGAGGATTCGGGCCGCAGGCGCCGCGATCCGGTTCACGCCGATCACGCCCGCGCCGATCGCGACGGCGAGGATGAGCGCGAGCAGCGCGTTGGCGAAGACCCCCCCTGGCCCCCTGGAAAGGGGGGGAACCGGCATGGAAGCCCCCCCCTTCCAAGGGGGGGTTGGGGGGGTCGCATTCATTGCCGAATCATCCGTATTTTCATCCCGCCACCGCTCCGCTGCCCGTGGCCAGCAGGATCAGCGCCACGACGTCCCAGAACCCGAGCGCGCCGACCGATCCCACGAAGACACCGGCAAAGAACGGGTTGAACCAGTCGCGAATGCTTCGCGGGCCGCTCACCTTCAGCGCGAGCCACTTGATCAGCCACGCGACGAGGAGGGAACCGTAGATCGAATCGATGATGAGCGAGTTCGCGAGGACGTAGCCCAGGGGATGGAGCCAGAAGCCGACGAAGTACGTTCGAAGAGCGTAGAGGGCCATGGTGACCACCGCGCCGACACCGACTGCGGCCTGGGCGCCGCGGTAGGACACCGCCGCCGGATCACCTCCGGTGGCTGCGGCGCTGCGCACCGCAGTGTCCGCCTCGCTGACGGACTTGGCCAGGTACTTCTCCAGGTTCGTGTTCAGGCCCCGCGCCATCCTGGGGATGCGGTCGCCGCCTTCCCCGTAGCACCATACGAGGTGGACGTACCCGCCGATCAGCACGCCGCCGGCCAGCCCCGCGATCAGGGCCCACTTGACGCCGCGTGCGCTCACGCGCTCGGTGTGGGCAAGCTGGAGCATCTCGACCTGCGTCGGCGCGAACATCAGCCACAGGTACCGGACGAGGACGCCCATCAGGAAGGCCAGCAGGAGCACCTCGGTCCCGAACGCGAAGACGCCGCCCATCAGCATGAAGATCAGAGCCGAGTGCATCGGCACCATGAAGCTCGCGCCGGGCAGCCCGCATTCGGCGCGGACGCGCGACGTGGCCAGGGCGCAGACCACCAGGAAGGTGAACAGGATCAGGGCGCTGCCCCAGCCCACGCCGGTCATCGCGCCCCACGCGGCGAAGTACGCGACGCTCGCCAGGATCATCACGAGCGCCATCCGGTAGCTCATCGCCTCGCTCGCGTCGTCGGCGCCGCCGGGACGGCCGAGCACCGTTCTCCATACCGACGACAGGTGCCGACGCGAGATCCACAGCACTACGAGGGCCAGGCCCAGGAACGCGCCGATGTGCTGCTCGTGGCCGAACGGAAAGCGGTCCACGGCGCCCTTGATCTGGCGCCAGCCGAACAGTTCACCGAAGTAATAAGGTATTTTGCAGATCCAGTAGAACAGGACGATGCTCAGCAGCATGTCCAGATCGATGAAGAAGGCGATGGCGAGGATCAGCGGAACGATCATGAACACGCCCGCGCCGTTGCCGCGGAAGAAGGCCCGTGTCGCCGGATCGGTGAAGAACTCGTAGAGGGCCACCTCCACGCTCGGATCGGGCAGTCCCGGGATGTAGACGCCGAGGCCTTTCAGCAGCGCGTAAGCGACCGACACGACGACCCCGATGCGGAAGGCTTTGCTGCGGAAGAGCGGCCGTACCGTCCGGCCGTTCTCCTCCTTCTCCTCCAGCAGCAGCTGCGGAAGCCTGATCAGGGGGAACGAAAACCGCTCGTGCTCGGCCCACTGTCGACGAAAGACGATGGCGATCCCGAGCGTCGCCAGGAAGACGGCGAGGAAGATCGAGCCCCAGTAGAACAGGGGCCGTGCCCAGTCACGGTAAGGGATGTACCCCTTCAGCGTGTAGATCCAGCCTGCGGGCGATCCAAGGTCGTCGGGGCGCACGAGCAGGGCATCGCGCTCGTTGGGATCGACGCGCGCCAGGTCGCTTTCGCGGACCTCGCTGGTGCCCGTGTGAAGGCGAAAGACCGCTTCCACGTTGAAGAACACGATGTCGGTGACCGTGGCCATTCCGGCGCCCGTCATGGTCAGGACGAGGTCGAGGTGATCGTCCAGCGCCCGCGGCAGCTTGAGGTTGGGCTCGCCGGCGCGCTGAAATCCGCCGGGGCGGGTGAAGACGGCGACCGTCGTGCGCGATCCGTCGTCGCGCGTCACGGTCTCCAGCGTGTCCCGGCGGAGGATTGTTACCGGGACGCGCTCGTCGCCGTCCGTGACGAGGTCCACGCTGAGGGACGAGCCGCTTTCGAAACCCTCGGTGCGAAACAGGGCGGTGACGGTGTACCGTTCGCCCGGCACAAGCACCTCTTCGCCGTCGCGCCGCCTCGGGATCCGGATGCGCAGCGTGGAATCACCCTGCAGCCGCGCGCCGCGCGTCCTGCCCACCTGGCTCTTCTCGACCTCCACGATCTGGATGCGATCGACGGGCGACGCGCTCATGTCGGGCGTCAGGCCCTGCTCGAAGCGCCGGTTCTCGACGAGGTGGGGCCCGTGCGGCCACAGCTTCTCCGAGTAGCTATCGACAAGCTGCATGTGGTTCTGGCTGCGCGGCACGCTGATCATCAGGCCCAGGAAGCGCCCCCACATGAAATGGCTGAAGAACGGCGCCGCCGTGACGAGCATCGCGTAGACGAAGATCAGCTCGGCCTTGCTCAGCCGGAGCGACCTGTAAAAGCATGTCAGCAGCGACGCGATCACCATCGCGGCAAGGAAGACGCCCACCGCGCCGGCCGGAGGATTGTTGTTGACCAGGTACCCCTTCTGCGGGCTGAGCACCTCGTGGAAGAGTACCCAGAAACCCAGCAGGATCATGCACGCGAGCCCGACGGCGAATGCGCGAAAGGTGAACGTTCGCGGTCTGGGTTCCGGTTCTGCCATGGCGCCCTTCGGAAGAAGCGTGCGCAGCGTAACGGCGGCGCCGGGGCGAGCCAAGTCTGTCGGAAGGTCAGAAAGTCAAAAGGCTGGGTGGCCGGGGTCGAGTCCGCGAGGCGCCGGCGAGACGCAGTCCCGGCGTCATCAGCCCAGAAGCTTGAAACGCGGATGGGCCGCCGCGGATCGATCGAAGGTGACCGTGTGCTTCGCGCCGGCGCTCTCGTTCAGCCGCGCGATGACATAATCGGCGAAATCAGCGTCCCCTTCGCCGTAGTCCGCAATGGCCTGATCGGCGATCTCGCGGTGTTCGACCTCCAGCTCGGCTGCTTCGATGATGCGACGCAACGCCTCGACGACCTGGTTTCGCTTGTACTGATAGGCTCGTCGCAGGACCCAGACCAGCTCACAGAGAACGATGAGCGTCACGTGGCCCGGATCGTTCCGCGAACACTGCCTTTCGAGGCAGCGTGTTGCCGCCGCGGATTGCTTTGGGTCATCCTGCACGATGTATCGAGCCAGAACGTTCGTGTCGATTCCGATCATCCCTGCCCACCTTGCTCGATGGCCCGCTGCATCCGGGCGATCGTCACGGATTTCCGGGGACGCGGCAACATACCCTTGAGATCCTGGATCGAGCCGCGTAGCGGGTGCACCTCGATGGTGCCGTCTTCCCGCACGATGAAGTCCAGCTTGTCGCCAGGCTGAAGGTTCAGGCGCTTGCGGATTTCGGCGGGTAGGGTGATCTGCCCCTTGCTCGTCACGGTGCTCGTCATCGTCGGTGCTCCTTACAACTAGTAAGGATAGTTTGCTCCTGTGGCAGGGGCAAGCCGGACCCGGTGGCCTTCTGGAGGGCGTAGCTCCCGCGACGCGTCGGGTTTTTCGCGCGAAAATGACTCTCCGGTCTTTGGCCTCGCGGGAGCTCGGCTCTCCGGGAACACCGTAGAAGATCAAGCCTGATTTTCGGCGGTCGGGAGAATGACGGCCCTTGACGTCACACAAACTAATGTGTAGAATTGCTGCGAACTCGTGGAGGACGCGATCATGGCGACGAATCTGGACATCGACGACAAGCTCATCCGCCAGGCTGTGCGCATCGGCAAGCACCGGACGAAGAAGGAAGCCGTGACGGCTGCGCTGGTGGAGTACGTCAAGAGCCGCAAGCGACTGGCGCTGCTCGACTGGGTGGGCAAGGTCGAGTACTACGATGACGTCGATGACAAGAAGCTGCGACGCCGCAAGGCCGGCTGATGGTTCTGGTCGACACTACGATCTGGTCACTTGCGCTGAGGCGGCGTACCGCCAGGTTGAATGCGAGTGAATTGAAGCTTGTCGAGGCGTGGGCGGCGCTCGTCGAATCGGGGCTGGCGGCCCTGATCGGCCCAATACGGCAGGAGATCCTTTCGGGCATCCGACGTGAGGCCGTATTTGATCTGATACGTGATCATCTCGGCGACTTCGCCATCCTGCCGATCGAAGCAGGCGATTATGATGAGGCTGCGCGGTTCTACAGCGTCTGCCGGTCGCGCGGGATTTCCGGTACGTCGATCGACATGCTTATTTGCGCCGTGGCATCCCGCCATGACGTGGCCATCTTTACGACGGACACGGATTTCGATCGCTACGCCCGTTGTCTGCCGATTCGGCTCTACGAGCCGGGTTGAGCGCCGACCTACACCGTGCGTGCAAACAAAAAAACGCGGCCCGCATCCGCGGG
>NYZC01000103.1 GCA_002686995.1 Phycisphaeraceae bacterium | reverse complement strand
CCTCGGTCCCGCCCCTCGGTCCCGCCCCTAGAATCCCCAGCCATGCCCATCCCACCCCTCGCCGGACTGTGCACCTACGAAGAGGCCGCCAGGGTCGGGGTTTCCGTCGACGACAGCGTGCGGTTTCTCCTGCGGCTCGCATGGATCAGAAAGCGTGCCATGGAGATGGGCCTCTACTGGCTCAACTCGACACCCCAATGGGAGGTCAAGGAGGCGCTGAGCCTGCACCTGCATCTCGACGCGGAGCACGTCGGCATGCTGCGGCGACGAATCAGCGAGATGCGCAACCCGCCGCCACCGATGGACGAGCCACCGTCCGAGCCCCTCGAAGCATTCCTGAAGGAACTGCTCTGGGCGGAGCAGACCCCGGAGCGGATCATCGGTGTTTACGGCGTGCTTCGCCCCGCGATCCTTGAAGCGTGCTGGGCGCACGACCGGTCGCTCAACCCGCTCGTCGCGCACCCGACGCGCCGCATGCTGCGCATCATGATCGCCGACGACGAGCAGACCGCGCGGTGGGGCGAGCAAGCCGTCGCCGTCGTGACCGGGACCGACGAATCGCGCCGCCGCGCATCCGAATGGACGGCGCACCTCGACGCGTACCTCACCGCCGCCGGAGGCATCACGGGTGACGACGACGCACCTGCGGGCGACTTGCCCGCGGCCCGCGCGGGCGCCGCCTACCAGCCCGACTACTTTCCGCAACGCGACGATCGCTTCGTCCTGCGCGGCAACTTCGTCTTTCCGCCGCACGAGGTCTCGCGCGAGGACCAGGTCGACGTCGAGGAAAAGACCCTCGCGCTCATGTGCAAGCGGGCGCTCGAGATGGACGTGCCCGAGCTGATGGCGCCGATGATCACCGAGGCGGCGAACCAGCCGTGGGCCTTCACCACCGACATGTGCCGCCAGCTATGGGACGAAGCGCGCCACGCGATGATGGGCACCGTGTATCTCCAGCACCGCGGCATTGACTGGAAGAGGAAGGTGCCGCTTCACCCGGGCGCATCGATCCGGCTCAACATGCACCTCGATCCGCTCGAGGCGCACGCCGTGCTCTACGCCGTCGAGCAGGCGCTGATGCCGGCGAAGACCGGTAAGCGCTACGAATGGGCGACCGCGTCCGAAGCCTCCGACGCGCTGGCCACGCAGTTCCAGGACTACGACTGGGCCGACGAGGTCCTGCACGCGCAGATCGGCAAGCGCTGGCTTCCGCCGATGCTCGACATGACGAAGGAGCAGGTGCTGGATCTCGGCCATCGCAAGGCCGTGGAGACCGAAGCGCATCTCGCGAATTACGCCGACCCCGACGAGCAGATCAACTGGTGGCCCGACTTCGTCCGCGAAGTGCTGGGGCGCGAGACGAGGATGGATCCGACGAAGTCAGGGATCGGCGACCCGGTCTATCACAAGGATCAGATGGAGTAGGCGCACGCCGCGTTCCCCGGCGGTCAGAGCTGTCCCTTGATCGGCAGCAGGCGAAGCAGCCCGATCCAGAAGCGCTGGAGCGCCGTCGTTTCGGGTTCGACCGTGTGCGTGACGACCGGATCGACGGCGCGATCGATCCAGCGCAGCCGTCCGCGATCGTCCATCTCCACACGGTAGGTTGCGCGATCCAGGTGGCGATCCAGCAACGCGCCGACATGATTCGCCAGTCGCGGTGAATCGATGATCATGCCGAGCTCCGTGTTGATCAGCGCCGACCGGGGATCGAAGTTGAACGAACCCAGGAACAGGCGCTGCCTGTCCACGACGAACGCCTTGGTGTGCAGCACGCCTCCCGCCGATTCCATGCCCGCGCGGGCGGCGCCGCGCACCGACACGTCGGGCATGAACTCGTGGATCTCGACGCCCGACTCGAGCAGCGCCCTTCTCGCCGGCGTGTAACCGGAGTGCACGATCGGGTGGTTGTTCGAGGCGAGCGAGTTCGTGATCACCCGCACCGTCACCCCCCGGGCGCGGAGTCGGCGCATGAACTCGATGCCTTTGCTCCGCAGCACGAAGTACGGCGAGATCACGATGAGCTCACTGCGGGCCTCGTCGATCGCCTCGCGCAGCGGCGGCACGATCGAATCGACCCGTGCAGCCCTGCCCGCGTACACCTTGTCCGGAGAATCGCTGACCACGGTGGCGGATGCCCAGGTGAATCGAGACTCCTCCACGGCCGCCCAGGATTCGACGTCGGTCTTCAGCACGTCGGCGTACGGCGTCCCCTCCACGGCACGGCGCGCGGCCTCGATCCGCTGGCGCAGCCGCGCGAGTTCATGGACGGGATCTTCCGGTATCTCCGCGAACGCGGGCACCGCCGCCGCGGCACGATGATTCCAGTAGAGGTCGAACCGGCGCGACACCTCGTGCACGACAGGCCCGACGCACAGCGCATCGAGGTCGGCCATATTGACTTCGTCACTCGCCGCGAAGTACTCGTCCGCGATATTGCGTCCGCCGACCACCGTGACCTGGTTGTCGACGGTGAACGACTTGTTGTGCATCCTGCGATTGACACGGCGAAAATCGCGTAGCGCATCGGCAAGCCTTCTCCTTCGCGCCGCGAACGGATTGAAGACCCGCACCTCGAAATGGGGATGCGCATCGAGCGCGGCCATACCGGCGTCGTATCCCTTCGTCACGATGTCGTCGATCAGAAGCCGGACCCGTACGCCCCGATCCGCTGCGCGGAGCAGCGCTCCGATGAACAGGTACCCGGTGCGGTCCGCTCGGATCAGGTAGTACTGGGCGTCGATCGTGCGTTCGGCGCGCCCGGCCAGATGCATTCTCGCCGCAAGCGATTCGATACCGTCGACCTGGAGCACGAAACCCGAATCACCTCCGCGCGGCGCCACGACCGGCGCGATCCGCCGGCCGAGCCGCGTGTCATCCGTCGCGGTGACGGCCCACGACGCCGACTTCGGATAATCGAAGTCGACCGTCGCGCAACCGGTGATCGCAAGGAACAGGAATGGGACGAGTTGACGAATCGGCCGTATCAAGTTCCAGGGGCTCCTTTGGCATCGTCGCGCATTGCGCCGATGCCATCCAAGTGTAGAATCTCAGCGGTCGATTCGGGATCACCCACTGCACCGATCAGCGAGATGGCCCACGACCCATCGGACATGTCAGGACCGACGGAATCCGACCCGGGCTCCCGGGGTCGCGATCCTCGTCGCAAGGCCCCCGTGATTGCCGGTTACGAGATCAAGGACGAGGACTTCATCGCCCAGGGCGGGATGGGCCAGGTCTGGAAGGCGCAACAGCATTTTCCGAACCGGCCAGTCGCCATCAAGATCATGCACCCCTCGCTGCTAGAGAGGGACGAAGCCCGCGTGCGATTTCGCAATGAAGTTGACCTCGCCGCAGATTATGCCCCCTCCGCCTTGAAACACAATCAAGGCCCAGCACAACGCGAAGATGAACGCCGTCCGCCCCCGCGCTCAGCACCGATTGCGTCGGACACCGCGACGCGGCAAGAGCAGACCAGTCAGCACGGTCATGACCACCGCGCCCGCCGGCTCCGGAATCGGCTTGACGATCGCGCGGATGCCGAAGTCGCCGGTGACGCCTGCGAGGCAGGAGTCGACCCAGCCTCCCGGGACGGCGAAGACGCCGTTCGTGCCGCCCTGGCAACCATCAAGGTCGATCTCGATGCCCGAGCCGAAGGGTCCCGGATTGCTCTGGTTGAGAAATTCGAGCGACACGGCGAAGGTCTGTCCCTGCTGCAGCGGCACCTGGATCGGCTGAAGGTTCGTCGGAGGATCGGCATGCCGAAACTCGTTGATCACGTTGCCGGGCGTGGCGTTGACGAGGACGGGCCCGAGAATCGTCACCGCCGCGGGGGAAGGCGCGGGAAAGAAGCCGCCAGGGTGGATGTCGATCAGCATCTCCTGCTGCGCGGGATTGCCGCCGAACAGGGAGTCCCAGTAGATCTGAACGCCGACGAGGTCGCCCTGGACCGGCGACGTGAACCAGCCGGCGACGCGCTCACCCGGGACAAACGTCTGCAGCGGCGCGCCGGCGCCCGGCGGCTGAATCGAGTCGTTGGCGAGGATGATCTCGCTGGCGTCGGTGCGGGTCGCGAACGAGAACGCAAGCGCTCCCGCGAGGACCACCAGGGCGGTCAGTCGTCGTCGTGGCGCGGCGTCAGCGAGGTCAGCCCGGTATTTCAAACCTGCTTTGTTCATTTCCGACATTCAGTCGGCAAAGCCCATGCCGCCGCAAGCCGTTGACGAGACCGCCCAAAGAATCCGGCCCGGCACGCCAGGATGGCTAGCCATAACGGCTGCCGATTTCGCAGTCGGTGCGTCCGCAGAGCCGCGCGGACGGACCGCTATCCGCTAGACTGCCGCCACGATCGATGGGGTACCTGATCTACAAGCTGCACACGGCGCGGTGGCGCCGTGCTTGATCGTGTCGTCGTCGCCATTGCGCTGGCCTGGGCGACCGGCATCATCCTGGCGCGATGGTCGCCTTCGGTGACCGCGTGCGCGATCGCGGGCGCTGGGCTCCTCGTGCTCGCCGGCGCGCTTCGGATCGGGCGCCGTGCCGAGCCGGCGCGCGTTGTTGCGGTGCTCGCGATCGTCGCCGCCGGGGCGGGATGGACCACGCTGCGGGGGCACCATGTGAGCGCGCACCACGTCAGCCGGTTCCTCGGCGATCGACAGCTGGCCCGCGTCACCGGCCGCATCGTGACGCCGCCCCTGACGCGACCGGCGCAGCGCGGCCGCTTCGCGTCCTACAGCCATGAAGCGCCGATGACCACAGCGATTCTTGATGTCGGCACGATCATGTTCGAAGCGCGCTTCGTGCCCTGCACCGGTCGGCTGCGCCTGAAGATCGCGGAGGCCGAGCACCGGCTCCGGGCAGGCATGCGCATCGAGGCGACCGGCTGGCTTGCGCCGTTCGCGGCCCCGGACAATCCGGGGACGCCGGACATCCGGCCGCTCATGCGACGCCGCGGCATCGAAGGACGCCTGACGCTGCCGCTGCGCGCCAACTGGCGCCCGCTCGGGTCGCCGCCGCATGTCATGGCGTGGCGACACGCGCTCCAGAGCCGCGTGGCGAACGCGCTGCGCGACGGCATGGTCCCCGATGCGCCGCGGCTGGCGCTGCTCGACACGATCCTTCTGGGACGGCGCGGTTCCGATCCCGGGGCGGCCGACGATGACTTCCGTCGCGTCGGACTCGCACACGTTCTCTCGATCAGCGGCGCGCACCTCGGCATTCTCCTTGGGATCGTCTGGATCGGCGCGCAATGGGTCACCGGGCGTCCGCGCATCACGGCCGCGTGCATGCTCATCGCGCTGGCGCTGTTCCTGCTGGTCGTTCCCTGGCGGGTTCCGATCGCGCGGGCCGCGATCATGTCCGGCCTGCTCGGCGCCGCGTACGGAAGCGGCCGGCGCATCGAGGCCCGCACGACGCTGCTGGTCGCGGCGCTCATCATCCTGATCTGGCGTCCGATGGAACTGTTCGAAGCCGGATTTCAACTCAGCTTCGGCGCCGTCGCCGGCCTGCTCCTGTTCACGAACCGCGCGCGTCCCGATCCTTTCGAGGCGGCGCTCGATCCGCGCGGTCACTGGACGCATCGCCGGCCGATGATCGCTGCATTGTGGCGATACGGCTGGTTCAACCTCGTGGCCTTCGCGGTCACGTTGCCGGTCGCCGCCTACCACTTCCAGCGCATCAGTCCGTTCGCCGTCGTCGTCACCATGGCCGCGCTGCCGCTGGTCTCGATCGTGCTCGGCCTCGGGTACACGAAGATCGCGCTCGGACTTGCGTATCCCTCCGTCGGCGCGGCGCTGGCCGCACCGCTCGAAGGCGCCACCGACCTGCTCCTCGCTCTCGTGTCGCGCGGCGCCGCGCTGCCAGGCGCCTCGCTCGAACTGCAGCGGGCGCCACCTGTCACCTGGGTCGTCGCCACGCTGGCGCTCATTCTGATCGCGCTCGGGACGCGTCCGCTGCGCCACCGCAAGTCATGGATCGCAGCCATGATCGCGTGCGCCGCGTGGCTCGTCGTGTCCGCGGCACCGGCGCGACTGCCGCTTGATCGCGTCGGCGCCGTCGATCCGCCGCCGTTTCGGCTCGACATGCTCGCGGTCGGCGACGGATCGTGCTACGTGCTGCGCCTGGCCCGCGCGCCGCGCCGCCGACCGTTCGTGCTGATGTTCGACTGCGGATCGCAGGACGACCTGAACCTCGCGAACCGAACGGTCGTCCCGGCACTGCGTCATCTCGGTATCGCCCGGATCGACCTGCTCATGCTTTCCCACGCCGACCTCGATCACTACGGCGGCACGCTCGACCTCATCGACGCCGTCCCCGTCGAACTCGTGGTGATGCCGAGCCACCTGCAGGCCGAGGCGAATCGCGACGATGCTTCCGCGGCGGCATTCCTGCTTCAGAGCCTGCGCGCACGACGGGCGCGCATCACCCGCGCGGATCGCGGATGGCAGCGTGCGATCGGCGCGTCGATACTCGACCTGCTCTGGCCTCCGCGGGATCTCGATGCGCGACGTCGCAACGACACGTCGCTGGTCCTGCGCGTGCGGACCGCCGGGCGCCGGGTGATGCTCAACGGCGACATTCAGAACGACGCGATCACCCGGCTTCTCGATCTCGAAGACGATCTCCGCGCCGACGTCTGCGATCTTCCTCACCATGGCAGCTTCGTGGACACGTCGCCGCGCTGGCTCGACGCCGTCAATCCCAGGGTCGTGCTGCAGTCGTGCGGGCGGGGCCGGATGGATCGGGATCGATGGGCGCCCTGGCTCTCATCGCGTGGCATCCGCCGATACGCGACTGCGCGACACGGCATGGTGACCGTGGTGATCGATCGCCACGGCGACGTCGCCACGAAGACGTTTCGACGCGAGTGAGACCCACTGATGGTTATGACCGCAACTGATGCAGATCACCGCCTCGGTGCCCACCTGGGAGCCGCACTTCGGACACTGACCGCCACCGCCGGCCGGCGCCTCGGGCCCAGGCGCTTCGGTCGGAGCCGCGGCCTCCTGCGGGTCGCGCGGCGCGTCCATGCCGGACGACGACGCATCGAGCTCGTAATCTTCGTCCTCGGGAGGGCTGGCGGCGGGAATCGTCAGGACATGCCCGCACTGCGGACACTTGGCACGGCGACCGGCATGCTCAGTGCCGACCTTGATCTTCTTCCCGCAGGAATCGCATTTGAATCGAATCATGGCCTCGATCCGCTAAGCAGCCGCTTCAGGATACCATCAGTCCGCGCCGAATCGGCGCTCAGGGATCAGTTGATTCGGACGGCTGCTCGGCTTGCGGGGGATCGGATTCGACCGATGCGTCCGAATGTTCCGTCACCGGCGCAAGCGACGCGGCACGCCCGCCGTTGGATTGCGCGAGCACGACGCGAATACGCACAGTGCCGGGGGACGGGGTCGGTGCACCGTCGCGGCCGGCCGCGGCGACATCGCCCACGGGCGCAGAAACTACGGGTTTCCCCTCAGCCTTCTCTTCCTCTGCGCCCGCGCCACGCAACGCCGTATCCGCTTCGGCCACGACCGGCGGCTCGATCTCGGGCTTCGCCGTCGAAACCGCCTGGCGCTTCTTGACCGCGCGGACGCGTCCTTCAAGCGTGACCAGGTGCGCTGACTGCTGCGGCGGCGCATCCAGCGCCTCGATCAGCGGCACGATCTGCGCGCCGCGCAGTCGAAGCAGGAACGAACTCGTCGGGCGTAATCGCGAAGCTTCGCCGGACACGCCGGAGTCGGCGGCCGGTTCCGCCGGAATGATTTCGATTCTCTCCTTGCGCGCATGCACCAGGAGGCTCGTCTCGCTGACCAGCAGGTTGTCCGTCGAGACGTCAAGCCGGTAGAGAATCACGTCCGACGCCGAAGTCGGCGTCGTTCGATCGACCGCAGTCAGGGGCAACGGTATTTCCCGCTCCACCGCGTCCGCCGGCATCGCTTCTTCCTCGACATGTGCCATGCGCGTGGTGGGTGGCTGCGGTTTCGACACGAGCGTCGAGGTGACGCCCACGGTCGGTCTCGGAGACGTCGCGTCCGTGAGGATGCCGTTCAACGGCGTCTCGATCCCGGTCGCCGGCGCCACCACCGCCTCGTCGAGCGCCATCTCGACCTTCAACTCGGAGATTGTCTTTCCGGACACCGAATCCATCAGCGCGACCTGTTCCGGCACGGTCGCGCGACCGATCACCTTCGGCAACATGTAACCGACATTGGCCTTCGTGCCGGCTGCATCGTCGCGCAATCCGTCCATGGCCAGTGTCTGCTCATCGGGATTCGTCGATCTCGCCGGTTTCGCCGGTTTCGCCGGCTTCTTCGGTTTCTTCAAGACGGCTTCCCCGACCGTGGCCGGCGCCGGATCCGCATCGGCCGCGATTTCCGGTCCGGGCACCGCGGGCAGCGCCTCCGGCTGCGCGATGCGACCGACGTCGAACGCGACGACGGAATCTCCGGATTCGGGCGGGAAGTTCGCCGAGATGACCAGCGCGAGGCAAACGCCGATCAGGAGCACGGCGGCCAGCGCCCCGTACTTGAACAGCCGCTGCGATCGAAGCACGGCGGCGGCACCGTTGGCCTCGCGCGCCGCGTCGTCGAACGACAACAGCATCTGCCGCTCCAGCAGCTGATTGACCGGTTCCATCAGGTCCGCGGGCGGCGGCTCGCGCTGCAACTGGCGCAGCAGCGACCGATCCTGCGTGAGCTGGGCGACGAGGTTCCGCAGGCGCGCGTCCTCGACGAGCATCTGCTGGAAGCGCAGATGCTGCTCGGGCTCGAGGTCGTCCTCGAGGAAGCCGAGAATCAGCTGCTCGTCGTATCGTTCAGCCATGGGTCGTTTCCGGCGGTGCCGAGCGGGCGGGCGGGGGACACAGCTTCAGCATCTCCTGCCTCAGCGTCAGCCGGGCGCGAAACAGCCGGCTCTTGACGGTGCCGATCGGCAGCGACAGCACCTGGGCGATCTCCTGGTAGTCCATCTGCTCGAGGTCCCGCAGCACCAGGACGCTGCGGAACTCCTCGTCGATCCGCTTCAGCGCGACCTGGAGCAGCTCGAGCATCTCACTGTCTTGGACGTTCCGGTCGGGCGAAGGTTCCCGCTCCTGGGCGAGCTGCGCGCCGAGCGGGGCCGGGGAGTCGCCGCTGCCGCCGTTGCCCGGAGCGTCGTCGAGGCTCGCAGCCGCGCGGGTCCTGCGCTTGCGAAGGTGCGAGATCGACAGGTTCATCGCGATCCGGATCATCCAGGTCGCGAGCGTGCTGCGGCCCTGGAACTGACCGATCTTCTCGATGATCTTCGTCATCGCGTCCTGCGTGATCTCGCGGGCGTCGTCAGGATTCGACACCATCCGCAGCACGACGTTGTAGATCCGCTGCTGGTACAGCTCGAGCACCTCGCCGAGCGCCGCCGGCTCGCCACGTAACGCGGCCTCGACCAGTTGTTTCTCGTGAATCGCGGTCATCGGCGGGTCGATCGGGTGCGCCGGAATTCGGTCGCAGGTCACGGCGGGGTGGGCAGGGCGCCCGGCGGTCGGTCCGGCGTATGATATGATGCCTCGCCGCCGTCGGCCGGTCAAAGCCTTCAGGGTGACGGCGTGAACGCTCCATCGAACATGTCGACCGCGAACGCCAACATGAGCGCCAACATGAGCGCCAAGAAGGACGCCGTCAAGGACGCCGCGCCATGAGCGATTCCCGGCGCTACGAGTCGCCGCTGGTCAGCCGCAACAGTTCGCCGCGGATGAGCGAGATCTGGTCACCGCAGCGCAAGTTCTCGACGTGGCGGCGACTGTGGCTCGCGCTCGCCGAGGCCGAGAAGGAGCTCGGGCTCGACATCACTGACGCCCAGATCGCCGAGCTGCGCGCCCACCTCGACGACATCGACTTCGATGCCGCGAAGGCGTACGAGAAGAAGCTACGCCACGACGTGATGGCGCATGTGCATGCGCTCGGCGACGTGGCACCGACGGCGCGGCCGATCATCCATCTCGGGGCGACCAGCCAGTACGTCAACTGCAACACCGAGCTGATCCTGATGCGCGAGGCGCTGAGCGTGGTCGCTGAAAAGCTCGCGAACGCGGTGGACGTGCTGGGTCGGTTCGCCGCGACGCATCGCGCCCTGCCGACGCTCGGGTTCACGCACTTCCAGCCGGCCCAGCCGACGACCGTGGGCAAGCGCGCCGCCCTGTGGGCCCATGACTTCGCGCTCGTGCTGGAGGAGGTCGAGCATCGGATCGACGCCCTGCGCTTTCGCGGGGTCAAGGGCACGACCGGGACCCAGGCGTCGTTTCTCTCGCTGTTCGACGGCGATCACGACCGGGTCGAGGCGCTCGACGCCCGCGTCACCGGGAAGATGGGATGGAATCCGCAACGGCGTCTCTGCGTCACGGGCCAGACCTACCCGCGGGTCATCGACGGCCTCGTCATCGCCTCGCTCGCCGCGACCGCCGCGGTCGCGCAGAAGTTCGCGACAGACGTCCGGCTGCTCGCCAACCGCAAGGAGATCGAGGAGCCGTTCGAAACCAGCCAGATCGGGTCGTCCGCGATGGCGTACAAGCGCAACCCGATGCGCAGCGAACGCATCTGCGGCCTGGCGCGATTCGTCATCGGCCTCGTCGACGTGCCGTTCACCACCGCCGCCGAGCAGTGGCTCGAGCGCACGCTGGACGACTCGAGCACGCGCCGGCTCTCGCTTCCCGAGCCGTTCCTCGCCGTCGACGGCATGCTCGACCTGGTGGTCAACGTCGGCAGCGGCCTCGTGGTCTACGAGAAGACGATCGCCGCGAACCTGGCCGCCGAGCTGCCGTTCATGGCGAGCGAGAACCTGATGATGGCGGCGGTGCGGCAGGGCGCCGACCGGCAGCTGGTCCACGAGATCATCCGCGTGCACAGCCAGGAAGCAGCTAGGCGGGTCAAGCAGGAAGGCGAGGACAACGACCTGATCGAACGCCTGCGGACGGAAAAGGCCTTCGCCCACGTCGACTTCGGCGAAGCACTTGACCCGGCGCAGTTCGTCGGACGTGCCCCCGAGCAGGTCGACGCAATGATCACGGAGGTCGTCGAGCCGATCCGGCAGCGCTACCGCGATCACCTGGGGCACGACCCGGAGTTGAAGGTCTGAGGAGTTCCAGGTTTTCGACTCTTGATTCGGATGTCACCGATCGGCCGCGGATTCATTGCCACGAAGAGCCACGAAAAGCCACGAAAAGCCACAAAATGGAACGATGAGTTCGCTGGTGCCGCCGACGAATCCGCCGATCAACTGCCGGTTCGCGAAATCGGGATCGTATGTTTCCGCTTTTCGTGGCTATTTTTCGCTATTCCGGCCCGCGGAGCACCGGTGACGCCCTTTTTGATTCTTGATTCTTGATTCTTGATTTGGCAACCCAGGCGGCAATCGAAATCGCAGAGCAGGAATCAGGACTCCTCGTTCGTGACCTCGGTCGCATGGCCTACGAGGCCGCGCTCACCATTCAGCGCAACGTGCACGAGCAGGTGCTTGCCGGCGCCGCGCCACCGACGCTGCTGCTCGTCGAACACGATCCGGTGATCACGATCGGTCGTCGGCCCGGCGCCCGGGCGCACCTGCGCGCCGACGAGGGAACGCTCGCGCGGCTCGGCATCGCCGTGGCCGAGAGCGATCGCGGCGGCGACATCACCTATCACGGTCCGGGCCAGGTCGTGGCCTACCCGATCGTCCGGCTCGAGCCGCTGCGGCTCAACGTCGGCCGGTACCTGCGGCGGCTCGAGCAGATCGCAATCGACACCGCGGCCGCGTTCGGCGTCGAGGCGATGCGCCTGGAGCGCTGCACCGGCGTCTGGATCGACGGCGCGCCGCCCCGGAAGCTGTGCGCCCTGGGCGTGCGCGTCCGCCGCAACGTCACGCTGCACGGAATGGCGTTCAACGTGGAAACCGATCTTTCCCACTACGACACGATCGTGCCGTGCGGCATCGCCGACAAGGGGGTGACCAGCCTCCGTGATCTGCTCGGCGCCGCGGCGCCGGACATGGCCGCGGTCCGCGCCGAGCTTGCCGCCCGCGCGCAGCGTCACCTGGGCGACGGGGAGCCGCCGGCGTGACGGCGCAACTGCTCGGCGTGTACTGGATCGTCGGCGGGTTCGCCTGGCTGGCGCTGACCGTGCTCGCCATGCGACTGCGCCCGGGGACATCGGGCGATCCGAAGCGCGTCGGTGGATCGTGGGTGATCATTCTCCTTGTCGCTGCAGCCGCGCGCGCCGCGGCAGTGCTCGCGTCGCCGCCCGTGTTCAGTGACGACCTCTGGCGCTATATCCACGACGGCGCCACGCTCGGACTCAAAGCGCGCAACCCGTACGCGCAGTCGCCCGACTCGGGGGGCACGGCGCTGCCGGTGAACCATCCGCATCTCGTCACGATCTACCAGCCGACGAGCCAGTGGACGTTCGCGCTGCTGGCCCGCGCGGCCCATGCGTTCGGCGACGGTCCCGACGAAGCGCGCACGGTTCCCTGGGGTCATCGCACCTTTCGCTTCGCGTTCGCGGTTTTCGATCTCATCGTCATCATGCTCCTGCTCGTGCAATTGCGGCGCGTCGGACGATCATGCTGGTGGGCGGCGCTCTACGCATGGCATCCGCTCGTCGTCGTCGAGATCGCATCGTCGGGACACCAGGACGTGCTGGGGATGGCGTGTCTGCTGCTCGCCCTGGTGCTGCTCGACCGGCGCGGCGGCGTCGGACGCGCCGCATGGAGCCTCCCCGCCGCCGGCTGCGCCCTGGCCCTGTCGATCGGCGTCAAGCCACTCGTGGCGCCGCTGCTGCTGCCTGTCGTCTGGACCCTGAAACGTCGGCGCCGAGGCGCCGCGGGATTCATCACCGCCGCCCTGCTCACGCTCGCCGCCCTCTACCTGCCGTTCATCTTCATGCCCGGCGGGATCGCGGGCATGGTGGAGACGATCGGCACGTTCATGGCCGACTGGTTCTTCAACGGATCGGCGCACGAAGTGCTGAGGATCCTGACCGGATCGAAGACGATCGCCGACCACGTATGCGGCGCCATGCTGCTGGCCGTGCTCATCCTCGCGACGCTGACCACGCGCGACCTCTGGCGACTTACGATCGTCTACCTGCTCGGCGGTCTGCTCCTGTCGAGCACAGTGCACCCGTGGTACCTGCTCTGGGCCCTGGTGCTCGTCCCCATCCGATTCAGCGCCGCGACATGGATCTTCAGCCTCACGATCGGGTGGAGCTACATCGCGCTGGTCGATCCGGACTATTCGCTGCCGGTCTGGCTGCGCTGGGCGGAGTACCTGCCGGTCTACGCGGCACTGCTCTGCGCGATGTTCGACGTCGAAGTGAAGCGGTTGCCCGAGCGCGGCGCCGACTGATCACTTGATGACGATCAGGGCGCTGGGCTGCGGCTTCATGCTGCCGTCGGCCATCACGTCCTGGAACGGATGGCCGTTGACGAGGTTGTGCGGGAAATGCTTCTGCAGCGCCTTGATGCGCGGACCGTACACGTACTGGTGCGCCTGCCGGTTGCCCTGGAGGGTGACGGACATCGGCACGCGATCGTCGTCGGTGAAAAGGCCGACGGTCACCATCGAACGCTGGGGCCCGTGGTAGTAGAACGCGAGGTGCCCCTTCTTTCGCAGTGCGTCGGCGTATTGCTGGGCATTGCGCCGGATCGTCGCGGGCGTGCCGCTGTCGTAGACGGCGACCTGAAGGCTGTACGGCCAGTATCCCACGTAGGCCTTGAGATTGCGATTGCTCGTGCTCATCAGGCTGCGCAGCCGCACCGGTCGCGCGTCCAGCAGCGCCTTGTGGCCGTCCACGTCCGCTTCATGAAGCTGCATGAGATCGCGCTCCATCGACGGCGTCTGCCCCGGGTAACGACCGCGCATCAGGTGGAACTCGTCGTCGATCTCGTGGACCCAGAGGTCGGTGAGATAGGGCCCGTCGGCGGCACGGAGCCTGCCGAGCCACTGCGCGGACTCGGACCTGGCCCCGGGTCCCTTGAACGTGAGGACGAGGATCGACCACTCATCCTCGGGCGCCACGATCCCGTCCGACCGGGAACCATCGTTCCGCGCCTTCGCGTTCCGTTCGCGCGACGACCCGCGTCCCTGGAGGTCCCGGTACTGCTCCCACCCGTCGTAGATCACTCGCTCGTAGCAACCCCCGGCGCCGAACCATCCGAGCACCGCGATGACGATCGCCGCGGCGCGACGGCCCGAACGCGCTGTGAATCGGCAACGAGTCATCGGCTTCGTACCTGGCGGATCCCCTGACCCACCACATCGTAGGGAATCCTCAACGTCCGAATAACCGCCCGGGAGGATAACCTCCGCGGAGAACCTCCCCGGAGGAACCTCCCCGGAGGACACACCTCCCTCGCGCTGTCCCTCAGGTTGCGCCTGGCGCTGCCGCCGCGAGGCTTCGCTGCGTCGGAGGGCGGCCGGAGGGGCGCCGGAGGACAGACCTCGTTCGCGGGCCGGCTCGTCCCGCTCAGCCCCCCGAGGAGAGCAGTGACGGGGAGCCGTGAGCGTGAGGACAGACCTCCAGCGTTCAGGACATCGGTGCGAGGCGCCAGCGCGAGGTGTGTCCTATTCCCCCCTATTCCCCCGAGATTCGCCAATCAGAGCCGATCAGGGCGGATTCGCGCCATGGGAGGCCTGTCCTCAACGCGCCCCCTCAACGCGCCCTCAACGCGCTCTTGAGGCGCCCCGTCGTCGCGTGGCCAGCGGCGATGAGGGATGAGGT
>NYZC01000102.1 GCA_002686995.1 Phycisphaeraceae bacterium | reverse complement strand
TTGTTCGTGCCGAAGAGGTAGATGCCGAAGAACCCCTCGCTGCCGCTGCCTCCGTTGCCGAAGTCGACGTCGCCCGTGGGCAGGCCGTTGATGTCGATCGTGTTGCCGGATCCGTTCATGAAGATCCTGGAGTCCTCATTGTCTGTGAACCATTCGGTGGTCGACTCGAAGAGCATCGTCGTGTTGGTGCCGTTGAGGGCGAAGTGGTTCGTCCCGGCCTCATTGCCGAACCGGACGAACGATCCGCTGCGGATGTTGATGTTCCCTTCTAACTTCTGGTTCGTCCCGCGACCGGCGATCGTCGTGGGGGAGCCGAATGGCCCGATCTCCACCGTGCCGCCGCCGTCGCCCTCGTCCCAGAAGTAGAACTCGGGCTGCGGGCTGTTCGAGTCGATCGTCACCGTGTGTCCGGGCACGACCGTCGACTGGATGGCCTGCGGCACGATGCCGCCCGTCCAAGTGCCGGGGGCGTTGAATGATCCGCTCGAGATCGACAGGATGCCTGCCGCCCTCGCTTCACCGATCGACGCGAGCAGCGCCGCGGCGCAGATCAAGACGATAGCTGTGGTGTTCGTTCTCATGGTTCTCCTTTTCTGGATGTTGCCGGCTGGCGTGCGGCTGCAGACGATGTGTCCGCACGCTGAAGGCAGGGTAAACGAGGGAATTGGACCGTTGCGCCGTCGACCACCTCCGGGGCCGACCAGGGTATCGGGTCTTCCCTCTAATTATACCCACGCACCGGCCGCTCGGCCAGAGACGGACCCGGCGTGCGAGTTTCTCTCGTTCTCAATGCCCCTGACCGAGCGGGACCGGGCGACCCGCCGCGCCGGCGGGCCGCCCCGTCATGCTGCTCAGCGCCGCCGGCGGATCATGGCGACGGCCCCGAAAGCGAGCAGGACCGCCGACGTGGGCTCGGGGAAGAGCTTCACGCTGCCGCCCATGCTGGTGTCGATCAGCGCCAGCGTGCCCGAATCGGGGATCACGTTGACCCACATGGTGAAGCCGTTGAGCTTAAGCGTCACCGCGTCGAGGGTGAGCGTATTGGCGAAGCCGTCGGCATCGAGGATCATCTGGCCGCTCGTCGACGACTCGTGGCCGTCGCTCGGTGAATAGGCCGACAGGTCCGGGTGGATCGAGACGTCGCTGGCGAGCGTGGGATCGATCTCGAACGCCTGGTAGCTGATGGGAACGTCCGTCAGCGATGCCAGGATCTCGTACGCGCCGGACGCGCTCGACGAGTAGCTGGCGGCCCAGCGATCGCTGCTGTGGCTCGGAGAACCGCTGAATATCACGAGATCGCCCAGCGTCCTGCCGTCGAGGTTGGCGTCGATCAGCTCGACGCGAGACTTGTTCAGGATGCTGCGGACCGGCTGGCTGGTGAAGCTGCTCCGCTCGAACAACGCCCTGGCGTCGGCATTCTCGTTGAAGATAATCCCGCCCGCCGCGGTGTTGTTGTTGAAGATCGAATCCTTGATGTGCACGGTGGGGTTCACCGCCTGGTCGTTGATGAAGATCGCCCGCTTGCCGGCGAAGTTGGCGTACTCGGCGTCCAGCGTGTTGTTCGTGCCGAAGAGGTAGATGCCGAAGAACCCCTCGCTGCCGCTGCCTCCGTTGCCGAAGTCGACGTCGCCCGTGGGCAGGCCGTTGACATCGATCGTGTTGCCGGAGCCGTTCATGAAGATCCTGGAGTCGGCATTGTCCGTGAACCATTCGGTGGTCGACTCGAAGAGCATCGTGGTGTTGGTGCCGTTGAGGGAGAAGTGGTTCGTCCCGGTCTGGTTGCCGAAACGGACGAACGCGCCGCTGCGGATGTTCATGTTCCCCTCGAACTTCTGGTTGGTGCCGCGAGCGCTGATCGTCGAGACGGAGCCGGGATCGATCTCCACCGTGCCCCCGCCGTCGTTCTCATCCCAGAAGTAGAACTGGGACTGAGGACTGTTCGTGCGGATGGTCACCGTGTGTCCCGGCACGACGGTCGACTGCACGCCGACCGGAGGGGATCCGCCCACCCAGGTGGTGCCTTCGTCGAAGAACCCGCTCTGGGCCGACAGGGTACCTCCCGCCTTCGCTTCGCCGACCGCTGCGAGCAGCGCGCCGACACAGATGATCGCGACCGTTGAATTCGTCTTCATGATGCTTCTCCTTGACTTCGTGTTACCGACAGCCATGCAGGCGCGGACGATGCGCCAGCAAGCTCCAGGCATATGATGGCCTGAATGAAATGGGCAATCTCGCCAACTTCCAAACCCATCTACGTCGATGGGGCTAAGCAACCACCTTGATTATACCCACTTCCCTCCGATTGCCAAGGGGTACTCACCCCGCGCCCTGCTCCTCGCTACCCGCTCCCCGCTACCCCCAGCGTCGATTCAGGTCGCTCACGCACGCCACGCTGTCCACGACCGCCTGGGCCTGCCAGTCGATCAGTCGCCGGCGTCCAGCCGGGTCTTCCGGGAGCGGAAACGGGGCGACGACGGCCGGGTCCCAGGGCGGCGGATGGGGCAGAAAGACCCCTTTCTGGGGCGGCGGCCCGGAGCCCGGCGGCGGCCGCCGGAACGGGGCGCGATAGGCGTAACAGACCTCGATGTTCAGGCGCTCCAGGAGCGGCGCCGCGGCGTGGATGCGAAAGCTCTCCGCCAGGTCGATCCGGCCCCGCCCGAGGGGCACGCCGACGACGACTGGCTCGCCGCCTTCGACGATGACGAGGTGGTCCTTGAAGTGCGTCGACACGGCACGCGGCGCCATGGCCCGCGCCGCCGCCAGCGGTTCCTCCCACACCATCATCGAGTTCCCGTTGTCGAGAAGAATGCCGATCCATTCGCTGTCGACCGCGGCCACGACGCGGAGCAGGTCCGCCGACGTCTCGTATTCATGGTTCTCGATGCCGATGCGCACGCCCAGCTCGGCACATAACGGGACCATGTCGCGCAGGACCGACGGTGCTGCCGCGAGCTGCTGCGGCAGCTCGTCCCGCACGTAGTCGCGCTGCGCCGCGCCGTCGATCAGCTCGGGCGTGCTGATGTAGGTCCGCAGATGCGTGGCGCCAAGCTCGGCGCAGACGCGCAGCATCTCCCGCAGGTGCCCGCGTTCGAAGAAAGGCGTATCGATCTCGACGTAGAGGCCCAGGTCATCGATCAGGCGCCGCAGTTCGGGAAGGCGTCGGAAATCCTCTTCCCGGAAGTGCCGCCAGTGAAGCTGCACGCCGTCCAGGCCGAGCTCGGCGGCGCGGTGGATGAAGCCGACCAAGTCCATCTCGCCCCATCGGAAGGCCAGGTGGTAACTGAACGTATGCAGTCCGAGCAGCATTCCGATCCCTTCGCGCCACACCCCGCTCCCCGCTCCCCGCTCCTCGCCCCCCCCGCCTCACTCCACCACGATGCTGACCGGTCGGAACGGGCCTCCGAGCAGCATCTCGGGGGCGATGCGCAAGGCCAGGTCGTTGCTGCCTGCACGAACCTGGTCGGTCACTTCAAAGTGAAACGGCTGGTTCCAGCTGGTCTCGGCATTGCCGTCATGGGTCCCGAGCTGCGTGCCGTTCAGGTACGCCGTGGCCAAACCGTCGACGGCGCCGAAGTGCAGAAACACCTTCCGGTCGGCGTGTTCGTCGGGCAGGTCGAACGTCACGAAATGCCAACCGACCGGCGGCGGACCGAACGTATGGTCCGTGCGCCAATGCCGCCCGATATAGCTCTTGTCCAGGTCCTTCGGCCGACGCGATGGGTCATCCCAGCGCTGTGCCTGGCCCACGTCATCCTCGTCCCACTTGAAGGGGAACTCACCCAGAAGGATCCGCTGGTGCGATGGCCTGCCTTCGATGCCCATGGTCGGCAGATACTTCTCGAGGCGCATCCGCGCCACCTCGAGACGGCGACGCTGGAGGAACTCGAGGTCGACCCGCGCCCGAAGGTAGTACGGTTTCTCGAACTGGGCGATCTCCTTGTCCCACTTGCCGTAAGTGACCTGGTTGCCATTGTTGACTGCGACGTTGCGAAGAGCAAGGCCCCGGGCGCGGCGCCGGGCGTGCTCGTACGCATAGACGGTGTTGTTCGCCACGATCGACTTGCCGTCGGAGCAGGTGACGCGGATGCCCCCGCCGTCGTACGGGCGCGACAGGAAGACGCGGTTGAACAGCACCATGGCGCTCGGCTTGGCGTTACGCTCGAGCGACGTGAGCGTGCCGCCGACGAGAATCGGCCCCCCCGTCGTGGTGCATGCGATGATGCGCACGAACGAGGCATTCTGGGCGTCGATATGCGACGCCACGCAGCTGAACAGGTCATTCTGGGAGCCCATCACCGTGATGTGACTGTTGTGCGAGCGGCAGCGCACGAGGCTGTTGGCGTGCTCATTGCCCTCCACGTCGATGAACCCGTAGCACTTAAAGTGGACGTTTCCCCCGCGGCAATCAACGATCGTGTTGTCGCGCGTGCCTTCCGTCAGAACGAATCCCCATCGCGAGCAATCGTACGCCTCGCAGTCCTTGACGATGTTGTTGCGTGAGCCACCGGAAAAATAGAACCCGTCGGCGCTGGCGTACTCGCCGGAAAAGAAATCGGCTCCCATGGCTTCGAGAAACCCGCAGTTCTCGGCCCGGCTGCGGTAGATCTTGTTGTCGCTCGAGTTCCAGCCGCCGAACGCGATGCCCGCCAGGTCGAAAACGAAGCAATCCTTGATCACGTTCTGCCCGCCAAGCACGACGCCGTGGCCGGCGACGTAGGCGTAGTACTCGATCTCGCGATCCTTCATCAACGGCCAGTGCGCGTACTTGTTACCGTCGATCACCGCACCGATCAGGTGCGTGCCGAGCCCGAGAACGAGCAAATCGTTAAAGCACGGCAACCGTTTGAGGATGGCGTTCGTACCGAATCGCACCACGGAAAACGGGCGCGTCTTCAGGCCGGCCGTGCTCCCGTAGATCATTGGCTTCGCGGGGTCGTCGCTGCCGGGGAAATAGACGTACGCGTGCTCATCGAAACACTTCTGGATATGCACGCGGTAGTCGACCGATCCGTCGGTGACGTAACCCTTCGGAAGGTAGCTCCGTACGTCGACGTATCCTCCTTTGCGCGCGCCGTCGGTGGCCGCGCCAGCCGTTGCGGGCCATGGAGCGATCGCCGCAGCGAGGAACGCCAATGTGACACAGACAGCCATACGAGGTGTCTTCGCATTCATCGATGAGTCATCCGATCAAAGGTGAGAGCGGTAGTGCAACGCCCAGATCGTACCGTGTTCGTGCCGGCGGAGTCTGAAGCAGAGCGGCCCGGGACGTGGCTCTCCTGTCAGCAATTGCACTTACCATGATTCGAATGATCTTGCGACGCAAAATATCCCGTGTCGGACTGATGACGGTGCTCTCGCTCCTGACCGTACCGTGCGGCTGCGCGCGGACGAGTTCTTCGGCCGCGGACCCGGTGATGCCGCCGGCAGGCCAGTCCCGCCCGAAGAAGCTGATCCAGTACGGCTGGGGGGTGCCGGACGCAGCCGAACTGAGGCAGAACCACCGGCAGATGGAGCAGGACCCGTTCGACGGAATCGGTTTTCGCGTCAAGGGACGCGTACCCGGATCCGGCAGCGCCGCCGCGTTCTACGCGTTCCGGCCGGAGCGGATCGAAGAAGCGTGGCTGGCCGCGGACTACGAGGACCTGCGACACGTTCGCTTCGAGAAGTTCACCGACAACTTCATCGTGATCAACGCCGCGCCCGGGACGCTGGACTGGTTCGATGACGACCACTGGCAAATCGCCATGCACAACGTGGCCCTCAACCTTGATGCGGCCAACATCGTCGGCTGCAAGGGCGTGATCTTCGATCCCGAGATCTACACGCTGAAGGACAGGATGGCGCCCCTGTGGCGGCCTGCCGCGCTGCGCAAGGACCCCGGCAAGTTCGAGCGCTTTGCCGCGCAGTCACGACTCCGCGGACGCCAGTTCATCGAGACGATCGGCCGCAAGATGCCCCGGGCCGTCGTGCTCTGCCTGATCCTCGCCAGCTACCCGGCCAACAAGGTCGACGCGTTTCACGCGCCGGACGTGTCCGCAGCCCTGACGGCGACCGAATACGCCCTGCTCCCGGCGTTCCTCGAAGGCATGCTCGACGGCATCCGCCCCGGCATGACGATCGTCGACGGCAATGAAGCGGCGTACAAGTATCGCACGCCCATCGAGTTCTTCGAGGCCTACCACATGATCAGTCAGAGCACGGGACGGCTGATCTCGCCGGAGAATCGGGCCAGGTATCAGACGCAGGTGCAGGTCGGCCATGGGCTGTTCCTGCAGAAGACGTTTCGAGGCGAGGCGGCTCCCGAGAACAAGGCCCGGCAGTTCGAGAGGATCGTCTACCACGCTCTGATGACGAGCGACGAGTACGTATGGATCTACAACGAGGACTGGTTCTGGTGGCCGCCGCGCCTCCGTAAGCTGCCCCACGGAATCAACGACGCCATGCGCAACGCCCGGGATCGGATCGCCGGCCGCGATCCCCGGCTGCTGCGCAACCTCTCGACTGAAGCGGACGCGCCGCCCGATCGTCAGCATCGACGGGCAAACGTGACGAGCCTGGCGCCAGGCGACGCGCCACCGAGCGTCGATGGTGATCTGAGCGACGATGCGTGGAGCAACGCGTTGCGCATCGGGAGATTCGTCATGCGAGGCACCCAGTTCGACCCCGATGCGGAAACGCGCGCCTGGATCACCTGCGACGCCGAGCATCTCTACGTCGCCTTTCGCTGTATCGAGCCGTTCATGACGCGGCTGCGCGCGCATGGCGTCGAGCCCGACGATGCCGTCTGGGAGGGCGATTCCGTCGACGTCTTCCTTTCGATCGGATCGGCCCCGGAGCCCTTCCATCACTTCATCGTCAATCCGAACAACGTACGGTGGGACGGCCGCGGCAACGATCCGGCCTCGTTCGATGGCCGGTGGCGAAGCGCCGTGACGAAGACCGCCGGTGCCTGGGACGTCGAGTTGGCCGTGTCCTGGTCGGAAATGGGAATGGAACCGCCGTCACCGGGCACGACTCTGCGCGTCAATCTCTGCCGCGCCCGGCGCGCCGGCACCGCCGGGGAGTTCTGCACCTGGTCCCCGGTCGCAGAGGGCTTCGTCGAACCGACAAACTTCGGCTACCTGACCTTTCGATAGCTCATGCACGGCGAAGTGCAGAGGCGATGCGTAGTTGATGCCCAAGCCCAGAAGTTCGGGTTTCCGCTGCGACATCCGCCGGACGACCCCAGGTCGCCGCCGATGATCGCGCCCACGAACTGTCCGATCTCCCGTCCCGTCGGCGATGTTTCGGCGGCGTTGACGCCGGATTTCGTCCACTCGTGCGGCGCGTCCGATCGATAATGCTTCGGGAGGCTGGCCATGATGTCCTGAGGGGGACGCTGAACCATGATCACCGCAGCGTAGCCGACTTGGCCACACTTCGGAAAACGTTCACTCGCGCAATGGATATCTGAAGTCTGGCGATTTCCGCTACGAATCAAACGATTACTGCGAGTAACGGGAGGATCCGGGCCGTGACGGCCCGGCTCGCGGCCGGAGCGAGTACGTCAATTGCCGGGACCGATACGATGTTCGCCATGAATTCGAGAGCGTTCTCGCCCCTCATCGGAATCGCGCTCCTCGTGATCGTCGCGCCGTCATGTCGAACCATCGACGCGCCGACCGCCTCGGAACCCGATGACGCGCTGCACCCGGATCTGAACTGGCTCCAGGAGCGAAAGGTGCGCGGAATCTGGATCGGCGGCGATCTGGACGATCCCTTCGGCGACAGCGACAAGACCAAGGGCCGCGTCCTCGCGGACGCGGGATTCAATCTCGTGGTGCTGTACACCGGCGTCGATCGCAATGACCGCGAACGATCCCCCCACCTGGCCGACCGCCTGCGGCGAAACCTGGCCGTGGCCCGTCAGCACGGTCTGAAGTTGCTCGCCAAGTGGCAGTACGGCTCGACGCATCTGGAACCGTATCGCAAGTACCGCGAAGGCGGCGGAAAGTTCCACGAAACGACGTGCTGTCCGCTGGACGCGGGTTATGTGGATCGACACGTGGGGCGATGGGCCGTCGAATGCGCGCGGCTTGGCGCCGACGGGTTCGTCTTCGACACCGAGATGTACGAGTCGGACACGACGACCTATCCCGGACCGTGTTTCTGCGATGACTGTTTCCGCCAATATCTCGAGGACCACGATCTGGCGATCCGGGGTCACATGCCGGAGCATCCCGGCAACTGGATCAACAACAGGGGCCAGGCCGAAACGTACAACCGGTACCAGACGGGTCGTGTCGAGGACCTCTACGATCGCATCCGCGCCCGCTGCCAGGCGATCAACCCGGCGTTCCTGCTCGGCTACGCGCCGTTTCTCGACAGCTTCGCCGGGCTGACGCGGGGACTGGGCACCCCTCACAACCCGTGCCTCGTTTTCTCCGAGCAGGAGTACACGAATGGCCCCAGCCCGCAGACGCTCGCGAACGTGCAGCGCATCAGGACGGATCGAATCCCCGCGATCTACCTGAGCGGACTCATGATCCAGCATCAGGATCCGGACATGCTGGCCGGCAACGCGCTGCGGGGTGCGCTCTACGGTGACGGCTGGTGGGCCTGGTACGGCACTGCCCTGATGACCCAGGTCGGCACGGACGAGCCCGACGCCTACAAGAGCCCGTACGGGCGCGTCAAAGGCACGACGGCCATCGAATACCACGACAGGCTCACGGAGACGCACGCCCGGCTCGACGCGCTGATCGGCACCGATCCGAACCAGTGGCCGAAGATGCCGGCCGTGCCCGCGCCACCGCAGGTCGAGGTGCCGAGGCGCCGGGGGGAGATATCGGTTGACGGCGAACTTGACGAACCCGCGTGGCAACGCGCCGCGCGCGTGACGATGCCCACTACAAGATTCGGCGAGGTCGCGACGCGCGATACGGCGGTGCGCGTGTGCTGGGACGCCGCGGCCCTTTACGTCGCGTTCGAGGCGCAGATGCCCGAAGGCGAGACCACCGTGAACGTGCCTCAGCGCGGCCGCGACAACACCGCCATCTGGCAATTCGACGGGGTCGAGATCTTCATCGCCCCCGACCGCTCGACGCGTCGTTATGCGCAGTTCATGGTCTCGGCGCTCGCGGACGTGACCGATCTGCTGGTCGACATCGACGGCGGCACCGGCAAGTACGGTTCGCCGTCGTGGAATGCCGACGTCAGTGCGGCCGCCATGCACGGCGGCGGCCGGTATGTCGTCGAGGTGCGCATCCCGTTCGAGCCCCTGGCGCGCCCGCCGGCGGCGGGCGACTTCTGGGGCGCGAACTTCTATCGGTTCTCCCCCGACGGTGCCGCCTGGAGCCCGACCTATGGCGGCTTCCACTCGCCTGCACGGTTCGGAACGCTGCAATTCAGCGACGAGTGAAGGTCGCTGCCGATGCTTCAAAGTCTCCCTTGATAAGGCTGCCCTGCCCCCGGCCTCAGGATGTTTCCTGCATCGGACGGCGGAGCGCCGTGTGACGGCCGAAGGTGGGTCTACCTCCAGAGTTTGCGGCCTCGCGGGAGCTCGGCCCTCCAGGGTCAAGGTGCGATTTTCGTATGGGTGCGTGGATCTCCACCAAGCTGGCAATCATCCGCGATAACTTTGGCGCATGACTGACCTGCCTACGCGCAGATACCCCGCGCATGTGCCGCCTGTCGCACGTGTCTATAGATCAACGATTCTCTTTGTCACGGCATGCGTCCAGCGCCGCAGGGGCATTCTTGCGAACGACGACGTTCACAACCTTGTGAGAACAAAGTGGGCGCAGGCCGATCACTGGCTCGTTGGGCGGTACATGATCATGCCCGATCACGTGCACTTTTTCTGTGCACCCGGTGCCGTCGAGCGCGAAATCAAGGGATGGATGTCATATTGGCGAAACCAGGTCACACGTGAATGGCCCGAACCGACTCAAAAGCCGATCTGGCAGTCCGACTTTTGGGATACGCAAATGAGAAACCTGGAACACTACGCGGCAAAATGGGAATACGTACGCCAGAATCCCGTCAGGGCGGGTCTGGTGGCAGAAACAGATGACTGGTCATATCAGGGCGAATTGAACCTGCTGCAATGGATCGGCCCTTGATCCTGGAGGGCCGAGCTCCCGCGAGGCCGCAAACTCAGTAGACGGACTCACCGCCTCGGCGTCGCGGGAGTTCCGCCCTCCAGCGCACCGGGACCATCTGAATCGCAGCCAGTTTCTCCTACTGGTCGATGCGATACCAGTATTCCGGCAATCCGAACGCGGCCACCGACCAGTGGGTAGGTATGAGATCGGAGAAGACCTCGGCATGCCCGTCGACGGCCGACAGCGTCGCGGCCAGGCCATTCTGGTGAAACGGGAAGAGCTCGAGCGGCGTATCGCCGGCGGAGATCCAGCCCGACCAGCATGGATTGATCGACGCCTCGACGAACAGCAGCGTGCGCGACGGTTGTTCGATGGCGGTGATGTTCCGAGGGAATCCGTCCGTGATATCGTAAAGCCCCCAGGGCTCGTCCAGCGTAAAAGTCGTGCGTCCTTCCGGCGAGTTGTAGGCGTAGCTGGTTCGATATTCGTCGTTGTCGGCCACGTGGTAGTAGCCGTTGAAGTGCCACCACGAGGTGCTTGAAAAACTGCTTTCCTCCAGCGGATCGGCTGGACAGATCCACGCGTTTCGCCTGGCGTCGGGTTCGTTCCCGACCTTTGGCAGGTCGTAATACTCGAGGCGCTCGTAGACAAACGTGAGGTCGAACCCGATGATCGTGAAACTCGGCGGGAAGAAACCATTGTTTTCCGACTGGTAGGCGGCCACGGCGATCCCCTGCTGTCGCAGGTTGGACAGGCACACGGACATTTGTGCGACGTCCTTGGCCTTCTTGATCGCCGGCAGAAGCAAGGCGATCAGCAGCGCGATGATGCTGATCACGACCAGCAGCTCGATCAGGGTGAATCCTGCGCGCTCATGTCGACTGAATCGCAGCTTACGTCTTCGAACATGTTTGTATCGCACTGGCGAATTCATAACAATAATGGTATCTCGCTCCGTGTCCTAAGGCAATGGATTGCCATCGACCTCTTCCCGCAACCGCATGACCCGGAAGATCGGATTATCAATCGGCGCCCTGCTGGTGGCGCTGCTGCTCGTCGAAGGACTGGCGCGCGTCTACTACGCGGTGAGCGGCACGCCGGTGTTCGCTGCATACGGCAGGCGCAGCGAGATGTATCGCAACCGTTGGCTGGAATCGCGACAACGCGCATCGCGGAACGACGGCGATCAGCCCCTGGTCCACGGGATGGGTCGATACCACCCGCGGCTCGGATGGGTGCCCATCGCGAATCTCGCGAAGGTCGAGGTCGGCGATCATCCTCCGGTATCGACGAACTCCAGAGGTCTGCGCAGCATGCGCGAGATCCCGTATGAGAAACCTGCAGGCCGCAAGCGAATCGTGGCGATCGGTGACTCGTACACGTTCGGTTTCGACGGTGAAGACGAGGAGATCTGGCCGTTCGTGCTCGAGGAAGCGATCGGCGGATGGGATGTGGTCAACCTCGGCGTGTTCGGCTACGGCATCGATCAGCAGCTGATCATGCTGCAGGACGAAGGCGTCCGGTACGACCCGGATGTCGTGATCGTCGGTTTCTACGAGCTGGATGCAGACCGGGCGCTGCTGAGCTTTCGCGAGTTCGCCAAGCCGCGGTTCGAGCTTCGCGACGATCAGCTCGAGCTGACCAACGTGCCGGTGCCGACGCCCGAGCAGATCCTGGCGCAGCACGCGCACCGCGCCCCGATCAGCTACGCCCTTCACTGGTACCGTCAGCGATCACAAGCTCGACAAACCACTCGAGAGCAGGCGTCCCCGCAGTACCGGTCGGAGCGATCCGCGCTGGTCAAGGCGATCCTGCAGCAGATGCAGCAAGATATTGCCGATTGCGGGGCGAGGATGCTGGTGATGTTCATTCCGGAGAAGGCGTACGGGGAATCGGAGATGCCCGTGCGCGATGACCTGAAGGCCTGGTCGGACCCGATCGGCTATGCGTTTGTTGACCTCGATCCGATCTTCGACGCGCTATCGGATCGGGAGGCGCGCAGCGCGTACTCGGGTCATTTCAATCCGTTGGGCAACGTCGTCGTGGCGCGGGCGCTGGCGGATCGGCTGGCGCATCTGGGATGGACGCCGCCAATAGGCGACGCGGCGCGCGACACGCTGCAGCGCCGGCGAGAGCAGGCGCTGAAGAAGCAGTCGAGCAGCGGGAAGGACCTGTTCGGCCAGGCGGTGCTCATGCAGAGCAAGGGACGAAACAGGGAGGCCGAAACACTGTATCGCCAGGCGCTGGATCTGGAGCCGGAACATGCGGATGCGATGAGCAACCTGGGCATGCTCGTGGCACGGAAAGGTCGCGTGAACGAGGCGGTCGAGCTGTTCCAGCGGGCCTTGAGGGTCAGTCCCCATCATTTCGACGCGCGCAACAACATGGGCATCGTTCGGCTGGACGAGGGCCGCCTCGACGAGGCGATCGGGCATTTTCGTGCCGCCCTGGGGATCCGACCCGACAACGCGGGGGCGCTGGACAATCTCGGCCTGGCATTGACGCTGAAAGGTGAGCTGGACGAGGCGGTAAGCACCTTGCGCCGCGCGCTGGCGATCGATCCGGACCTGGCCCGGGCGCACGCCGACCTCGCCCGGGCGCTGGAGGCGCAGGGCAAGTCGGACGAGGCGGCGCAGCACCTGCGACGGGCTGGAGGGCCGAGCTCCCGCGAGGCCGCAAACTCAGAAGACTGACTCACCGCTACGGTCCGAGCTGGACTTCGCCCGAGCGCACGCCGACCTCCATCGCCTCGCGTCCGGCGACGCCGAAGGGTGTGTCCGTCCTCGCAGGTGGCGGCCTCGCGGGAGCTCGGCCCTCCAGGCGCCACACCCACATACGGCGCATAAAAAAAAAACGGCGCGGGCCGAAGCGCCGCGCCGTCTTTGATCTTTCTGTCAAGTCAGGTCATTACGCCCGACGGCGCCGGAACAGCATCAGGCCGCCACAGGCCAGAAGGCCCGCGATCGCCGGCTCGGGGATCGCGGTGTAGGTGACGTCGTCGATGTAGGCCGGGCCGGTGCTACCAAAGTTCGTGTCCGTGCCACCGGCAATGCCGAAACGGTCGAAGGTCGCGCCACTGCCTCGTACGAATGCGCTGATGTCAGTCGGGGCGACGACGATCGTGCCAAGGGTTCCGGAGATCTCTCCGTTGGTGCCTGCATCGGGGTCATAGGAGAATGACCAATCCAGCAAGCCTCTCTCGGTCGTGGGGAATCCGGCGCTCTTTTCCCAGGATCCTCCTCCGGGGCCATCCCACACCATGTAGGTCGAAGCAAAGTCGACCAGCCAGCCGGCAACCGAGGGGCCGCTGCACTGGGAGCTGAAGCAGGCATTGTTGGAATCGAAGAAACCGAGGAAGGCGTTCGTCGTATTTGCCTGGTCCTGCAGGAAAATCCTGCCGCTCGCCGAGAAGGGGTGATTGAAGTCGATGGTTCCACCGAGATCGGCGGCATAATACGCGACCGGGGCGGAGGGGTTGCTGCCTGACGTTCCGGTTCGTCCGATGATGCCGCCGGCTTCACCTGCCGCAGCACCGGCATTGTTCGTGTTCGAGAACCCGAAGTCCTGCCCGAGGCCGTCGCCCGGCGTGTTGCCGGTCGCGTCCCAGCCGGGATCACTGCTGAAGTTCTCCATCTTCTGGAACGTGTGCACGCCCCAGGCGGAGCCGGTCACCATCAGGCCGACCGCCAGGGCGGTCATCATCAAGCTAGCGCGTCTCATGTGTGTCCTTTCTTTTCAGATCTTCGAAGTCAGATACCGCAATAGAGATCATTTCTCCCGGACGGGAGCCATACTAAAAGTGAATCGCCCTCCAATGCTGTGCCGCTTTCACCTCGCCGTACTGGCCTGAATGATACCCTTATTCAGAAGGGCCGTCAACCGAGAGATCGATCGATCCGCCAAAATGACAGGCCAAGGTGGGAAGATGGGCTGTTTTGCGACGTCACCATCCCGGTGTGACCCCGAGGATATGATGCCCGTCGGAAGACTCGAACTGCCAATCCGGAGACCCGGTCATGAGGCCCTGGCGAACGAAATCGAGATCACTGCTCGTGGCGATCCCTGCCGTGACGCTCATCGGCTGGGCCTGCCTGGCGGGCCCTTTCGTGCCGCCGCGCCCGGAGATCAGCGACGAGCTCGTGTCGCTGGCTCGGATCAGGAAGCTGAGCGTCGCGTTCGAGGCCGACGACGACGCCCTTCGAAAAGCCGGATTCACGACCAGCCGAGCCATGGGCCATATCCACAAGCGGCTCACCGAGGCCGGTATCGAAGTGGTCGAGCAGGGCAAGAGCGACGACGTGCCGACGCTGATGATCTCGATCCTCGTCGAGGCTCATCCCGGTTACGAGGAGCTGATCAACTACACCTATTGCCTGAGCATCGAGCAGCGCGCGATGATCGAACGGATCGACCGGCGACTTCGCGTGCCGACATACGTGTTCGTCTTCGGGGACATCGCGACGCAGGACGAGCTGCTCGACGCGCTCCACCGCGTGCTCGATGACGCCCTGGTCGCCGTCATCGAGTGCATCGGCCATGGAACCAGGGCGCACGTCGAGACGCAGAACGCCGCCGAATGACGAGCGACCCGGAACCCGAGACCCCATGCCGGCCCACTACATGCTCCGTCGCTGCCTGTCGCCGTGGCGCGCCGCGAAGGACATCGCGGAGACGGTCGAATATTGTCGCGCCCACGACATCGACGAGGTGATCTGGAAGGTCGACGTCGAGCATTTCAATCACGGGCTGACACCACTCGACACGATCAAGGCCTACCTTCCCTGGCTCGACGAGGCGCGCATCGCCACGGCGGATCACGGCATTGCCTCGTCGGTCAACCCTTGGGTCACGCTGAACCACGCGGATCGCCGTCGGGACATGCGGGACGTCCACCCGGCAATGCGATGGATGGTCGATGAATCGGGGGCGCAGTGCAGGGCATGCGCCTGTCCGCTTTCCGAAGCCTGGCAGACCTGGCTGGTCGAGGCGTACGCCCTCTACGCCTCGACGAAGCCGCACATCCTCTGGCTGGAGGACGACTACCGCACCTTCAACCACGAGCCGGTCGAATGGGGGTGCTACTGCCCCGACCACATGGCCGCGCTGTCCGATGCGGTCGGTGAGCCCATTGACCGCGAAGCGCTCGTGGCGCGCTTGCTCCGACCGGGACCGCCGGATCCGATCCGCGCCGCCTGGTTCGAACTGCTCGGCGAGGCGATGGTCGAGACGGCGGGCCGCGTCGCCCGCGCCGTGCACGAAGTGAGCCCCTCGACCCGGCTGGGCCTGATGTGCAGCGAATCGCTGGACGGCCGGTGGTGGCCGCGAGCGCTGAAGGCGCTCGCCGGTCCGCACGAGCCGGTGGCACGCCCCAGCTTCAGCCCATACTGCGAGGTCAGGGCCGACGGCCTGCTGCCCGACCGGAGAGACCATCAGAAGGAGCTGGCCTGCCTGCCGCCCGACACGAGGATATGCCCGGAGCTGGAAAACTACCCGTACACGCCGTACGCGAAGTCGGCACGCTTCACGCGCCTCGAGCTGGGACTTTCGCAACTGTTCGGCCACTCGTCGATCACGATGAACCTCTTCGATCACCTCGGCACGCCGCTCGCCGTGGATCGGCGGTACGGCCCGATGCTGCGCGGGGTCAAGCCGTTTCTGCACGCGCTGTCCGATCGATGCGGTCCGGGCGGCAAACCGCGCGGGATCCAGGTGCTCTTCGATCCGAGGACCGCTGATCACAAGCAATTGCGCCCCGGGGACGACATGTCCCGATTACTGCGACTCGGCGACGGCGACGGATGGGCGGCGCCGCTGCAGGGCAGCGGAGTCCCGGTCATCTGGAATCCCTCCATCGTCTGCTGCACCACCGGCCAGGCGCTGCGCGCCCTCGATCACGAGACGATCTCCGCGATGCTTGCCAACGGACTGCTCGTCGATGCCAGCGCGCTGAAGGTGCTGCACGACCTGGGGTTTGGATTGCTGACAGGTGTCGAGCCATCGGACGTGCTCGAGTCTGCAAAGACGCCGATCGTCGCGGAAGCGTACGTCGATGAATCGGGCGGTCCAACTGATTCCTACATGGCGCTGGACACGCTCAGGGTGGCTCGGAACTCCTGCGGCATCACACCCTGCGACGGCGCGCAGGTCATCTCGCAGTTCGTGGACATGGACCGTCGGCCCATTCGCCCGGCGATGGTCCAGTACGAGAACGAGCGCGGCGGCCGCGTGGCGACCTACGCCTGCGACCTCTCTGACGGGACCGACGTCTACTTCATGAACTGGCATCGTCGCCGGCAGATGCAGGACGTCGTCCGATGGCTGAGCCGAGGCCCTGTAGAACTGACCGTCGATGGCGACGCGACCTGGATGGTTCCCGTCCGACGCGACTACGACGGCTACACGGTCGTGGGGATCGCGAACCTCGAGACGGATGACTGGCCCTCCATCTCCATCACGCTGTCGTCGGACGACGGCCTGCCCGCCCGCGTGCTCATGCCCGATGAGGACGGCCGGTGGCGCGACGTTCGGCCCGCCAGCATGACCGAATCGGACGCTGGACTGCACCTGGTGCTGAACACCGAGCTGAAGGCGCTGGATTTCACCGCGATCGTTCTGGAATGGAATCGCGGTTAACCAGCAGGCCGCGGCAGACCTGCAACCCAATCCCGGGAAGGCCTCTCACGAAGACGCGAAGCCACGGAGAAGACAGCACGATGGATGTGAAGCCAGGTGCTGTCGAGTTCAGTTGGAGGCATCTCGATTAGAATGGATTCATGGGACAGATTGCGTACGCCGAAGAATGGAAACGGACCGGCCCCGACCTGGTCGTCTACCTCCCCGACAGCGAGAACGGGCACGACTCCGCCAACCAGCACTTGCTCGTGGTGAAGGCCCCGGGCGGCGCGTGGCTTGCCTTCTGGACGATGGGCGCCGACGAGGGGCAGCCCAACCAGTCCGTGGTCGTGGCGCGTTCGACCGACCGCGGTCGCACGTGGACGGCGCCCGCGATCGTCGACGGCCGTGCGACCGAAATGGATCCGAACTTTCGGGCGCCGATCAACCGTGACCGCGTGTGGCGCGCCGCCGCGTTGAGCGATGAAGCCGCGAAGGACCACGCGGGGATGGCTTCGTGGGGCTTTCCGGTGGTGGTGCCCGAGATGGGCCGCGTCTATTGCTTCTACTGGAAATGCACGGGCGTCGCGGACTTTCGATATGACATCAGCGGCGCGCTGCTCTGCCGGTACAGCGACGACGACGGCGTCACCTGGAGCGACGATCGCTACGAGATCCCCCTGCAAAGAACGTGCGGCGACAACCCGGACCAGGCGATCCCCGTCTCCTGGATCATCTGGCAGACACCGCTGCGCACCGACCTTGACGAGATCATCGCGCCGTTCACCTGCTGGAATTCGGCGCACTCCCCCGCCGGTCCCGGCAGCGAATCCTATTTCATGCGGTTCGACAACATCCTGACGGAGCGCGACCCTGCGCTTCTGACCACGACGACGTTCCCGGAAAGCGCGCGCGGCCTGCGCGTGCCGAGCGCCATCGATCCGAAGGAGTCGTTCTGCGAGGAGCCGGCGCTGGTCGAGCTTTCCGACGGACGTTTCTACTGCGTCATGCGGACCGACGCCGGCTTCCTGTCGTTCTCGATGTCGAACGATCGCAGCCGGACATGGAGTCCGCCTGCCCCGGTCTACCGGGATCACGGGGGGCCCCTGATGCTGCACCCCGTCACCCCGGCGCCGCTCTACCGGATGCGCGATGGTCGCTTTCTGCTGCTCTACTGCAACAACAACGGTGACGCCAACGGCGGGCACTTTCCGTGCCGCTTCGAATGCTGGCGCGAGAACCGCTGGCCCGCGTTCGCGAGCATCGGACGCGAAGACGAGGCACACCCCGCGCGCGGCCTGCGATTCGGCCCGCCCAAAGTGCTGATCAACACGGATGGCGCACCCATCGGCGTCGCCGGGCGGCGCGACGCCGGCTCCTATCCCAGCCTGCTCGAGGACGACAACGAGCGCATCCTCTTCTATCCCGACCGCAAGCACTTCCTGCTGGGCAAGTTCCTTACCGATGAATGGCTGGCCGACTGCGATCCGGACCTGGCGACGCAGCAATCAAGCTGATAGCTTAATTCTCCCCCTCCTCCTCGCGTAAAAGCACCCTCACCTCCGAAACCGTGGGCACCCCCGGAAACACGCGCAGCACTGCCCCGCTCCCGTCAATGACGATGCTGGACGGAATGGTCTCCTCGTGCCCCGTCTCGGAAAGCAGTTGCTCGACTTCGCGACGCTGCCGGCTGGTCAGGTCGTACAGCAGCTCATAGGGAGGCGTGAACTGATTCATGTACGCGCCGAGCTTCGCGCGCGTGTCGGACGGGTCGACGGGCAGTCCGAACAGCGCAAGCTCGGCCGGGTCGAACCGGCTGCGGAGCAGTTCGAGTTGAGGCTTCCGTTCGCTGCACGCCACGCACCAGGTCGCCATCGTCATCAGCAGGCGCAGCCGGGAACCGGCGTCGGGTGCCGGATCGGACGCGAAGCGCGTCAGGTGACGTGGCGGTGCCGCTGACGACGTACTGCTCGCGTCGGCCAGGTAGGACTCCTGGTGGAAGCTCGCGGCGCGCGGTGAGGTCGCCTCGTCTTCGAAACAAGTCAGCAGCGTGCCCGCGGCGACATCTTCGATTCGCGTCGTCTTTCCGGACGGCCAGCGTATCTGCACGTGCTGCGCCTTCTGGTGCCGACCGATACCTACGATCATCGTGCGGCTGTTCTGGGCCGCGTATCCCTCGCCGCACCGGTGCTCGCGCTTGAGCGTCATGTCGCCGAGCGCCACTTCCGCCACGGCGCCGTATCCATCACGGCAGGCGGCTTCCTGCGCCGGCTGGTCCGTGTGGTTGGCCCCGACGAAGCGCAGTGCGATCATTCGATTGGCGCCACCAATCTCGTTGCGATACAGGTTCAGCAGCGGCGCGTTGGCGTTGACCAGCGCGATGTCCTGGCGGCCGTCGCGATCGTAATCCCAGATCACGAACGCGCGGCCGTCGCGATCGGCGTCGAGACCGGAGACGGTCGAGAGGTCGCTGAAACGTTCGCCACCGTGGTTGACGAACAGGTGGTTGCGCTCATGGCCGCTGAAAGAGGACCGTGCGTCCTCCGGCGTGAACGTCTCGTTGTCGAACTTGATCTTCCACGCGGTCGATCCGCGGAAGAGCGGCGGCATCTCGGTATCGACGCGCACGACCGTGCGCCAGAACGCACTTCACATGTCGGCCAGGCTGTCCACCTGCCAGGGCGCCGTGTAGTAACCGTTCGTGACGTAGATATCGAGGAATCCGTCGTTGTCGACGTCCACGAACTGGCCGCCCCACGCCCAACCGGCCTTCGCGACCGTCAACGCCGGCGGTTCGAGACCGGATACCGCGTCGAACTGCGCGCCGGCGTTGCGAAGCAGCACGTTGCCGGCCGCATGGTGGCGAAACCGCCGGTCGAGCCTGTCGATCTGTCCGGTGATGCGCAGGCCCGCCTTGCTGTACATGTTGGACACGTACAGGTCGTGTCGGCCGTCGTTGTCGTAGTCGCCCCACGACGCGCCCATTCCGAATCCCGTCATCGCTTCGCCGCCGTAGTTCGCCGTCACGTCCACGAAGCCCGCCGGACCGTCGTTGCGATACAGGTTGTCCGGGGCGAAATCGTTGGTGACGTACAGGTCGGGGTCGCCGTCATCGTCGAAATCGGACCACGTGGCCTGGAACGAGTTGAACCACGGCGCGACCTGGCGGCTCCGTGCGCTGGGCGCGAATCGTCCACCGCCCTGGTTTTCGAGCAGCAGGTTCGGCGGACCAGGATCGTTGAAGAATCGATCCGAGATGATCATGGCGCCGGTGCGGCGCTCGAGCTCCGCGCAATGCTCCGCGCTCATAAGTTCGCAGCTCGAGTCGGGCGTCGCCGGGGAGAGCGCGTATCGGGCCAGGTACACGTCGAGCAGGCCGTCGCCGTTGTAGTCCGCCGCGGACATGGACACCACCAGGTACGGCATGCTGATCGACACGTGCGTCGAGGACCGGTCGACGAATCGACCGTCTTCGTTGACCAGGTACATGCTTGGCTTGACGCTGCGCCCGAGCCAAAGGTCCGGATCGCCGTCGTTGTCGAAGTCGGCAAATATCGCACTGGTCGAGGCCGCACGGATATCCAGGCCGAAGTCGGCGGCCCGCTCCCTGAATCGACCGCCGCCCTGGTTATGCAGCAGCAGGTTGCTGCCCCAGCGGGGCATGACGTACAGGTCATCCAGCCCGTCGCCGTCGACATCCACCACCGATAGGCCGGGATGCTGCAGCGTGGACGCGGTATCGAACACTGCGGTGTGCACCTTGTCCGGCAACATGAACCGCTTTCCCTGCGCGAACTTCAGGGCGAGCTTCGCGTGACGCGACGTGCGGGCACGTTCGAGGTCGCGCGGATCCTGCAGCGCGAGGTCGAGCGATTCGCGGAACATCGCTGATTCGCGCAGTCGTCGCTCGAATTTCCCCTGCCGCCAGGTGGTGATGCGCCACGGGTCCTTTTCGGCGCGCGTGCGCGTCCAGACGACCTGCTGCCGGGCGTGGACGGCCTCGAGGGCACCGGACGAGGTTCGGGCGAGTCCCGTGAAGCCCATGTCCGTTTCGAGGGTTCCGTCCGACGCCAGGCGGCCGCGCACGATGTAGAAATGCGCGTGCTCGAAGGACTCGATCGACGAGAGGTATCCGCGCCAGATCGGCGCGGTATCGATCGATCGCGATGCTTCGGCGTCGGTCACGGGCCAGGGCGCCAGTCGCGTCTCGAGGACGTCGCTCCCGGCCGCCGGCGCCGGGGCGTTCGGCGCCAGGTCGCGGACGCGAACTTCATCGGCGAAGAGTTGTCGCGCGTCGTGGTCGGGCACCTGCAGGTTGAGCGCCGCCTGGTCCAGGTGCCGCAATCGCGGCATCAGCCTGCCGATCAGCTCCTCCGGCTCCACGATGCTCTTCACGAGCGCAACCGTCTTCCGTTCCTGGGCCCGCATGTAGAACTGGTACCCGTAATAGGCGCCGAGGCCGAGCACGATCACGATGCTCCACGCGACCCGCCAGTCGATCGCGGCCCGCTCGCGTCTGGACGAATCCCGTCGGCTCATGTCTTGATCCTGCGGACCCAGTCCGCAATACGCGACTCGCCCGTGATCATCCTCACCTCGGGTTCGGCATCGGACCAGTCGATCTCACCGAAGCGCAGTACGGAACCCGGCACGCCGTAGCCGTCTTCATAATGGCAGGCGCACATGAGCCACCGCGATCCGTCTCGCCATGCCACTTCGCCCGGCCCCACGTCCTTCCACAGTGGCTTTCCCTGCGCGTAGTCGAATCGATCCATCGTCGGGCTTTCCCAGTAATGGATGCCGTCACGATCGATGCCGAACAGCAACCAGTGACCCTCGTGGGGAATCAGGGCGCTCGACTCGATGTGGTGCACGTGGTGAAACGGCGCCGATTCGTCGTCGGCGTTCCGATCGGAGCCGCCGTCGATGATCGGCCCGTGATCGTTCCACGTCACCAGGTCACTGCTGCTGGCCATGGCGATGCAGGTTCCCCCTTCGCGCGTGCAGGCGGTGAAGTTCAGCCAGAATCGGTCGTCGACGAAGTTGAGGTGAGCGTCCCGGCAGCTGGCGGTGCCGTCGCTCCGCCAGAACGCCCACTCGGCCTGCGCGAGCGGGCTGATCGGATTGTGCGGCGACCGCTTCCATTCGAACAAATCGTCGCTGAACGCCAGGCCCAGGTTCTGGCTTCCCGCCTCGTTGATGCCCTGGTACGCCATGACGTAACGCCCGTCGTGAGGCTGGATGTAGGGCGCCCCGACATGACAGCCCTCCCAGGTCCCCGGCCGGATGAGAAGGACCGGATCGTGGACCTCCCAGCTCACCAGGTCGCCGGTCGAAGCGTGCCCGATGAATATCTCGTGCCCCGGCCAGGCGCACTCGGTCTCGCCGAGGCGCCGGTCGATGTGAAACATGTGCATGCGCTGCTCGTGCCAGACGACCGTAAAGTCGGCGATGAATCCGCCCAGCGGTCGAAAGCCCCCGGCGAAATCGCGAGGCGGATGACGATACGCCTCGAGGTATTCATGCCACAATCGCTCTTCGGCTTCGAAAGCGTTGAGCGACTCGTCGGATCGGGTCATGGCTTGATTCCTAACATGGATTCTAGCCGGTCGTGACGAACGATTCATGCGCGGGGGCCTGGGCTCGAGCGCAGCGAGCCCCCAGCGAGGGCGCGACGCTTGAAACCACGAGAAACGTCGAAACGCGCACCAGCCGAGTCGAAACGGCCGGGGAAGATCTTGTGGGCGCCCAGTGTCACGCCGAATGCCCCGACGCGACAAGCGACCAGTGTCTCAACGTGCTCATGACGTCCGCTGGAGGCTCGCTGCGCTCGACCCCAGGCACCCGCGAGGAGCAACATGGATTCCAGTCGGTCGCGACGAACGATTCGATATGCCGGCGCGCATCGATTAGATTTCCCGCATGGAGCAACACCACGAGTCCGCCTCGCCGTCCGGTCGATTCGCGTTGAACGTCCTGGTGTCGGCATTTTTTCTGGTCGTTTCGATACCGTGCTTCCAGTCCGTCGCCGCGGAGCAGAAGTGGGAGGCGCCGCGCCAGGATCCGCCGATGGTGATCAGCATGGGCTGGTCGTGCCCGGACGTCCAGTACTTTCGCCGGCACGCCGCGCGTTGGGCGGAGCGCCCGTTTACCGGGACGGCCGTGCACCTCTACAAGTACCCATTCGCGCGGGCGGGGTGCGTCGAGATGGGATCCCCCCACGGCATATCCTGGCAGGTGTTCCAGGACAAGCGATTCGGCGCCGAAATGCTCGCCACCGCAATCGCAGACCTGAAGGCGACGCCGGTCACGCGCAGTCGCGACAACTTCATGTGGGTGGTGTCGTATCTTCGAAAAGGTCATTTCGACTGGTTCGACGACGAGCGCTGGACGACGGTCCTGCACAACATCGAGAGCCTGGCCCGGGTCGCGCGGGAGGGCAGCCTGCGCGGCATCATCCTGGACACCGAGGAGTACGGAAGCCCCTTCTGGAGCTGGGGTGGGCCCAGGCCGGACTACGCGCTGAAGAACTTCGACACCTACAAGGGCAGGACATGGGAGCAGATGTCGGCCCAGGCACGCCGGCGCGGTCAGTCGTTCGCGCGGGCCATGAACAGGGGATACCCGGGCTGCATGGTCTGGACGCTGTACGCGTACAGCTACATCGAGCTTCTCGATGGGGACGAGGACCTGTCCGAAGGCTCCAACAATATCTATGCCCGCTTTCTCGACGGCATGCTCGAGGCCAGCGACGACGAAACGATCATCGTCGACGGCAGCGAGGGCTCGTATCGGTACCGGGATCGTGAAGCGTTCATCAAGCTGCGGAAGAAGGCCAAGGAGACGGCGCTGAAATATACGCTCGTGCCTGATGCTTACCGTCGGAAGATGCGTCTCGGGTTCGGCCTTTACCTGGACATGTACAACTACCCCGGCAACCATGCCTGGTACGGCGACCGGCCCGAGGACAACTTCCGCACGCCGGACAACATCGAGACGTCGGTGCGCAACGCGCTCGAGATCAGCGACGGATTCGTCTGGATCTGGAGCGAGTTTCCCTCCTGGTGGCTCGACGCGCCCGAGTCGCGCTTCGAAGAAGACGTGGTGGGCAGGACCAAACACTACACGTGGATTCCGCGCGCCTACTGGAAGGCCCTGGAACGTGGCATGAAGTCGTTGGGCGTCCCGCCCGGCTTCCGCGTCGAGGACCTCACGCTCGCCGAACCGTATTCGGATACCGGCTACGCGGTCGAGATCGTCCACGAAAAGACGGGCATGCCGATGCGGTTCATTCCCGCAGGCAGCTTTCAGACCGAATCTGATAACGGCGAGGTCCGGACCGTGACGGTCGACAAGCCCTTCTACCTGGGGAAGTACGAAGTCACCCAGGCCGTGTGGAAGAAGGTCATGGGTGAGAACCCCATGGACAAGGTCAAGATCTGGAAACCCGAGAGATTCCTCGGGGATCAGCGCCCAATCCTCGGGGCGATTCGTCGCGAGGACTGCGAACGCTTTCTCAAAGAGGCCGGCAGCGGCCTGCGCCTGCCGACCGAGATCGAGTGGGAGCACGCGTGCCGGGCGGGGACGAAAACCGCCTGGTCATTCGGCGACGACCCGGCTCGGCTCGGCGACCACGCGTGGTACATCGACAACACCAAGGGTCCGAATCCCGTCGGGCAGAAGCTGCCGAACGCCTGGAGGCTGTACGACATGCACGGCAACGTCTTCGAGTGGTGCGCGGGCGGCGAACAGCGACCCGGCAACGACGCCGCGCAATGGCAATACTTCCTGCGGGGCGGCTCCTGGAACAGCAAGGCGCCGTACTGCCGCACCTCGTTCCGCCATCGAGGTTACACGCCCTACTACGCCTTTCCCGCTTACGGCTTGCGCGCCGCCTGCAGCGTGGAATAGGATCCGTCGTCGACTCATCCCGGTGTGTCCTACACGCTTCTTTTCCCCACGAGGGTGTCCGAGCATGCTTGATGACCCGAAGCATTCTGTCGGTGAATCTGGTTTCGCGATGCGGATCGTCCTGCTGGCCCTGCCGTTCATGGCCTCACAGACCGCCGTCGGTGACGACGCATGGGGGCCGCGCCAGGATCCGCCGATGGTGATCAGTCTCGGCTGGTCGTCCCCGGACGTGAAGTACTTTCGCAAGCACATCGCGCGGTGGGAGCAGCGCCCGTTCACCGGGACGTTGGTGCACCTCTACAAGTGGCCCTTCGCGCCGAAGGGATGCGTCGAGCAGGGATCGGGCCATGGCGTCTCCTGGGAGGCGTTCCAGGGCAAGCGCTTCGGCGCCGACATGCTCACGGCCGCCATCGAAGACCTGAAGGCGACCAGGGTCACGCGCAGTCGCGACAATCTCCTGTGGGTCGTGACCTATCTTGGAAAAGGCGCCCATTTCGACTGGTTCGACGACGAGCGCTGGGCGACGGTGCTGCACAACATCGAGAGCCTGGCCCGCGTCGCGCGGGAGGGCGGGCTCCGGGGCATCGTCCTCGACTGCGAGGAGTACGGCAGCCCCTTCTGGAGCTGGGGCGGATCGAGAGAAGACTACGCGCTCAAACGATTCGACAACTACAAGGACACGACATGGGAGCAGATGTCGGCCCAGGCGCGCCGGCGCGGCCAGTCGTTCGCGCGGGCCCTGAACAAGGGATTCCCGGGTTGCCTGGTCTGGACGCTGTACGCCTACAGCCATATCCAGCTTCGCGATGAGACCACGGACCTGTCCGATTCGGACAACGGCGTCTACGCGCGCTTCCTTGACGGCATGCTCGAGGCCAGCGACGACGAGACGATCTTCGTGGACGGCTGCGAGGGCGCATACCGGTTCGGGGGCCGTGATGCGTTCATGGGACTGCGGAAGAAGGTCACGGAGAAGGCGTTGCAATACACGCTCGTCCCCGAGGCCTACCGCCGAAAGATGCGCGTCGGGTTCGGCCTCTACATGGACATGTACAACTACCACGGCAATCACGCCTGGTACGGCGACCGACCCGAAGACAACTACCGCACGCCCAACTATCTCGAAACCTCCTTGCGTAACGCGATCGAGTACGGCGACGGATACGTCTGGATCTACACCGAGTTCCCCTCGTGGTGGCTGGACTCGCCGGACGCCCGGTTCGAGGACGGTGTCGTGGGCAAGACCAAACACTACTCATGGATTCCGCGCGTCTACTGGAAAGCCCTGGAACGCGGCATGAAGCCCTTGCGCGTCCCACCCGGCTTCCGGGTCGAGGACCACACGCTGGCCGAGCCGTATTCGGAAACCGGGTACGCGCTCGAGATCGTCCATGAGAAGACGGGCATGCCGATGCGGTTCATTCCGGCGGGCCGCTTTCAGACCGAATCCGAACGCGGCGAGGTTCGGACGGTGACCGTCGACAAGCCCTTCTACATGGGGAAATACGAAGTCACCCAGGCCGAGTGGAAGAAGATCATGGGCGAGAACCCGGCGCAAAGCATCAGGGGCTGGAAACCCGAGCGATTCCAGGGAGAACGACACCCGGTGGTCGGACGGTTCATGCGTGAGGGCTGCGAGAAGTTCCTGGCGAAGGCAGGCCACGGGCTGCGCCTTCCGACGGAAGCCGAGTGGGAGCACGCGTGCCGCGCCGGGACCCGAACCGCGTTCTCCTTCGGCGACGATCCGTCCCGGCTCGGCGAACACGCCTGGTACAGTCCGAACAGCGACAACCGCACGCACCCGGTCGGCGAAAAGCTCGCGAACCCGTGGGGACTGTACGACATGTACGGGAACGTCTTCGAGTGGTGCGCGGGCGGCGACCGGCGACCCGGCAATGACGCGGCGCAATGGCAATACTTCCTGCGGGGCGGCTCCTACCTGTGCAAGGCCCCCTATCTCCGCACGTCGTTCCGCCATCGCGGATACGCGCCCTACTACGCCTTGCCTGACTACGGATTGCGCGCCGCGCTCAGCGTAGAGGGGGGAAATTAATGACTCCCTCGCCTCGGCTCCCAGATCACCACCGACACATGGCTCATCGCCAGCAGGTTCCCGTGCGTCTGCTTGTCGCGCCATGTGTAGCTCGTGTGATGCATGATGACGGTGAGCACCCTGCCGTCGTCGAGTCGTACCGACTGAGGGCTGTGCATGCTGCCGTCGGGCCAGCGAAAGAGGATGAAGCGCCGTTCCCACTCCCACGTGCGCCCGTGATCGTGGCTGAACACGGCCTCGCAACCGTGGTAGAGCCGGCCGTCGAACTCGCCCAGGCGCGAAGCGAAAGTCATGAGGATGCGCCCGTCGGGGAACACGACCAGGCTGTGGTGCACGTGACCGTAAAGTGAATGCACGAACGGGCCGGCCCATGTCTTCCCGTCATCGTTCGAATAGCCCGTCACGATGCCGCGCCAATGATCCGACGGCGCGGGGATGCCCTCGCGGCCCGAACGGAACACGCCCACGAGATCCCCGTTGGTGGCGCGGGCCAGTGATGCCTCCGAACTGCGGAAGCTGCTCGGGAAGAACGTCGGGTCACCCCACTTGTGCTCGACGAAGTTGTACGGGCGCATGATCGTTCCCGTCCGGTCGGGTCTGGTCGGCTTGTGAAAGAACATGAAGCGCATCACGTCGCCCTCGCGCGGAAAGTTCATGGCGACGTCCGTGATCACGTCGCTGCCGTCAGGCAGCGCGGGTATTCGTTCGGGCGCACCCCAGGTCGCGCCCGCATCGTCGCTGAACCAGAGGTGGTAGGTTTCCGGGACGTCGTTCTTGCTGGTGTAGCCGCGCATCATCAGGCGGCGGCCTCCAAGGTTCATCGGGGTCGTGCGGTAACCCGGAATCCGGCGCGGCTGGCTCCATGAAGCGCCCTGGTCTTTCGAATGGAGAATGACGTCCGTGCGCGTATTTTCGTCGACGAACTGAACGCCGTCGGGACCGTCCACGATCTCTCCCGACAGCGCAGCGGTCAGCGTCAGCACGAGCGTGCCGTCGTCCATGCGGCAGAGCCCGGGATACTTCGGCGAGTTGAGCAGGAACGTGTAGCCGAGCGCTTCCTGGTACTTCGGACCGTCCGGATCGTTCTGCCGCACGACGACCGGCGAGACAGTCGAGATGATGCGCGTCGGAAGCTGCTGGCCGTCCATGCCCGTCCTGTGGTCGGCGACGGCCGCGTCGAGCGGCAGCGTGTGCATGACGGAGTTGGTGAGCTTGTCCTTGTTGACCGAGCCCTGGATCGTGCCGTTGAGCGGCGACTCGGCCGCGGCCAGCGAGGCGAGAACGAAGACAAGCATGGCCGGTCCCAACCGATCGCTGAGCATCGTGGCTCCTTCCTGTTTGACGGTTCTGTTTGACGGTGTTGTCCGGACCCACTCAGATGGTACCCGAGAGCGCTCGCCGCCCCGCACGGATGCGAACATGAATCACGCGTGGATCTCATCGCCATGACCAACGACGAAGACTACGGGTTTGACGTGGCGGGTTTTCTTCGTGTGCCGCAGGTCCTGGGCGAGGCGGAGATGGCAACCTGCAACGAGGCGATTGAAGCCGCTGGCCGCAGCGAGGGGATGCTGCAGGGTGACGCGTTTCGTGCGCTGCAGGAACATCCGATACTGCAGTCGTATCTCGAGGCGCTGTGTGGTCCCGGCTTCGTCGTGGACCGCCCGCTCTCCATGTTCGTCTCCGATTTGGACGTGACGGAGCAGATGAAGCTGCAGGCAGGTGACCCTCAGCACCATCGAAGGCTCCGCTATGTCTGCCAGGGCGGCGAGCGGGTCTCCCACGGCGTGCGTGTCGTGTGGGCGCTGGCGCCCTCTACCACGTCCGAGGGCGGCCTCGTGCTGGTGCCGGCGAGCCACAAGCGATGGATGGAGCCGTCGGCCGACGTGCTCGACGCGACGGACGCGCTGGGTATGACGGTCGAGCCGCAGCTCGAGGCCGGCGACCTGCTCCTGTGTGCCGCCACCACGCTGCACGGTGTGCGCGGCGATCCGGGACGATTGCTCACGAGCCAGGTCATCAGCGCACGCGCGATGCCTTCCGACGGGTTCGACGCCGTCGCGCCGCCCGCATGGACCGGCGATCTGACGCCGCCGCAGATGGCCGTGCTCGGACCGAGAACGACGGGCAAGGGGGCGGCGCTGGTTTCGAATGGAGAACGCGCACAGGTGGTTGGGGCAGTGGACAGGCCACGGTCGATCGACGACGTCCTCGACGAGGACTTCGCGCCCGACCCGAAAGAGCTTTGGTTCTGGGACGTGCGCGGCTACCTCGTGGTGCGCGGCGTCATGGACGAATCCTGGCTCGCCGCGGCCCACGAGGCGATCGACGCCACGATCGCCTCCCAGGCGGACCTTCCGCCCGGTCATCCCAGCAAGTTCGAGGAGGTGCCGGAGGCGATCTTCCGCGAAAACGGAGGACAGTGGCCGGCCGAAACGTCCGCGCGAATACGGGGCGACATCCACCGGCCGCGCATCGGCGGACTCTACGAACTGCCGGCACCGCACCGCGAGCCGTTCAGGAAGATGATCGCGCATCCGGCGATCGTCCAGCGGCTGAACTGGATGCTGGGCCCGGCCTTCAGGGAAGCCTGGGAACCGATGTGCTGCATCTACCCGCGAGGGACGACCGGCGGCTCTCTGCACGGCCAGCGCGGGTACTCGATGATCAACGGGCGCCCGTACGTTGACGGGGTCAATGTCGCCTGGGCCCTGCATGACGAACCCGCCGGTTTCGGCGATCCCAGCGGGGGCTTCATCTGTGTACCGGGCAGTCACAAGGCGTCATTCCCGATTCCTGGCCCGGGCACGACGAGCATCGATCTGCCCCAGGTCCACAAACCTGCGATGCAGGCCGGTGACGTGCTCTTCTTCGGTGGCGTGGCCCACGGCACCACCGCATGGCGCGCCGACTGGGACCGGCGCACGGTCATTCAATTCATGAGCGGTCGACAGGTGTCCGTCCGTCCCGTGAACAACGTCGCGCTATGGCGATGGAGCACGGACAAGGGAAATCCGTCCAACGAGACATCGTCCACGGGGCAATGAACGACACAGGTTCATGACGTTCAATCGTCATCGCAAGAATGTCGAACCCGGCGCCACCGCGCATCGGCGATACCGCCACGTTCGTCTCATCATGCTCATTGCGGCATCGATCTGCATGACGGGCCATGTCCTGCGCGCCGATGATCCTCAGCCACCGGTCGCAGGCGACAACCTGCTGCGCAACGGTAACGTCGTCGATCTCGCCGAGGGACATCCCGTGGCCTGGAAGCCGTCGACGCCGGACGGCGCGGCCGTCCCGACATTTTCCGTCACGCCCATCGACGCGGGGCACGCGCTGACGATCTCCAGCGCGATCGCACACGACGATGCCTGGTACAGCCAATGGGTGGAGCTGCCGGGCGACGATCACGTGGGCTTCTATCGCATCCAGGCCCGCGTGCGGAAGTCCGACACCGACGTGAAGGCGCGCATCACCGTCTTCGGTGCAAGACCGGTCGCCCTTCGGCATTACGTCGATCTGGCATTGTCCGGCGGCGCCGGCGACTGGGTCGAAGCATCCCGAACGTTCTACTTCGGCCCCGCACGACACACGCCGGCACCCAAACCGAAGATGCAGGTCGCGCTGATCCTGTCGTCCCCGGGGCGCGCGGATTTCGGCGACATTCGTCTCGCGCGGATCCAGCCGCGCGTGACGTGGATCAACGAACGCGTCCGGGAGGAGCACTACGGTCCCGGAAACGTCATCCTGGACATCGATGGGAGTCATCGCGTCCGCCTGATCCCGCAGGCGCCGTCGACGCGCCCCGAACCGACGACTTCTGCTGCACAGAAGGCGTCGGGGTATGTCTGTTTCGTTCCTTCGAACAGCGCCGGCGTTCTGCCGGAATACGTCCCCGACACCAGCGAGATCAGCGCGGATCGTTTGCGTTTCGCGGCGCGGGGCGAGTCCGAGTTCGTGACCTTCTGTCTCCGTCCCCTGTCCGACCTGGGCGTCGTCGACCTGCGCCTCGAGGATCTGACAGGTCCCGGCAGGACCAGGATCAAAGCCGATCGCTGCACCCTTTACGTACCCGTGAATCCGACGGCGGAAATGATCGGATACAACGCCCGGGTTCCCGGCGCCCGGTACCAGTGGATCAGCAAGTGGCTGCGCCCGACGGCTCGGTGCACGGCACGACGGGGACGCAACATCCAGATCTACGTCGACGTGGCCGTCCCGTCGGAGATCCCCGCCGGACGCTACCGGGGACGGGTCCACCTGGATCCGGAACATGGTTCCGCCTCGACCATCCCGTTCTCGATCGAGGTTCTTCCGATCTCGCTCGAGCGCCCGATGCCCTGGGGATTCTTCCGCTACGGATGGCGGATCGATGACGACGAGGGACGGGCCCGCTACCTGCGCGGTCTGCGCGAGATGCGCTGGGCGGGCATGACCCAGGCCGCGATCATCCGGCAGGGCAACATCGCCGTCCGCGCGGACGGGTCGGTTGATCTGTCCGGTCATGACGCATGCGTGGCCCTGTACAGGGAGGCCGGATTCCCCGATCCACCGATCATCGGGATGGAGCGACTGCTGCCGTCCATCTGCGCAGCGTTGGGCGTGGATCTCGCCTTCGACAACCGCGGCTTTGCGCGCTTCCGCGAGCAGGACATTCCTGACGAGGTGCGCACGTTCGCGGCGACGGTGGTCCGCAACATCCGGGATCATTCGGTGAAGGCGGGATGGGGACCGTACGCCGTGCACCTCGTCGACGAGATCGCACCCGGCGGCAAGATGGTCAACGCCCGGTTCCTGTACCCGGTCTGGCGCAAGCAAGCCCCGGACATCCGGCTGCACTCGGGCATCTACACGTTCGATTGGTGGCGAAAGTTCGACAGCCCGCTCGACATCAACACCGTGCATTACGTGCACCCCTGCAACAACGAGCCCGGCAACCGCCGCTGGCGCGCCCTGGCTCGTGACATGGGCACGGACACGCTATTCGGCATCGACTTCATCGGCGCGCTCAACACGTTCTGGGAGGGGCGGCAAATCTCGCTCACCAGCGCCAAGGGCGTCGACGGTGTGCTGTGCTGGACGCAATGGGTCGATCACGACATCAAGGAGTACGAGAAGAACTACGGACTGGATCCCGATGACTTCGACCCTTACGTGTTCACCTACAGCTACTGGAAAGGCGGTCCCTGGGCCGTGCACCTGCAAAATGGCACCACCATGCGAAGCACGGCGTGGTTCGGCATCCGGGAAGGCATCGACGACTCGCGCTACCTCAACACGGCCCGGGCCTGGATCGAAAGGGCGCGATCCCGAAAGGAGCTTGCCGAAGATGCACAGGCCGCTTCACTGCGCCTCGAACACGCAATGACCGCCGTGCCGTGGGTCGCCGAATTGCGGCGGCCGGGTTCGACGTGGACCAGCGACAGCGCGGATAAGGTGCGACGGGTGTGCGCGGACATCGCAGTACACCTTCAAGCCGCGATGGCGAAATGATCTTGAGACCTGCACCAGAGAATGGTCTGACACGTTGTCGAGGTAAAGGCCTGACGCGTTGGAACCACGATGAATGGGTGGCTGGGGTCGAGCGAGGACGAGACATTCATGATCTCTGGGTGCCGCGCAGCGGCATGTGCGACTGAATCCTGAACCCCGACCTCCGACCCCTTGCACGACAGCCGACCATGAAGATTCGCCTGCTCATCTTCAGCGCCTGCGCGGCTTGCGCCACCGTCACGGTCGGCGCGGAGAACCTGGTCGTCAACCCCCGGTTCGACGACGGTCTGGCGGGCTGGCAGACCCATTCCAACGCAGCGGGCAACGTGTCCATCCTGACCGAGCGCGATACGGTCGGCCAGCCGGCGCTGCGGATCAGGGCCCGCGAGATCGGCGCGTCCGTGTCACAGAAACTGGGCCCCCTCAAGCAGTCGGGCTACTATCGGTTGTCGGCACGGGTGCGCGTCTTCGGCACCAGGGGGGACGTTCGCATCGGCGTCGGCTACGGCCATGAAGACGGACCGACGCTCTGCGTAAGTGATCACGTCGTCGGCGCCAACCGGAACGTACTGAAGCTCTCGGCGATGTGCTACACCGGGGCGAAGTTCAGACATGAGCTGCCCGTCAGGATTCACATGGAGCTGAATGGGCGTGGTGATGTGGTGTTCGACGATGTCGCGTTCACCTTCGTCGAACGCCCTTCCGGCTCCCGATCCGTCAACAGGAACGTCTCCGTACACGACTACGGCAACGGATGGTCGGTCCTTGAAATCCAAGGTCCGGACGGGACCGCCGAATATCCCGTCACTCGATTGCCACAGGTTCACCGGGATGAGCCGACCCCGACCGAGTTTGAGCGCGAGCACAGCCTGATGACCTTCGTGCCCGGGGATCGCGAAGGCGTGATGCCGGACTACCGTCCGTCGGACCGTGAACGGGCCAGCCGGGTGACCTGCTTCGCGAGCCCCGGTGAGTATGAGCTGACGACGTTCGTCATCCGGCCCTTGCGCGACCTCGGGAAGATGAACTTCGAGATCGGTGACTTCTCGTCTTCCGTCGGCGCGAGCTTTTCCGGTAGCGAAGCCGACCTGTACGTGGGCGACGTCACCGTCGAACAGGCCGGCCTGCGTCGATCGGAAACGACCCGCTTCGTGCGACGAGTCAAGTGGTTGCGACCGGCGACCGGCGCACGGGGCAAGGCGGGTGAGAACGTCCAACTCTTCATCGACGTGCGCGTCCCGGACGACGCCCCGCCAGGCACGTACACCGCACCCGTCACGATCCGGCGCGAACGCGGCTCCGAATCCCGGTTCGAAGTTCACGTCGAGGTGCTGGACCTGGCGCTCGACCGCGCCCGAAACTGGGGCGCGTTCGTCTATGGCTGGCACGGGATGCCGCACCGCCGGGAGGACGCCCTGCTCAAGCTGCGCGAGCTGCGCCGGCACGGCATGACCCAGTGTGTCATCTCGCCGCTGTTCGTCCAGAACCGCCCCGGCTACGAATCCGGCAAGGCCCGCGCCCCCGATTTCGGTTTCTACGACGAGTGCCTCGCGCTATACCAGGAGGCGGGCTTTCCCGATCCGGCGGTGCTGGCGCTGGAGGGTTGGCTGTTCAGCATGACCGAGTCGCTGGATCGGGAGCTGCTCACGCAGTATGGCTTCGCGGGACGAAGGCTGATCGGCGTGCTGCCCGACGCGCTCCCGGAGAGCTACCGCGCGCTGGTCCACCACAACCTGCGTCGCCTCTACGATCACGGACTGGAGCAGTCGCTGCCCCCCTTCTACGCGTACCTCGCCGACGAGCCGTGGAGCCGGGCGAAAACGCGCATCGGCGCGCTGTTGATGTATCCGACCGCCCGGCAGGCCGCGGGCTCGCTCATGACGGCGACGTCGCTCTACGAGTCGATGGGGCCGTTCGAAGAAAGGATCGACCTGAACTTCATGCACTACGTGCATCCCTGCCGATCGGCCGAAGCCGCCGCGGCCGCGCGACAGGAGGCCGAGCGTCTGGACACGACGGTGCTCGGCATGGCATGGTCGATGGCCGTCGAGGACACCTTCTTCGACCACGGCCGTCTCATCGGATTCATGAGCGAGAAGTGCGGACTGAAGGGGATGATGCCGTGGGTGCAGTGGGTGATCGGCCGCGTCGAAGATCTCGGCCGGCCGGTCGATCCCTTTCGAGACCTGCACATCACCTTCAAGGGTGGTCCCTGGACGCGCGTCGACCGCGCGGGGCGCGCCGCGCGCAGCCTCAACCTGCTCGGCTACCGTGAGGCCATCGACGACTCGCGGTACGTCAACACCGCGCGGACGCTGGCGCAGCGCGCAAGGGCCAGTTTCGATCGGGATGTGCGGAGAAAAGGCGAGATGGCACTGCGGCGGATCGATGCATTGCTCGAGTCCGTCCCCTATAAGGAGGTGTACGACGAGGACGAGGGAAGCTGGAACGATGCCGCCGCGACTCGAACTCGCCGCCGGATCGCGATGATGGCCGTTGACCTGCAGGCGTCCGTCGGCATCGACGTATTTCGTCGCGAGCTGAACGCGTCCCCGTCGCGTCGGGCGACGGCCGCACCCCTGGAGACGCCCTGATCGTCACGCCGGCATTCGCGCGTCAAGGATCTTCGATGAACGTCTCCGTTGTCATCTGCGATACTGAACCCCAAGGCTCGTTACCGGCGAAACAATATGCAGGAATTCCCGACAGGTACTTCCGACGGCATCACATGCCTCGACTACGCGCATTCGTACATGTGGCCCTACAACAAGGCACGTGACTCCGTCCGCGTCGCCATCGAGAGCCGTACGATCCTTTACGACGACGAAGCCGGTACGGCGACGGCCTACTACCTCGGCGCGTCCTGCAAGAGCGAGGACACCTACGGTGTCAATAAGGACTATGGCGAGACCGGATTTCGCCCCGGAGCCAACACGCTGTTCGTCGATCCGAACTATGACTTCACATGGATCATCGGCAACGGGAGCGCCGTCATCTATCGACGGGGCCTTGACGTACGGAAGACCAGCCGTCGAGGTGAACCGGTCACGTACCGAGAGGTGCGTGCGGACACGACGGAGACCTGGGGGGAATCGCGGCTCCAGCTTAGACCGGCGACGGGCGCGTACGACATCCCGGCGGACGAGTTCGAGCCGGCGGCGCGGGCGACGGATGCGGGCGATGCCATCGTCGCTCAGACGCAGATCGAAGACGCCGACACGCGCCTGCGCGCCGTGATCGAATACCCGGTCAAGACGATGAACGTGAGCCGCGCCGGCTATCCTTCCGATCGCGATGCCAGCGTCTGGCAGATCGACACGGGCCCGGTCGGCGTCCCAGATCTCTCCAGGCGCTACGACGCGCCGGTGACCGCGTTTTCGCTGGGGTTCATCGCGACCGTGAGCCGTCACCCGGCGGCGGCCGATTTCGTGCTCGAGCAGCTCACGGCGCTGCCGTCGCCGAACGACCACGTGTCGGTGATGCACTTTTCCGGGCCGCATTCGCTGCGAGCCACGAATCGCCTGGTGGGCATTCCGATGCCGGCCTGACGGCAGGTAGTTTTAGGTTATGAGCCAAGGAAAATGATCATGCCGATCTTCGATGAAGCATTCAACAGCAGGCTGCAGACGCTCGATCCGGAATGGGTCGACGAAAGAGAGCAGCGCGACGCCCAGGGGCTCTACCCGAAGACGCGCATCATCTCGGAGGTCTCGCCGCATCCGATCCGCAGGAACCGCGACCAAGGCCGGCCGGACTACTTCGAGGGCCTCACCTACACCTTCCTGGTCAACCTGCCCAAGTTTCCCGGGCTGGACATCATGGGCGACGGCTCGCCCGTGCTGACGATGACGGCGCCCGTGCGCACCCGGGACCTTCATGACCTGCACGCCTGCGACCGCCTTCTGTTCGTGGGCGATCCATCGGGCGAGGATTGGCACCCGCCGCACCGGGTCCCGCTGTCGCGCTGCGCGCCGATGGCCGTGCCCGCGCTGGGACCGGACACGCTGATCCTTCGCGGTTACAGGGGCGACGACGATTCACATACGCACTCGCTATGCCGCAGCGACGATCGCGGCAAGACCTGGGGCGAATGCTCGGCCGTGGGGCATCTGCCCGACGGACGTGAGCTCTACACCGACCTGGCCTATCAACCGCTGGTCGAGGGGACCGAGATGACGTTCGGCTTTTACGTGGAAGGATCGACGCAGCCCGAAACCGAGCCCATGGGGGGCCAGTCACTGCTTCGCACGTATCACGCGGACACCGAAACATGGGACGAGCCCCGGCTCCTGCCCAAGGCATGGCGAACCTCGGAATCTTCAGTGGTGAGAGCAAAGAATGGGGACCTGGTGGCCTGCCTGCGCACCCACCTGGTCGACATTCCCTCGCCGCACGACGGGTGGCGGGCGATCTCCACCACGTGGTCTTCCGACAACGGTGAGACCTGGGCCGAGCCGCAGGCGTTCTTCCGTTTCGGCCGGGTCCATGCCAACATCACGGTGGTGCCGGACGGTCGCCTGATCATGACGCACGCCGCCCGGATCGGCGAGCTGGACGGGCGGATATACCGCGGGTACGAAGCCGTCGTCAGCACCGACCACGGACGCACATGGGACTGGCTGAATCGCTACATCATCTATCGCAGCAACGATCCCTCCATGCACAGCCCGCGCACGGTCGTGCTGAACGACGGCCGCCTCCTCACCTGCTTCATGCACCACATCACCTGCAGTTGGACGGATCTGCCGGAGCGTCTGCCTCACTACTGGACGAGCGAAATCGGTCTGTCTCCGGAACAGCGCCCCATGATCAGCAACCCGAATGCCGGTGCGAACTTCATTGGCCTTGGACAGATCTCGGCGGTGATATGGAACCTCGAGGAATGATCCATGGCACTCGAGTTGCCCCTGCCCATCCCCGGGGACGGCATGCGGAACCGAGCCGCAGTGGAGACTGACCATGCTCCATGACGGACTGGAACAGTTGGAGAAGGACGGCACGCCCATCAAGGTAGGCGTCATCGGCGCGGGCACGTTCGGCACGCAGATCATCTCGCAGGTATGCCGGATCCCGGGCATGCGCATGTCGGCCGTGGCCGACCTTCAGGTCGATCGTGCGATGCGAGCGCTGAAGCTGGGCGGCCGGAAGGACGACGCGGTCCTCACCGCCGAAACTTCAGGAGCGATCGACGACGCCATCGGCCGGGACCTCGCCGCAGTGACCACGCGCGCGGACGCACTGATCGGCAGCGGGATCGACGTCGTCGTGGAGGCGACAGGCAACCCGGACCTGGGCGCACGGCATGGACACATGGCGATCGAGGGGAGCAAACACCTGGTCATGGTGACGGTGGAAGCCGAAGTCCTCGTGGGGTACCTGCTCAGGACGATGGCGGACGAGGCGGGGGTGATCTACAGCGCGGCCTACGGCGATGAGCCGTCGCTGGCTTACGAGCTCGTCGACTGGGCCCGGACCCTGGGCTTCAAGGTGATCGCGGCCGGCAAGGGTTCCCGGTACAAGCCTGACTTCCGCCACGCCACCCCCGACGACGTGGCCGAGCTCTACGGCTTCAAGGGCGAGGACTACAACGCCAGGATGTTCTGCTCGTTCCTGGACAACACCAAGAGCCAGATCGAGATGGCGGCGCTGTCGAACATGACGGGGCTGCGCCCCGATGTGCGAGGTCTGCGCTTTCCACCTCTGGAGCTGGGCGAGATTCCCGAGAAGCTCTGTCTCGAGTCCGAAGGCGGCATTCTGGAGCACGAAGGCGTCGTCGAAGCGGTGAGCTCGCTGCACCCCGATGGCCGCGAGGTCGCGCAGAGTATCCGCGGCGGGATGTATGCCGTGGTCGGCAGCGACACGCCCTTCGCCATCGACTCCCTGGCGTCATACGACCAGATCCTCGGCATGGTCATCGGCGAGCGGAGCCGTAAGGCGATGATCTATCGAAGGCAGCACTTCGTCGGACACGAGGTGCCGATCGGCATCGCGCGGATGATGCTGCTGGGCAAGGCCAGCGGCGCGCCGAAGGGACACTTCTCCGACGTCGTGGTTGGTGCCAAGAAGGATCTGGAGCCGGGGACGGTGCTGGACGGTGAAGGCGGGTTCACGGTCTACGGGATGATCGAAACGACGGACGTGGCCCGCAGTCAGAACCTGCTGCCCATGGGGCTCGCGCACGGCGCGGAGCTTGTTCGACCGGTGGGAAGGGACGAAGCCCTGACGTATGACGATGTCAGGCTGGGTGATTCGTTCGCGTTGACTTTGAGGAGGCGTCAGGACGGGATGACATGAAGCGATTAGTCATTAGGCCAACGCGCAGGTTCCACGGATCACGGCGCTTTGCGCCGCGACGGATGAATGCTGGCGAACCGCGCGGCGTCAGCCCGCGGGTCGAATGCCATGACGGCTTCATTCAGCCGATGCAGTTGAGACGCGCCGAACGATCCGTTCGTGACGTGACGGGCTCACATCTGACCCGCGGGCTTACGCCGCGCGGTTCGCCGACAGTGCGCGTGCCGCGGTTAAGCGAAGCGAGCCCCGTTGCCCTGGCCGTGTTCATCCGTGGTTATTCAACTTCTCGTCGCCGCGACAAGAATTGACGACGGAAGAGCCTAATAGCCTAGAACCTATCCCAGAACCCCGAATCGGGCGAGATCCTGGTTGGTAACTTGCGTTTTCAAGGCTCGACAGTGCATGTTGTGCGGCAGACCTGTGGTTCTGGGATAGGTTCTAATGTCACTTCGCTCGCCACGAGATCTGTTGCGGCCACGCGCTCGCCGTGCCGGCGAGCTTCACGGGCGCGCCGCCGTCGCGGCTGACCACGTAGACGTGATAGGCGCCGCTCGGATCCATGTCCGATGAGAATGCCAGTGCCTTGCCATCCGGCGACCAGGCCAGGCAATGAACGCGCTTGAGCACGCGCCGGGGCAGAGCGCTGCCGTGCGAGTACCAGGTGCGCAGGTCGAAGACGTCGCCCTGGGCCGGCAGCTCGTTCGCGAAGACCTGTCGCGGGCCCGGCGATGACAGGATCTCGAGCAGCGGCACGTCGCCACAGCGGCTCGTGCGCGGATAGCGAGGATCCTCCGGCTTGAAATCGGCATGCGCCAGGTAAATCCATGTGAGCTCGGGCGTCGGGGACTGGGCGTGCTCCCAACCGGAGACGGCGAGCTGCGTGCCGTCCGGCGCCCACCGGACCAGGATCGGGCTCGTGTTCTTCGACACGACGGTGATGCTGGAGCCGTCACGATCCAGGACGACGGCGCGGTACGCGAGGTGATGATGAAGCATGGAAGCCGCCAGTTGCGTGCCGTCCGGCGACCAGACCGGATTGGTCAGGTAGAACGTGTCCGGGATGAGCTTGGTCCGGTCGAAGAAGTAGACCTCAGGCGGGCGGCCGGGCGCGATCAGCGGGCGAGCGTCGCCGCCGTCCGCGTCACACAGCCAGAGGTTGGGCACGCCGGAGACGTGGCTTTCCCAGGCGAGTTGCGTGCCGTCGGGCGACCACGCCGCAGCGCGGTCCACCCCCGGGTTGCCCGCGACACGGCGCTGGTCCGTGCCGTCGGCATTCATCAGGTGGATGTCCCAGTCCGCTTCCCGGTCGGAGGCGAACGCGATCTGCCTGCCGTCGGGTGACCAGACGGGGAATCGGTCGGAGTGGGCGTTGTCGCTGAGGTTGACGACCCCGGAGCCGCCTTCGTTCATGACGAAGATCTGCCCCCTGCCGCCGACGTCCTGAACGAACGCGATCCGTCTCCCGTCCGGCGAGAACTTCGGGGACCACAGGTGGCCGCGCAGCTGGCGCACGCGCAGTTGCGCTCCCGTCCTGATGTTGATGCGCCGCAGGGTGTTGGCAATGGTCAGCGGCGCGTCGTCCCCTCCGTAGCCCATCGATTCCGTCGCGGTGTAGACGAGCGTTCCCTCGTGCGCCGCAACGCGCGGCGCTTCTTTGATCGGTGCCGACGCCGGACCGGAGCCCGGGCCCACGAAGATGCCGACGGGCTTCCAGACGCCGCCCGCCCCCGCGATGTTGTAGACGCGCATCGCGAGGTGATGCCGGCCGGGAGTGAGCCGACCGGTCACGTCGATGGCGAACGGCGTGATCCAACCGTAATCCGGCCCGAGACGATGGGTAAAGTCGCCGACCTGCTTTCCGTCGATCCACAGCACCAGCTCCTCGTCCACGGCGCCGAAGTGCAGGTAGACGCGCTCACCTTCCGGCAGCGGCGGCACCTCGATGTCGCGGCGATACCAGCCCGCGCCCTTGCCGCCCTTGTCCCCCCAGAAGTCGCCGATCTCGATGGAGGCCCAGCCATCCAGCGTGTACTCAGGGCGGAACCAGCCGTCGCGCTCGCCCTTGTCTGCCCTGTCATGCTGAAAGCGCCAATCGCGGGCCGGCAGCTCGAACAACTTCTTCGTGGAAGCCAGAATCGCTTCGAGGCGGTCGCCATAGATGCTGTTCTCGATTCGTCGCGGCGGAACCGGGACCGTCTTCACCTTGTCCGCCAGCTTCGCGGCCCGCGCATGGTCGAGCAGCGCGTCGAAGTCACGCGACCGGATGAGCGCTGATCGATCGACACTGACCCCGGCGCGCGCCGGCTCGACAAGGATGAACAGATCGTTGCGCGGCTCCATCGGAACGGTGAGCCCCGTTCTCAGCCGGCTCGTGGTCCACTCGGCGCCGGTTCCGTCCGGGCTGTAATGCAGTCCGCTCAGGGGATCCCGAGCCGTCCATCGCTTTGCTTCCTCGAGGCGCGGCCATCGCAATCGCACCCGCAGCGGCCACTCCGTGTCCACGTTGTTCACATGCACCAGGTGCCGGTCGCCCAGGTGACGTGTGCGCACGACCACCGCCTGCTCGAGCTCGGGCCGCCCCGTCCACTCGACGGCGGTCACGAGGGTGCGGTCTTCCGAGCCGCGAGCGAAGAACTCACCCACGGCGTGCTCCACCGCCTTGATCCGGGTGTCGGCCGTGGCGTAGGCACGGAAGATCTCGTCGTCCAGGTGGCGCTGAAACCAGAGCCAGACGCCGTCCTCGTTGATCGCGGCCTCGTAGAGCCATCGGGCCGCGCTCACCTGGGAGGTCTGCGCACCAAACAGCGCGTTCATGTGTCCGCCCGGAACGCACAGGAAACCCTGCGCTTTCATCCACGCGCTGTAGGACTCCCACCACGGCTGGCGGTCGTCGGTGTGGTAGTGCCGGCGTGCAAGGACGGTGAACGGCGTCTCGGGCGCGTGCACCGCCCGGATGAACGCCCATCGGTAACTGCGGTAGGACGCCACGAGCAGGCGGGGGTTGACGGCGCGGAGCTTACCGATCAGCCGGGAATACATCTCGACCCGGCGGCGGGTGAAGTTCTCCTCGTACGCCTCGATCAGCCCGGCCTCTTCGAGTCTCGTGAATCGCTTCGCGGGCTCCGGAATCTCTCCCTGCACGTCCGAGCGCCGCATGAACCGGGCGAAGCAATCGTCGCAATAGCAGATGCCTGCCTCGTCGTGACCGGCGTAGGGCTCCCAGTCGAAGAACAGGCCGTCGATGAGTCCTTCACGCACGCCCTCGAGGTGTGGTGAGACCATCCACTGCTCGTACAGCGACTCGTCGAGAGGGCACCAGCCCTTCTTCTCGTCGCTCAGCTCACCGCTTCGCGTCACCGCACGACGGAACCTGCCGGGGTGCTTCGGGGGAATCCTGGCGGAGAGGTCGTAGGCGAACACGGAAGCGAAGCACCTGAGGCCGGCATCGTGAGCCAGGCGCGCGTTGGAGATATCAAAACCCCAGCCCTCGACATAGACCGTGGCCCCGGCTTGCGAGAGGTTGCGAAAGAGACTGGGCGGCAGCTTCTTCGAAGGATTGCTCTTGCTGAGCGTGCTTCCGTCGGCCGCCTGGCGCGACGGCCACCAGTGCCCCCACATGAGCACGATCTTCCGCTGCCGCCACCACGGCACGTCACCCTTCCATTCACCGGTCGCATCGCCGAGCCTCGAGGTCGCCGGAAGCGGAAGGTCAGGAACCTCGGTGCTCTCCTCGACCGCGAAGCAGTGGCCGGCGGCAATCAGGATGAGAACGGCCCATGCGGTTCGGTTCAGTCGTTCTGACATATGCATCCGATATCACAAATAACAATTGGCTTAATGACTAACAGCTTAGTGTCCCCCGCAACGCGATACGGCCTTCACTCAAACCCTATGCCCGGCCCGCGCCCCATCCGTGGTCGCCTCGAAGATGAACCGACCGCCGTTCGCGGCGCCGATCACGTGAAGTTCGCCGACGCCGTCCTTCAGCAATCCAACCAGTGAATCGACGGGACGGCCCCCCGCAGCCATCACGACCGCGTCGAAATCGCCCACCGTCTGATCGGCCTCCCCATAGATGCTTCTCAACACGGCGCGCCCTGCATCCATGCGGCCGAGATCGCGCCCGACGATGAACGACACACCGGCGTCACGGAGCCGTTCATAGAGCATCGGCCCATCGTCGGCACCCATGTCTGCCGCCACGCTGCCCGTAGCGGCCACGACCGTAACCCTGACTCCGGCGCGGCGCAGATAGTCGGCCGCGACATACGCCGGGGCGTGCCCGTCACGGTCGACGACCAGGACGCTGCGACGATCGTCCAGCGCGCCGTCGAGAACCTCATGGACGGTAAAGACGTCGCGGCACCCTTCGATGCGAGGTCTCGCCGGTGTCGATCCGGTCGCGACGATCACGACGTCGGGCCGCAGTGACAGGACGCTTTCCGCAGTCGCTTCGAATCCGAGTCGCACGTCGAACGCCCTGCGCTCCGCCTGGCGCTGATAGAAGGCTGCGATCTCGCCGAATCCTCGACGCAGCGGCGCCGCCCCCGCCAGGTTGACCTGACCGCCGACACGCGTGGCCTTCTCGAGCACGATCACCTCATGTCCGCGACGCGACGCCGCGATCGCCGCCTCCATGCCGGCCGGCCCCGCCCCGACGACGACGACGCACCGCCGGACCGCCGCGGGTCGAGGCGTCGCCCACGCCTTCTCACGACCCGTCACCGGGTTGTAGATGCAACCGACGGTCGCCTCCGTGCAGCACCACTGGCACCGGATGCACAGCCGGATGTCTTCCCGGCGTCCGTCCCGAAGCTTGCTCACGAAATGCGGATCCGCGAAATGGCCCTTCGTCATGCCGACCATGTCGACCTGGCCCTCGGCCAGCGCGGCCTCCGCCGTTTCCGGCGTGACGATGCTGCCGGCGTGCTGCACGGGCAGATCAATCGCCTTCCGCACGCGACCCACGCGCGCCAGGTGCTCGGCCTCCGGCGCGTAAAGCGTGCCCGTATGGTGATGCAGTCCTCCGACGGTGAGGCTCACGTAGTCGATGAGGCCCCGGGTCTTCAGCAACTCGATGAGGCGCACGCAGTCGGATTCGTCATTGCCATCCGGGTGCATGTCGTGCGCCTTGAGACGCACGCCGACCACGTAGTCGTCCCCGACGGCCCGGCGCATGGCGCTCAGCGCATCAAGCAGGAGTCGCGCGCGGTTCTCGAAGCTGCCCCCATACGCATCATCACGTTGATTGCACACCGGGCTGAGGAACTGAGCCAGCAGATGATGCTGATGCGCGTGCAGCTCGACGCCGTCCGCCCCCCCGGCCCTTGCTCGCCCCGCCGCCCGTCCGCAACACGCGGCCACGTCCTCCAGGTCCTCGACGGACCACGACGCCACGTGCTCCGACGGCTGGCGCGGCGGGTTGATGATGCCCGGAATCGAGCGCGCCACCGGCACGGTCGGCGCAGTCTCACAGAGTTCCTCGGCGCGCACCTGGGCGCCACGGGGGCAGAGCTGGGCGATGAACTTCGCGCCGTGGCTCTGCACGGCCGTGGCGAGCATGCGATAGGACTTGATGAAGCGATCGTCCAGGTTCTGGAAATACGCGGGATGATCCCCGGCCCGTACGGACGTCGCTCCGAGCGTGACGAGCCCGATACCGCCCCGCGCCCGCTCTTCGAAGTACGCGCGGCAATCGTCGTTGGGTACGCCGTTGAGATGCATCCACGCCGCCATGTGGCCCGTGCTGCAGATCCGGTTGCGCAACGTCAGGTTCCTGATCGTGAGAGGCGAGAAGATGTGGGGGAATGCGGTCACGGGTGGGGTTCGGGGTTTCGGGTTCAGATCCTTTTGGTCGATTCCGACAGTAGGTCGGAATCGATCAAGCCGCATCCTGCATCGGGCCGAAGGCCGAGCATCGTGATGTGCGATCGCGCTCTGCCGCGCCGACGCGCCCTCCTGAACCCTGAACCCCGAACACTGGACCCTCTGCCAGCGCTACCACGTCGGCCACACCCGATTCACGCAGTCGCGCGGAATGAGGTCGCCGATCTCTTCGCGGTCGTCCTCGCTGAGCTCGATATCGAGGGCGGCCAGGTTCGATTCGAGCTGC
>NYZC01000101.1 GCA_002686995.1 Phycisphaeraceae bacterium | reverse complement strand
GTAGTGCCACGTGCCGTTCGCCGTGTCGGCGCCCGTTACCGCGATCCCAGTCACCGCCCCGCTGTCCACGTCCGTCACGTTGTTCTGTCCGCCACCACCGGCGAAGTCGACGATGCTCGAGACGAGCGTGCCCACCGCACCCGAAGGTGCCCCTGCATCCTCCATCACCGATGCAAGGGTCACCGCGGTGTCGACAAGGCCGGGTGCGTCGTTGACGTCGGTCACGGCGATCGCGAACGTCTCTTCACCGATCAGGTTGCCGCCGCTCGTCACGCGCACCGTAACGTCGTGAGTCGCCGCCGACTCGAAATCGAGCAGCGTCCCGTCCTCGACCGTAATCAGCCCGCTGGTCGCGTGAATGTCGAACCGGCCCGACGCGTCGTCGGTCAGCGCGTACGCGAAGGTCGCAGGGTCGGGCACCACCTGGACGTCGGCCACGATCGGTCCTTCACCGGCCGGGTCGAGCGATTGGAACGACAGGTCCGCGGTGGTCGAGGACGCCGTGAAGATGAGCATCTGGGGCGCCCACTTCATGTCCGTTGACGAGTTCCATCCGGCCGGCCTGCTGATCGTGATGTCCTGCGAGCTTCCGTCGAACGTCACGCGCAGGTTCTTGTCAAGGGAATCGATGAACCACGCTCCCGACAGTTCGAATGTCACCTGGTACTGCTGGCCCGTCACCGTGGCGAACGTCTGCGAGATCGTCCCGGGCTCGCCGCCGGATCCGGTGATTCCGCCCCCCAGATCGACGCTGTTGCCGCCGAGCGGCGAGGAGTCGTAGGCGCTGCCCAGGTGGTCCGCCTTGCCCTGCGTGACCGTCCATCCGCCGAACGTCTGCCCGTTCGTGTAGGTCGTGAAGCCCGCCGGGGTTCCCGCGTCCAGGAAGGTACCGTCCGTCACCAGGTCCGCGGGACTGGTGGTTGCTGAATCTACCGGCGTCGCGGTCGCGGACATCTCCGGGATCGAAGCGGCAGGAAGGGCGACTGGGGAATCGGTGACCGTGACGCTGACGGCCTGGGTATCGAGACCGCCCCCTCCGTCCCGCACTTCGACGGTAAAGTCGTAGATGTTGTCGGAATCCCCATCGCCCGGCGCCTCGAAATCCGGCGCCGCGATGAAGCTCAGCACGCCCGTGAGGGTGCCGACCGTGAACTTCGCCCCGTCGCCGCCCGCCGCGATCGAGTAGCTCAGAACCTGTGGGGGCGCCTCGGGATCAGTGGCGGTGACCGTGGTCACGTCCGTAGCGTTCTCCATGACGCTGATCGCAGCCGCGGCGCCGCCTCCATCGGAAGTGATCGTGGGATCAGTGCTTGCCTCGATCGTCACCGTGGACACGACGTTCGGCACACTTGACTCCACGCCGCTGTTCGCGGTGCCCCCATCGTCCTTGACCAGCGTGATCGTGACGGTTCGAGTCGTTCCGGTCGGGGTGCCGGCGGTGTTGAGGTAGGCGAACCCGTCGACGAGCGTCTGCGCCTCCGCCGCCGTGTAGTCCCCGGCCTTCGAGACGGCGACGGTGGCGGTGCTCGCCGTGACCGCGACGCCGACCCCGTACCCGGATCCGGTGGAGGCGCTGTTCAGATCGGTCAGCGCGACGTTCGTGCCGTCCACGACGAGAATCTCGTCGGCCCCGTCCTGCAGCCCTGCGACGGTCAGGATCACGTTGACGACGCGATCGGCCGCCTCGACCAGGTCGATCGAGGTGCTGCTGTAGAGTCCGACCGACGCCCCACCCGCGACGAAGGTCGGGTCGTCTCCCGTCGCGGTCAAAGTCGGATCGTCGTTGACGGCCGTTACATCGATCTGTGCCGTGACGTTCCCGGACGACTCGAGTCCCTCGTCGTCCTCGGCCACCAGTTCGAAGGCGTTCTGCGTGCCGGTGGCATCCGGATCCGGCGTCCAGTAGGCGTTGTTGCCGACGTCGATCGTGTCGTTGGTGACCGCCGCCCAGGCCGTGGCACCGCCGGCCGTGGCGCCGATCTTCAACGTGCCGGAGCTGATCGTCTTGACGACGAACGCATCGACCGTGCCGTCCACGTCGTTCTCGTTCCCGGCCGTCGTCAGATCGGCGAAGCTGACTTCCACTTCGGTGTCTTCGCTGGTCGTGTCGACCGGACTGGTCAGGATCGTCAGCGTGGGTGGCGCATTGGTGATGGTGACTTGATGGGCGGGAGTGAAGACGATGTTCACGGGCTGATTCAGGCCTCCGGCGCCGCTGAGCACGAAGTCGGAATTCGTGTTGGAGTCGGTGACCAGGTAACGAACGATCTTGTCATTGGATCCGATCGCATCGGACATGTAGACATAGTCGTCTGCACCGAACGCGATTCCCGCGAAGTCATCGGCTCCTGTCGGCGCGGACGCAAAGGGGCCGAGATAACTTCCGTCCGTGCCGTCGTATCGTCGAATATCGTCGGTCGATTGGTTCGTGACCCAAAGATCACCGTCCGGGCCGAATTGAATGTCCATGTAGCCGATCGTGCCGTGCGTCACGAACACCTGGTCGTAGCTGCCGTCATCTCCGTCGAATCGCAGGATTTCTCCGGTTCCCCGGCTCGCGACGTAAAGGTGTCCATCCGGTCCGAAGGTCATCCCATCCGGCTGATCAAGCGAGTTCCCGATCGAATCGGCGAACACGTCGATGTGCGATCCCGACGAGCCGTCGTAACGCAGCACTTCGTCCGAGTTCCAGCTCGTGACGTAGAGGTTTCCGTCGGGACCGAACGCCATTCGTGACGCGCCCGAAAGTCCGCCGCTTCCCGCCAGTACGAATTCGGTGCCCCCTGTACCGTCCGGATCGTAGCGGTAGACGTTGTTCGAGGCGAACCCGGTCACGTAGATGCCCCCGTCCGGACCAATCTGCACATCGACCGGGTTGTTCCCGTCCCCTGTTGCGAACTCTTGCAGAAACGAGCCGTCCGTCGCACTGAACCGCAGGACGCTGTCGGTCTGCAGGCTGGAGCTGATCAGATCACCCGCCGCCCAGGTGCCGACCACGTCGGTCATGGATACGAGGATGTTGTTCGTGAAGCCAGTATTCGCAAATGTGTGTGTGACGGATGACGGATTTCCCGCAAAAGTCTCAATTGCGCCGTCGCCCCAATTGACCGTCCAGCCCGTGATCGAATCGCCATCCGGATCAATCACACTCAAATTCAACGTGTACAAACTGCCGGTCGGGATCGTGGCCGGACCGGTGGCCGAGATGATGGGCACGTCGTTGACGTTGGTGATGTCGACGTTCCACGTGCCGAGAGACACGTCGCCGCCCCCGCCGCTTCCGGTGTTGCCGTTGTCGCTCACCGTGACGGTGATCGAGTCGGCGTCGTCGCCGAAAAGATCGACGGGACCGACGAACTCGAGCTTTGAGTTGTCGCTCAGGTAGTTATTGACGTCGATCAGCGAGCCGGTCAGCGTCAGGTCCTCGGACGTGCCACCGATCGTGATGCCCACCCCCGGGTTCGCGCCGATCGTGCCCCCGGCGGAAGTCTGTAGACGGACCGTCAGGTCGCCGGCGCCGACATCGACGTCGGCGAGCACGATCGCACTCAGATCGACGGGAACCGAGTCCTCCTCGTTGACGGTCAGATCCGTGCCGGGAAAGCCTCCGGTGTTGGTCGGATCGTCGTTCTGCGCCGTCACCGTGAGCGTGAGCGTGTCCGTCGGCCCTGTCAGCGGCTCATCGTCGGTCAGCACGAACTCGATCGTGCGGTCGGGTGTCGTCGTCGGCGTCTGTGACGTGTTCTCGAACGTGATGTTGCGGACAAGCTCCTGCACGGCCGCGACCGTAGCACTGGCATTGAGCGTGACGACAAGGGGCGTTGCGCCGGTGCCGCTCGTGAAGGTGCCGATCGTGGTGTTCTCGTACTTCACGTCGGAGCCGGACACCCCGATGTCGCCGGCGCCGATGCCCTCGTCGCGAATGCCGAGCCGGTCCGACGCCGTGGCGTTCGCCGTGATCGTCACCGTGAGGTTGCCGCCGTTGAAGTCGGCCGAGTCCGGATCGGTCACGGTCGCGAACGGCGCGATCGGTTCCGGGGGATCATCCTCCGTATAGCCGGCGGTGCCGGTCGCGAGATCGACCTCCGGCACGAACGTGGCGACGCCGTTCTGCCCGAACTCCGACGTCCCCAGGAACGTCGCCCCGGACTTGGCGGTGGCAGTCGCCGTCACATAGTCGCCCAGAACCAGCGCGGCGCTCATCGTGTGGCTCGAAATCACGACGCCGGCCGGGCTGGTGCCGACCTCGGTCGAACCGAGCCACGCCTCCCCCTCGCCATGCGCGGGATCGGCTTCGGTGGACTTGAAGAAATCCACCCTGAAGGTCGTGCTCGGCAGGCTGTCGATCGTGAAATCGACCGTGACGCTGGTCCCGACGAGCTGAGCCTCGACGCTGGTGACCAGAGGAAAGTTCATCAGGTCGTTCGGCCCCGTGTCGATGTCATCGGAGCCGCTGCCGTCATTTGCCGTGACGCCGTCGACGTTCAGATCGATCCCGAGCCCGTTGTTGTCGTGAATCGTGTTGCCGATGATCGGGTTGTCCGTCGTCGCCGCATCCTCGACCTTGACGCCGATGCCGTCGTTGTAGGCGATGAGGTTGCCGGTGCCACCCGCATCGCCGCCGATCGTGTTGCCGGTGGCGCCCAACTCGATGACCACGCCGCCCAACTGGTTCGGCACGCCCGAGTCGCCTGCCTCGTTCGTGCCGATGTAGTTGCCGGACACGGTGTTGCCCGTCGTGCCGGCCCCCTTGACCAGCACCCCCTCCCAGGCGTTGCCCGAGATGATGTTCCGCGCCGAAGCCGTCGTCCCGCCGATGGTGTTGTCGTCAGGACCCCCGTTGAAGATGTCCACGCCGTAATTGTCGTTGCCGATCGCGGCGGTGCCCGTGAAGTTCGTGCCGATCAGGTTGCCCTGGACGAGATTGCTGTCCGCGCCATCCAGTTGAATGCTGACGCCGCTCCACGCGTTGCCGGAGATGACGTTGCCGGCGCCCGAGGCGGTCCCGCCGATCGTGTTGCCAGGGCTGTCGGAAATCTGGACGCCCTGCTTGCCGTTGCCGCGATCCGACGTGCCCGTCGCGTCCGTGCCGATGTAGTTGCCGCTGACCGTCACCGCGGTCGTCGTCGTACCCGAGATCAGAATCCCGTGGCCGACGTTGGACGAGATGACATTGCGCTGCGCGGACGTCGTGCCGCCAATCACGATGTTGTCGGCGCCGCCGCTGACGCTGACGCCGTCGTCCGTGTTGCCCATCGGGTTCGCGCCGTCGGTGCTGAGACCGATGATGTTGCCCCGGATCTCGTTGAGATCCGACGCCGTGCCGAAGATCACGACGCCCTTGCCGACATTGCCCGAGATCACGTTGCCCGCGCCGGCGACCGATCCGCCGATGATGTTGCCGGGCGCCCCCGTCGACGCCCCTTCGGCGCTGTCGTCGATCCGAACGCCGTCGCCCTGGTTGGCGATCGCGCCGGTGCCGCTGACGTTCAGACCGATGTAGTTGCCGAGCACCACGTTGAGCGTGGCGCTGCTCCCGGCGATGTGGACGCCGTTACCGGTATTGCCCGAAATGACGTTGCGGGCCGCGGCAGTGCTGCCGCCCACGGTGTTGCTCGGCGCGTTCTCGATCTGAACGCCGTTGCCGGCGTTGGCGATCGCCCCGGTACCGCTTGCATTGACGCCGATGTAGTTGCCCAGCACCGAGTTTCCGCTCGACGTCGCCCCCTCGATCTCGACACCCTCGTCCGCATTGCCCGAGATGACGTTTCCGGCGCCCGCGGTGGTACCGCCGATCGTGTTGTCGGACGAATCGAGAATGTAGATGCCGTTGAAGTTGCTCAACCCCGCCGAGCCTGCGGCGGTGATCCCGATGTAGTTGCCCTTGATGATGTTGTCGTTCGAGCCGTTGAGAAGATTGATCCCGCTGAGGTCGTTTCCGGCGATGACGTTGCGTTCGACCGCCGTCGTGCCTCCGATCGTGTTCAGATCGCTGTTGCTGAGGAGCAGGCCGTTGGTCATCAACGTCGGATCGAGCGTGCCCGTCTCGTCGGTGCCCAGGTAGTTGCCCTGGACCGTGGCGTTGCCTGTGTCCGTGAACGAAATCGCCGCGTCATCGAAGCCGTTGATGATCAGGCCCCGGACGGTGCTCCCGTCGCTGCCCGCGGTGAACGTGAGACCGTCCCCGGCGAGACCGGTGCCGTCGATTTCGATGAGCGGCGCAAGGACGTGATCGGGCTCGGACCACCCGTCGATGATCAGTGGATCCGTGATCGCCGGAAGCGGGGATCCGGGCGTGATGAGGTACGGTCCGCTGCCCGTCAGGTCGAAGCGGATCTCGTCCCCGCCGCCGTCCTGGTTCGCCGCGTCGATCGCCTCGCGCAGCGAAATCAGGTTGTCCGCCCCCTTGTCCAGAAGCAGCGCGTCGATGCTGGTCGTGTCGCCGTAGTTGACGTCCAGGTTCGAGTAGTCATCCGTCGTGTCGACCACGATCGCATTCTTCTCGTTCACCGACACGCCGGCGGCGACCCATTTGCCGCTTGACGACGAAGACCATGACGTCACGACCGAGGCCGCGCCCGATTCGGTGCTTCCGGCGCCGTTGGCGTCGTCCTGATGAAGGTCCCACTGCCCGGTCTGCCCGGCACCAGGCGTCAGCGTCTGGTCGTTGCTACTGCTCAGCGCCATCACGCCGAAAACGACTTCGTTCGTGGTTGAAGCGACGGTCGTGGTCGGGGTCGCGGAGTCACCCTGCGCGGAGGCGAAGGTGCCCCAGGCATCGACCTGATCGACATTGTTGAAGGTCGTGACACCGATCGTGGCGCCCCTGTGTACATACGGGCCGCCGCTGAAGGTCACGACGACGTCATGCGTGCCGGTGTCCGGCGCGATCAGGCCCCAGATCTCGACGCGTGACTCGGAGGTGTCGCTGTGGTCCCTTGCCCCTGCGAGCGTCAGGACCGTGCCGTTGTAGGTGATCGAATCGACCGTATGCCCCTCGTCCTTACCGAAGGACACGCCGACCAGCATCAGGCGATTGTTGCCAGACGTCGCATGAGAGATCGTCGCGCCCGAGGTCAGCTCCGCCGCGGTGCCCGTACTGGTGTTGTCAACGCTGACGGCCAGGGTGTGGGGCCAGGCCAGTTGTGCGTCGACACTGAGAGCGACCTCGGTCTCGACGCCCGAGGTCGCATACTCGAGTTTCCAGTCACCCCCGAGCGATGCGTGGCCGGTCGGATCATCGCTCGCAGCCACGTCGCAGTCGCACGCCGCTCCGAGCGCATCGACGAGGGCACGCCCTTCGACAGTTGAGGCAAGATCACATCCGTAGATGAGCAGGTCGGCGCCGCTTCGAAGCGATCGATCCCAACCCGCGAGCTCTCCCGCGTACCGGTCGAGATTCTCCAGGGAAAGCGAAGCGATCCCGAGATTGACTTGCCCGCTTGTGCCGTGAGCGATCAGGTGCACGGCGTCGAGATCGCGGTACTCGCCGAGATGCCGGCTGATCTGCCTGACACCATCGCCCTCGCCGTCGAGCACGACGACGTCGATGCGTCGCTCCGGATCGCGGTTCTGCCGGATGTCCGCCAGCAACAGCTCGAAATCAGGCACGTCGGGATCGACGAACACGACCTCGCGGGACGGCCCCCCGGCTGCACCACGCTGCAGGTCGTCCGAAGCATTTTCGGACGTCTCGCCCCACGCCGGCATGTCATCCAGCTCGACGGCGTCGAGCGCAGGCACATACCCGTCGAGCAGGAAATCACCGCCGGACAGCAACTGCCGCCGCTCGAGCGCTTCGAGCCGCGCTGGACGCAGCAGGCTCGACCGGGCGGGCCGACGACGTCGGCGCCAGCCGAATCGACCGCGTGAACGAAATGGTCCCCACCACCTGACGATACGATCCCCCCGGATCCGCCCCGATTCTCCGACTCTTTCGTTCTTCCGACTCTTCGATTCTTCCGACTCTTCAACCCTTCCGACCTTCGACTTTCGACTTTCGACCTTCCGACACCTACGCCGCGATCGCGCCGGACTCGTCCTGGTAGAGGCGGCGAATCTCGTTGAACTCGTCGAGCACTTCCTTCATCGCGTCGACGAGGCGCGTGTCGAAGTGCGTCCCCGATTCGTCGTTGATGATGCCGACCGCGACGTCATGCGTGAACGCGTCCTTGTAGGCGCGCTTCGAGGTCAGCGCGTCGTACACGTCCGCGACCGCAACGATGCGTCCGCACAAAGGAATGTCGTCACCGGTCAGACCACCGGGATAGCCCCCGCCGTCCACGCGCTCGTGGTGGGACGCGGCGATGTCGCGGGCCATCTGGAGAAACGCGACGCCCGGATGCTCGTGCAACGCGGCTTCGAGCGTCTCAGCGCCGGTCGCCGCGTGCGTCTTCATGATCTCGAACTCGCGGTCGCTGAGTCGACCCGGCTTCAGCAGCACGAAGTCGGGTATCGCGACCTTGCCGATGTCGTGCAGCGGGCTCGTCAGGTAGATCAGGTGGCAGAAGCTCGGGTTGAGCTCGCTCTTGAACTGACCGGTGTCGAACAGTTGCCGGGCCAGCGTCCGTGAGTACTGCCGCACGCGCTCGAGGTGCGCTCCCGTATCCGTGTCGCGCGACTCGGCCAGCTTCGCCATCGCGAAGATCGTCAGGTCGCGGGTCTCTAGCGAGACGATGCGCTCGCCGGACCGGATGCGCGCGGTCAGCTCGGACGGCTCGAACGGCTTGCAGATGAAGTCGTCGGCCCCTGCCTCCAGGCCGGTGACGAGGTCCTCGGTCCGGTTACGGCTGGTGACCAGCACGAAGTAGACGTATCCGAGCGTTTCGGAGCCGCGCACCTCGCGACAGAGCTCGGGGCCGGTCATCTCCGGCATCTCCCAGTCGCTGATCACGATTCGGAACGGAACGCGCTGCAGCAGCTCCCAGGCCTCGGCGCCGTTCGACGCCGTCGTGACCTCGTACCCCGACGCCGACAGCGCGTTGCTGAGCATCTCGCGGGCCATCTCTTCGTCATCGACTACGAGAACTCTCATGAGCCCACCTCCTCGCGCTCATCGAGCTTCTCCATGAGCCTCGGCACGTAGGCGACGCAGCGGTCGACCTCCTCCCGGAGGCGGGCGAGGCAGCCGGCCATTTCATCGAACGCGCTCTCGGAGGCCAGGTCTTCGAGCTGTGATGCGAGCGCGGCCAGCGCTTCGGCGGAAACGTTGCCCGCGAGTCCGCAGAAACGATGCGCGACGTGCAGCGCCGCCTCGGCATGGCGCAGTCGGATCGCCTTCGCCAGCTCTTCAATCTCTTCACCGGTCCGGGCCTCGAATCGACCCAGGATGAGCCGCAGCAGGTCGACGTTGCCGACGCACCGCTTCAGTACGTCCTCGATATCGATCGGCGCGCCGGTACGCGGTGCGTCGGATGCCCTGGCGTCCACCTCGTCGTCCGGCGCCGGCGATTCGGCCTCAGCCGTCGCCGAGCGTTCGTACACCGCATCCCCCGCGTCGCAGACCGGCTTCGCATCGCGTTCGTCCGCACCCTCTTCCTGCGCGCGCCCGAACGAACGAATCCGCTCGAGAAGCACGTCCGGATTGAACGGCTTGCTGATGACATGGTCCACGCCGGCCTCGTATGCGTCGGCGAGATCGACGCTGCCACGGCGGCTCGTGAGCAGGATGATCCCGATGCCGCGGTACCGAGGCGACTTGCGCAGGGCGCAGCACAGCTCGGGACCGTCCAGATCGGACATCTCCCAGTCCGTCACCACGAGGTCGCAAGGCACCTCGTCCAGGAGACCGAGCGCCTCCAGGCCGTCGCACGCGGTCTCTACTCCATGGCCCCCGCTCGCCACGGCATTGCCGAGCATCTCGCGGGCGAGCTCATCGTCGTCAACGATAAGAATTTTCATTGGGTGTTCGCCTCCTGCTCCTTCCTGATCTGCTCTACCGCCGCCGGCATGAACGAGAGGCAGCGTTCGAGCTCGCTGCGAATCGACTCCAGGGCCGCGTTCGCCTGTTCGAGGTCGTCGTCCCTGCCCATCTGCTCGAGCTGCAGCGCCGTCTCGCGCAGCCTCTCGGCCGAGATGTTCGCCGCCGCGCCTTTGAAGCGATGGGCCACGTGCGCCGCCTGCTTCGGGTTCGCTTCGGCGATCGCCTGCTCGAGCTCGTCCAGATCCTCGTCGGCCCGCTGCCTGAACTTCTCGAGCATTTTCTCGAGGAAGTCCGCGCTGCCCATGCAGCGCTTCAGGACGTCATCGATGTCGATCGGCACGTCGTCGCCCCGCGCGACCGATTCGACGGGCGCATCGGCCGCCGGCGCCGTGTCGCCTGCGCCCACGTCGGACGCCGATTCGCCCAGCACCGCCGCGATGTAGCCGACGCATCGCGCCAACTCTGCCTTGATCTCGGCGAGCGCTGCGCTGGCCGGCTCGATTTCGCCGCTGCGCCCGATCTGCTCGAGACGGAACGCCGCCGCCCGGAGCGGCTCGGCCGAGATATTGGCCGCCGCGCCCTTGAAGCGATGCGCCACCCGGGGGAGCGATTCGGCGTCACCCTCGGCCAGGGCCGCGGAGAGCTGTTCGACGTCCTCGACGGACTGCTCCTGGAACTTCCCGAGCATCTTCTCGAGAAACGCCTCGTTGCCCATGCAGCGTTTCAGCGCATCGGCACGGTCGATGGGAGCGTCGTCGGCATCAGGTGAATCCGGGGTGTCGGGCGCAGCGGACGGCGCGTTGGCCGTCGGCGCCTTGCCATCCAGCATCGCCGGAATGTAGCCGGTGCATTCCGCAAGCCGGCTGCGGACCGCATCGAAGGCCGTCGCCGCCGCTTCGAGGTCACCGTCCCGCCCGCTCTGCTCGAGCGCCAGCGCCGCCTCGCGGAGCGGTCCGGCCGAGATGTTGGCCGCCGCCCCCTTGAAGCGATGCGCCACCCGAGCGAGCCGTTCGGCGTCGCCCTGCTCCAGGGCTTCGGCAAGCTCGCCGACGTCCGTCTCCGATTGCGCCTGGAACTTTTCGAGCATCTTTCGCAGGAAGTCCGCATTGCCCATGCAACGCTTCAGCGCGTCGGCGTGGTTGATCGGCGCGTCGTCGTCCGATTCGGCCGCTGCCGACGCTGACGTCGCCGCCGGGACGGGTTCCGCTTTCTCCCCTCCGCCCCTGGCCACCTGAACCGCCTGCGGAATGAAGTCGAGGCAGCGCTTCAGCTCGCTTCGGATCTCCTCAAGGCACGCCTCCGCCGGATCCAGGTCACCGTCCTTGCCGATCTCCTCGAGGCGGTACGCCGCCTCGCGCAAAGCCTCCGCCGAAACGTTCGCCGCCGCGCCCTTGAATCGATGCGCGACGTGAGCCACTTCGTCCGCATCGCGCTGCGATATCGCGGCCTCGATCTCGGCGATGTCCTCGTCGGAGCGCTCACGGAACTTGTCGAACATCTTCTCTAGGAACTCGACGTTGCCCATGCACCGTCGAAGCACCTCCTCGACGTCAAGCGGCCCATCGATCTCGATCACGAGCGCCTCGTCGGCCGCGGATTGCGAGTTGGCCGTCGCGACCGCGACCGCCGTCTCGACTTCGGCCGCCTCGGTGCCCGTGACGTCCGCATCCGCGATGAATCCGTTGATGGTCCGCACCAGAAGCTCGGGATCGAGCGGCTTGGTCAGGTACTCGTCCATGCCTGACTCGAGGCACCGTTCACGCGTGCCCTTCATCGCGTTCGCCGTGAGCGCGATGATCGGCAGCGTTCCGTCCGAGCGCGTCGTGATGCCGCCCTGCTGCTGGCGCTCGCGGATCGTACGGGTTGCGGTCAGGCCGTCCATCTCCGGCATTTCGCTGTCCATCAGCACGAGGTCGTACGCCGTGCCGGTGACGGCCTCGACCGCTTCGACACCGTTGACGACGACGTCGGTCGTGAAGCCTGCCTGTCCGAGGATTTCCGTGGCCACCATCTGGTTGACCTCGTTGTCCTCGGCGAGCAGGATGCGCGCCGCGCGAACCGCACGGACCGTCCCGCCCGCGCCCGCGCCCGCCGCGTCCTCACCGGAATCGATCCCGGCGGCCACGCGCAGGCCCCTGAGCACGTCGCTGACGTGAATCGGCTTCGTTACCTGGGCGGCGCCGCCGAGGCCCTTCAGACGGGCCGCATCGAACGGGGTGTCGATGTTGTTGACGTAGATGAGGCTCGGCGCCTCGGTTCGGCCGCGTATGGACGCCACCATTGATTCCAGTCCGTCCATCGCGCCTTCGAGCAGCACGAACCGGATCGCGGATCCATCCGGACCTTCCAGTGCCGCCGCCGCCTCGTCGCGCCCGGCCGCCGTGGTGACCTCGAGGCCCCAGTGCGCCATCTGCTCCTGAAGGTGATCGCGCGTCGAAGCGTTCGCGTCGACGACGAGCACGCCAGCGCCGCGCAGTTCGGCGGGCAACGTGACGCCCTGGCCGGCCGACTCCGAATCTTTTTCGAGATGCACCGTGCAGGTGAAGGTCGTGCCTTCACCGTAGACGCTGGTCACACCGATCTCGCCGCCCATCAGCTCGGTCAGGCGCTTCGAGATCGCGAGACCGAGACCGGTGCCGCCGTACTTGCGCGTCGTGGACGCGTCGACCTGCGAGAACGATTTGAAGAGTCGGTCGATCCGGTCTTCGGGAATGCCGATGCCGGTGTCGCTCACCCCGATCGCAATGTCGGCGTGGCTGTCCGTGTCCGCCTTCAATGTGGCACGGATCTTCACCTCGCCCTTCTCCGTGAACTTGAGCGCGTTGTTGACGAGGTTCGTCACGATCTGGCGCAGCCGGTCAGGGTCGCCCTTGACCTCGGTCGGCACGCCCGGCTCCACCGATGCAATCAGCTCGAGCTTCTTCTCCGACGCCTTCTGACTGAACGTGTCGGCCACTCGCTCGACCAGGTCGCACAGGTCGAACGCGATGCACTCCAGCTCGATCTTGTCCGCCTCGATCTTGGAGAAGTCGAGGCTGTCGTTGATCAGGCCCAGCAGCGAGTCGGCCGAGCTCGCCGCGACCCGCGCGTAACGCCCCTGGCGATCGTCGAGCGTCGTGCGGCCGAGCAGGCTGAGCATGCCGACGACGCCGTTCATCGGCGTGCGGATTTCGTGGCTCATGCTGGCGAGGAAGTCGCTCTTGGCCCGCGTCGCGAGCTCGAGCTGCACGTTCTTCTCCTCGACCTCGGTGATGTCGTCGAAGGTCGCCAGCGCACCGCGCGGCTTTCCGTCGGCCGACCGGATGGGAGCCGCGTTGATGATGAAGTTTCGGGCGGTGCCCTGGTCGTCGCTCAGCTGCAGCGGCACGCTCAGCCGCGCCTCGCCCTGCTTCGTCGCCTCGGTCCAGGGATAGATTTCCGGCGCCTCCTCCGAGCGCGGCTTCGTCCAGGGAATATCGCTCGGCTTGTGCCCCAGCAGCGACGTCGTCTCCCGGCCGACCGTGCGCGAGAACGACTCGTTGGCCAGCACGATCCGCTCGTGGTGATCCAGGACGACGACGCCCTCGGCGAGGGTGTCGAGCATGATCTTGACCCGCTCGGGCACGACGGCCGACGGATCGAGGTGGCGAAGCGTCTTGCGGAGGTAGAAGGCGAAGCCCAGGAAGCAGGTGGAGCCGATGAACAGCGTCAGCGCCGTGCCGGATCCGGCGATCAGGTCGACGTAGCCGCCGCGCTCGAGCACCGGGAACACGATCTCGAGCGTGCCCCACGACGCCTCGTTGCGGAAGATGGGCACCTGGAAGTGGGTCGACGTCGACTGCTCGTCCTGGATGTCGGCCCAGAGCTTCTCATGGTGCGACGACGACATGAGCAGCTCACCGTTCTCGCGACGCAGCGCGATCGAGCGAATGTCGTTGTTGCGCACCTTGTTCGCCTTGATGATCGCTCGCATCGTCCCGAGGTCCTCGTTGCGCGCGGCCCAGGAGGCTTGGATGGCGAGCGACTCGGCGAGCGTCTTGCGCCCCTTGAGCAGCGCCCCGCGCTCGTCGGGAACGAGCCGAATGAACTGGGCCGTGAAGAGCACCGCCATCACCATCGAGGCGAGGGCGACGCTGATTCGCGTTGCGGTGTTGATCCGTGTCATAAAGCCCCCGGAGCGGGCTGCGCCCGCGGTGGTCAGGGTTCAGGGTTCAGACCGTCCTCACTTACTGTCCCAGCAGCGTCTCCACGCCGCGCTCCTGCTCGTCCTCTTCCTCGCCGCGGCGCGCCTTGCGGCGTCGCTTCGCCTTGTTCAGGTCGCGCTGATCGAGCACCGGAAGCGGATCGAAGAACTGCCACATCGGGACCGACGAGAGCATGCTTGCCAGTAGCGAGCCGCCGCGGATCGCCCAGATGGCGTAGCCCACCGTGAACGACCAGCTCAGGCCGGTCACCGTGCCGACGGTCATCGTCGAACCCCCGCCGCTCGATTTCACCTGCTCGTCGAGGCGTCTCGAGAACGAGTCGAGCTCGTCCCAGAGCCGGGTCGTCACCAGCTCGGAGCCGCCCAGCGAAAAATCGCTGTCGACCAGCTCGGTCTGCACCGCTTCGGTCACGCCGAGCGCCGAGCCTTCGTAGCTGAATCCCTGCGCCTGGCCGGGTCGCCGCATCTCATCCGAGCTGATCTTGCGTTGATCGGATCCGATTTCCTGCTCCGAAAGCACGTCGACGACACGGAAGACCGCGACGTCGCCGCCGCCACCGCCGTCCTCGACGTCGGCGACCACGTCGTCGACGCCACCCGTTCCCGAATCCGTATCCGAGTCCGTGTCGGAATCCGCGTCGGAATCGGCGTCCGAATCGGAATCAGCATCCGAGTCCTGATCGTTCGACGACGCGTCGTCCTGCGAATCGAGAGTCGAGCCGCCGTCATCGATCTCGAAGCCGCTGTCGCCCCCCGGATCGAGGATATCGGGCGGGCCACCGGGGCCGGGTCCCGTGCCAGGATCGGGCGGCTGGAACGGAAGCTCTTCTTCGTCGGCCGCGACGACCTCGACATCGATCTGGAACGTGTCGCCGCGCGGTCCGCCCCCGCCGCTCTGGCCCAGGTCGTCCACCTCGATCGTCAGCGCGACCGTGCCGCTGAACTGGGCATCCGGATCGAATCGAAGACCGTCGAGCGCCGCGTTGATGTCCTGCACGGTCCCCGCCAGGCTCATCGTGGCCTCGCCGTTGCCGTTGATGAACACGAGACCGTCCGTGCCCGCAAGCGTGAGCGTGCCGTGCTCGACGGCAAGAAAGATCTCGATCGAGGCCGCGCCGGCGTCCACGTCGCTGATCACGATGCGGTTTGCGTTCTGGTTCGAGAAAACGATCGAGTCGCCTTCGTCGACGGACTGCGGGCCCGGCGCGACGATCTGCGGCGCGTCATTGACCGGGGCCACCGTCACCTCGACCGTGCTCTGCGCAGTCAGGCCGCCCGAATCCTCGACCAGCACGACAAGCTCCGCGACGCCGGACCGATCCGGCGCGAAGTCAAGCACGAGCGAGCCGGGGAACACCGACGTGGACGCGACTTCGAAGAGCTCGGCGTTCGTGTTCGAAAGGATCGTGAACTGAAGCTGTCCGTCGTCGTCGTCGATGTCATCGAACGCCGCGAGCAGGTCGACCCGGACCATCTCGGCGTCCTCGTCGACGACGACGTCCGCGATGTCGTTGGGCGTCGGGGCGTCGTTGACCGGGTCGACGGCGACGACGAAGGCGCTCTCGACGAACAGTCCTCCGGTGTCCGTGACACGCACCGTCAGCGATGCCTTGCCGTGAGCGTCGTCCGCATAGTCGAGCGTCAGGGCGCCCGCGACGCTGTCGATCGTCACCTCATCGAAAAGACCGGGGTTGCTGTTCGTCGTCACCGTGTACGTCAGCGCCGCATCTGTATCCTCGGCGTCGTCGAACGCCGCGAACAGGTTCACGACGCTGTCGGGAGCATCTTCGTCGACGGCCACATCGTTTAGACCCGTCGTCGTCGGCGCGGCATTACCGCCGAGAACGAGCTCCCGGCTCGCCTCCCCAGACAGGTCGCCGTCGTCGACTGAGAAGGTCACGGTGCGCGGCGACCTGTCAGGAGCCGCTCCGACGCTCACGTGCGTCACGGTCCGAAGCGCGGCTTCGTAATCCGCCACGGATGCGGTTCCCGATAGCGTCAGGACGCCCGTCGCATCGTCGAACGAGCCCGTGATGCCGAGTTGGTCGCTGAACGCGAGCACGTCCTGCCCCGCGACGAATCCTTCCGTGACAGCCACCGTCGCGCCTTCGAGGTCGTCGTCGTCGACGTCGTTCAGCACGATCCCGGGATCGATCGCGATCGGCGGCTCGGCAGTGTCGTGGAACAGCGCCGTCGGAGTGACCGAGATTTCGGGCGCGTCGTTCGTCGCCGTGACGTCGACGGTCTCGAAGGCGGTGTTGCTGACTCCGTTGTCGCCGTCGGTAAGCACGAATTCGATCCTCCGCGTCCCCGCGACCGGATCGTCCGAGCTGTTGGCGAATGCGATGCGGCGCATCACGTCCTGCGCGACCGCGGGAATACTGTCGGCGTTCCAGGCGATGATCAGATCGGCCCCGCCGGTGCCACCGGAGGCCGTCGCGACGGTGATGCCGCCGACGACGACGTTCAACCCTTCGATCGTCAATTCGCCACCGGGCAGGATCGAGAGCACGTCGGCCCCGTCGCCGCCCGAGACGATGCTGACGCGCAACGTGCCGCCCGAAAAGTCAGCGCTGTCGGGATCATCCAGCGTCGCCGATGGCGCCACGATCTTCGCCGCGTCGTTCTCGGCGTAGTCGAGACCGTCACCCGCCGTGTCCAGCACCGGCGGATCGTTC
>NYZC01000100.1 GCA_002686995.1 Phycisphaeraceae bacterium | reverse complement strand
TCATCGTATGGAACTCGCATCCACTATCCTCTGCTGGTTAACCGGCGCTCCGAAATGAAAAACAACCATTGGCTTAATGACTAATAGCTTAATCTCAATGGCGCCGGGGCCACTTGGACGTCGTAGAGCTCTTCGCATCCTGTGAGCTCGAGCATGCCGACCGTCGCGCCCGTTTCTACGTCGATCACCGCGAGTCCGCATCGGAGCCTTTCAAATCGCTGCCGCAACGGCAGGCCGTCGAACAGGTGCGCCGGCCGCACCCTCGACATGCCGACGACCGCGTGGCCGCCCGCGAAGCACAGCCCTCGCGCGTAGCCTGGCACGGCGCCGACCACCTCGACCCGGCCCGCATCCGGATCGATGCGGCAAAGCTCGCCCCGTCCAGAGTTGAGCAGCCACCACTTGCCGCGATGTCCACGAGGTGAGTGCGGCATGCACAGGTCCGACACGATCGTGTCACCGGACTCGACGTCGATGAGCACGCCGCCGCCCGTGCGCCGCGATCGCCATGCTCCCGCTTCGTCCGTGGCGCCGAGCGCCGTGACGAAGCGGGGGCGGCCGTGCTCCATCGCGAGGCCGTTGAGATGGCATCGATCCTCCGGTGTGAGGGCCGAAACGAAAGACGGACGCCAGCGCGCCTCGATCGCGCCGCCTTCGTCCATGACACAGAGGGAGGAGCACTTCGTGTTGACGAACCACAATCCGTCGCGTCCGATCGCCAGGTCGTGCACGTCGACGTCGCCGACGGTGTGGGACGCGACCGGCGCCAGGTCGTGGAGCACGACGATCTCCCGTCGGCACGCCACCGCCATCCTGGGTCCGTCCGAGGCGAGCCCCATGGGGCGCGGCCCGTCCCAGGTCCGCACGCGCAACCGGTCCTGCGCAGCATCGATCAGAAGCACGACGCCAGCCTGGCAGGTCGTCACGGCGAGCGCGACGCCGCTGCCGGCCAGCCACGTCTCGAAGCCGGCGGTCGGCGCGCAGGTCAGCGTCGGATGACTCGGCATCTCACCCTCTGAGCACCTCGCGCACCCGCTGCGCGTCGACCGGTTCGATGAGCCCCTTCTCCGTCACGATCGCCTGGATCAGTTCGTGCGGCGTGACGTCGAAAGCCGGACTGTACGTCTTGACGCCGACGGGCGCCGTGCGCGTCCCGAAGCCTTCTGTGATTTCCTCGGCCGCGCGCTGCTCGATGGGGATCTTCGATCCGTCAGGCGTGTCGAAGTCGAACGTCGTGCTCGGCGCGGCGACGAAGAACGGCACGCCGTGATGCTTTGCGAGCACCGCGAGGTTGTAAGTGCCGATCTTGTTCGCGGCGTCGCCGTTGGCGGCGATCCGGTCGGCGCCGGTGATCACCATCCCGATGCGGCCCTCGCGCATGACCTGCGCCGCCATGTCGTCGCAGATCAGCGTGACGTCGACGCCGGCCGCGGCAAGCTCGAACGCCGTCAGGCGCGCCCCCTGAAGCAGTGGCCGCGTCTCGTCCGCGAAGACCGAGACGGGGAGGCCTTCGTCGTGCGCCGCGTACATCGGCGCGGTCGCGGTGCCGATGCCCCCCGTGGCGAGCGCCCCGGCGTTGCAGTGAGTGAGGACGGCGCCGCGCTCACCGCCGGCGTACCGTCGGACGAGTTCGAGACCATGCTCGCCGATGCGCCGACACATCGCCGCGTCCTCCTCGTGAACGGCCCTGGCCTCGACAAGCAGCGTCTCCGCGTCACGGGGTCGCACCTGCTTCATGCGCTCGAGCGCCCAGAACAGGTTCACCGCCGTGGGTCGGCTCGCCGCCAAACGTGCCGACGCGTCCTGCAGCGCCGCGTCGGCGTCGGACCGTCCCTGCACGCCCACGACGCAACCGAACGCCGCAGCAATGCCGATCGCCGGCGCGCCGCGCACGCTCAAACGCCTGATCGCATCGAAGACCGTCGGCACGTCACGACAGTCGAGGTACGTGACCTCGCCGGGCAGACGCGTCTGGTCAAGCAGGCGCAGGTGACCGGTCGCGGCGTCGCCGATCCATTCGATGTTTCTGATGGCCATGGAGCGCACCCTGGAAACAAGGGAATGGAGACGATTGTAGTCCCTGATCGCACGGAGCCGAGCGCTCCGGTCACGATCAACGTCCCGCCTCAGGCCGAATGCCCGCCTCCCGCTTCGCCGGCATCCTCGCGCTCATGACCTGGAATGACCGGAATCGAACCCGAGCATCACGAAGCTGAACGCATTGAACAGGACATGCACCAGGATGGACGGCCACAGGCTGCCCGTGCGCTCGTACAGCCATCCCAGCAGCAGCGAAAGAACGAAAAGCTGAGGCAGCACCTGCCACGGCAGCGTCGCGTGCACGAGCGTGAACACGACCGACGCGATCAGGATCACGCTCCAGCGGTGGGACACGCCGTCCTGCGCGAGCAGCACCGTCTGGAAGAGGCCGCGATAGACGATCTCCTCGATCAGCGGCGCCGCGATCACCGCGCCGAAGACGAGGACCGCGATCACCGTCATCGACGCGTCCGCGCGCCCCACGGCGTCGAGCACCGGGTGACCGACCTCCGGCAACGGCTCGACCCACGTCACGCTGATCAGCGCCACGATGACGCCGGCCCCGTAAGTCATCGGCAGTGCCGCCAGCAGGGCCACGACCGCCAGGCCCAGGTCACGAAACGGCCGCTCCGGGCGCAGCCCGAAGTGGCTCAGGCCGTCCTTCTGCGTCGCCACCCGCCAGATCACGTAACCCACCAGGGGGACCATCGCTCCCTGGCCGATCACGACGACGATCGCGTGATCCATGGGCGAGCGCGTCGACAGCGTCCCGCCCGCCAGGAAGATCGACACCGCCACGCTCGCCGCGGACCAGGCGAAGAAGATCAGCATCACCGCGATCATGGCGTCCTCGACCAGCAGCACGACCGGCCGGCGCGGCCCCGCGGCCAGGAACCGGCCCGACAGCAGCCGGCAGCGCCAGAGGACGAAAAGCACTGCCGCCCCGAGCAGAGGAAGGGCGATCACGTCGCTCAGGATGGCATCCCGTTCGGTCATCACATCCGCCCGCGCCCTGCGCACGCCTCACGGATCGTGCCGGGAACGCCGATAGAAACTGGAGCGCCGACGCCGATCCGGGGTCGGGCGATTCGTGGCCGCAGATCGGCCTTTCATGCACGTTGACGCCCGGATCTTGCCGGCGCATTGCCAGTCACCGCGCAAACGCTAAGCTAGCACGTTTGGCCCCTTCGGGTCCGGCGGAGTTCGAGATGTCGCTGCTGAAAGCATGGGCCCCTTACTTCCAGAGCCAGGTCCGGTCGCGCGGCCGCGCGTACCAGATGGCCGGCCAGGTCAGGCAGGTCGCGCCCGGCGAGGGTGAGCTGATGCGGGCGGAGGTGGAGGGCGACGACCCGCACACGGTGGTCTTCAAGGGTGACGGCACGACCGCCTCGGCCCAGTGCACGTGCTCCTACTTCAGCTCGGGCTCCTACTGCATGCACATCTGGGCCGTCGTGCTCGATGCCCATAACCACGGCGGCGTCGCCGAGTTCGGACCCGCGATCGAGAAAGCCAGCCCCGCGGCGCCCAAGGCGCGGCGCCGCAGCGGCGAGAAGAAGACCAGCCACCGCGAGCCCGACTGGGTCGGAAAGCTCAGCCTGCTGGCGACGGCCGCCGCGGCCCGCAACGGCGCATCGGCGATCGACGACGATCCGTCGATCGAGCCCGAGGCCGACGGCACCCATGACGCGGCCGGTCCCTGGTCCGGCCTGCTGCGCCTGCGCCAGCGCCAGATGTGCTACGTCATCAGCGTCGAGCGCTCGAGCCAGCACGCCGGCGTCGTCGTCGAGACCTGGCAGCGTCACGCGATTGCGACCGGATGGAGCCGGCCCAAGCCGTGGAAGATCGACAACGACGCGCTGCGCCGGCTCGACGATCCTGCCGACCGCGAGATCGGCGCCACGCTGCTCGGCGCGGTGCGCCTCCATCCCGCGGAGATGGACCATGTGCCGGCCGCGGACCGATCGGAAGGCATGTTCAGCCTTCGGGCCGGGTCGCGCCTCGGCCTGCTGCGGCAGATGATCGCGACCGGCCGCTGCATGATCGACCCCGGGCAGGGCCCCGGAAAGACCCTGAACTGGGAGGAGACACCCTGGCGCCTGTGGGCGGTGGGCGCCCGCGACGGCGCCGATCTCGTCGTCGACCTCGAGCTGCGCCGCGGCGACGAGCGGCTGGCGGTCGACGCCCCGGATCTCGTGATCGGCGGCGAGGACGGCATCGTCATCCACCGCCAGACCGTCGCGCCGTTCGACGACCGCCGCGTGACCCGCTGGGTGACGCAGGCCCGGGACGAGTTTCACCGGCGCGGCGAATCGACGTCAATGCGCGTGGCCGAGGAGGACATCGAGCGGTTTCTCGATCGCCTCTACATGCTCGCATACCTGCCGGAGATCGATTTTCCGGACGACGTGGGCCGACCGATCCACACCACCGAGCCGGTCATGCACCTCGACCTGGTCAGCCCGCGCGACGAGGCCGCCAAGCAACTGATCGGCAAGGTCTGGTTCGAGTACGACGGCCTGCCAATCGTGCCGAGCGAGCCGAACAGGTTCCTCACCGACGATCGCGGCGAGGGCACCGCGACGCTGATCCAGCGCGACGCGGCACGCGAGAACGACGCCGTCGCCCTGCTCGCACAGCAGGGGTTTCGCGCCAACCCGAACGACGAGCAGACGCTGCAGCTCGCGGCGCGCCAGATGCCCGACGTCGTGCGCGCCCTGACCGAGCTGGGGTGGCAGGTCTCGGCGAACCAGCATCGCGTGCGCCGCGCCACGACGTCGCGCTTCACCGTGACGTCCGGGATCGACTGGTTCGAGCTGCGCGGCGGCGTGCGGTTCGAGACCAGCCGCGGAGAGCAGATCGTGCCGCTGCCCGAGATCCTCGCCGCGGCGCGCAGCGGCACCCAGATGATCCGGCTGGACGACGGCTCGGAAGGCATGCTGCCGATCGAATGGCTGCACCAGCACCGGATGATCGCCGGCGTCGCCGAGGTCGAGTCGGATCACCTGCGCTTCCGGACGAGCCAGGTGGCGCTGCTCGACGCGCTGCTCGCGGCGCAGGAGATGGTGACCGTCGACGGGCCGTTCGACCAGGTCCGACAGCGCCTCCGCCAGTTCGAACGCATCGAGCCGATCCGCGAGTCGGAACGATTCCACGGCGAGCTGCGCCACTACCAGCGCGACGGCATGGGCTGGTTCGAGTTCCTGCGCTGGTTCGGCGCCGGCGGCATCCTCGCCGACGACATGGGCCTGGGCAAGACGGTGCAGGTGCTCGCAATGCTGCACCGCCGCTACGGCGAATCGTCCGACCGGCCGCACCGGCCGACGCTCATCGTGGTGCCGCGCTCGGTCGTGTTCAACTGGATCGACGAGGCGCGCCGCTTCGCGCCCGAGCTTCGGATCTGCGCGTATGCCGGCAGCGACCGCAGCGCGGCGTTCGACGACATCGACATGATCGTCACGTCCTACGGCCTGCTGCGGCGCGACATCCTCACGCTCAAGGAGAAGCAGTACGACTACATCGTGCTCGACGAGGCGCAGTCGATCAAGAATCCCTCGTCGCAGTCGGCGAAGGCGGCGCGGCTGCTGCGGTGCGATCACCGTCTCGCCCTGACCGGCACGCCGGTCGAGAACCATCTCGGCGACATCTGGTCGATCTTCGAGTTCCTCAACCCGGGCATGCTGGGCAGCGCCGGGCGCTTCGGCGATCTCATTCGCGGCTCGGTCTCCGACCTGCACAGCCACGACGCGGCGACGGAGGCGGCGCTGGCGCTGCGACCGTTCATTCTGCGCCGCACGAAGCAGCAGGTGCTGACCGAGCTGCCGGAGAAGACCGAGCAGACGATCGTCTGCCAGATGGAGTCCGAGCAGCGCGACATCTACGACGAGCTGCTCAAGCACTACCGCGGCACGCTGCTCAAGAAGATCGACTCGCCGCGGGTCGGCGGCGCCGCGATGATGGTGCTCGAAGCGCTGCTGCGCCTGCGGCAGGCGGCCTGCCATCCGGGGCTGATCGACAAGCGCTACGAGACCTGCGCCAGCGCCAAGCTCGACGCCCTCGCCGACCAGCTTGCGGAGCTGATCGACGAAGGGCACAAGGCCCTGGTGTTCAGCCAGTTCACTTCGTTTCTCGCGCTGGTGCGCAGTCGCCTGGAAGACGCCAACATCACCTACGAGTACCTGGACGGCCAGACGCGCGACCGCAAGGAGCGCGTCGAACGGTTCCAGAACGACACATCGTGCCCGGTGTTCCTGATCAGCCTGAAGGCCGGCGGCCTCGGGCTGAACCTGACCGCCGCGGAGTACGTGTTCATTCTCGACCCGTGGTGGAACCCGGCCGTCGAGTCCCAGGCCATCGACCGCGCCCACCGTATCGGCCAGACGCGCCACGTCTTCGCGTACCGACTCGTATGTGAGGACACCGTCGAGCAGCGGATCATCGAGTTGCAGGAAAGCAAGAAGAAGCTTGCCAACGCGATCGTCGGCGGCCAGGGCAATCTACTCAAGAGCCTGACGCGGGAAGAGCTCAGTCGGCTTTTGAGTTGAGGCCGCGCGCGAGGCCTCCGCCCTTCGGCACCCGGATCGGCGCCCCGCACTCCGGGCATCTCGACGTCGTCACCGATTCGAGGTCGTAGCCACAGTCGAGGCACATCGGCAGTTTTTGTCCCTTGTACGCGATCTTGATCTGCAGCCTGAGGCTGGCGCGGATGCGCAACAGGAGAAACTGGTAGCTCAACAGGATCAGAACGACGCCGACGATCCAGTTGACCTCGTGCGGCATGAACCGCAGCAACACAGGCGACAACAGGATCGATACGAGCGCGGCCATCAGCCATGCTTTGATCACCAGCCAGACGTACGTCCGCGCTCCCGCACATTGTTTCAACAGCACGCGGCGCTGTGGCACCGTCAGCACGCCAAGCTCGGGAAACGATCCGATCGTCCAGTACATGGATCAGTGTCCGCGCGGGAGCGACGTTGGCGGCTGCCGCGCGTACGGCGACTCGTCGCGCAGGCGACGGGCGATGTCGGCCACGATCCTCGGATCGCGATGGGCGAACAGGTGCGCGAAGCTGAGCCCGCCGTTCGGCACCCACCAGGCCTCCGTCCCGTCCGGCGCGGCGTTGGCCGGACCGACCATGGCATCGCCGAGACGGACGTATGGATAGATGGCGAAGGTCGATGCGCTCGACCGGACGCGTTCGAGGTACGCCGAGCCCGGACGCATGTCGATCTGCAACCGGTTGAACGTGGGCAGCGAAGCCATCGCCGCGCCGCGGTGCGGCGTCGCGATCGTGAACAGGCGGGCGATGCGCAGGCGCTTTTCGTCCGTGCGCTCCAGCGCCGCGTCGCGCGCGATGAGTCCGCCCATCGAGATGCCGATCACGTCGACCTCGGCGGTCCACCGCGGATCGTCGTGCGGAAAGGCCTCCGACACGCGCTCGATCAACCTGGCGCGGCAGTCGTCGAACGTCTTGCAGGATCCGAACGGCACGGCAAGAACGCGATCGTCCCCGACCACGCGCCGCATCTCGTCTCTCATCTCGCGGACCGCGAAGCCAGGATCGAGCCACCCGGCGAGGACGATCAGCGGACGCGCCAGCGCCGTCGGCTGCGACGACATCGCCTCGATCTCCGCCTTCGCCACGCAACGGCTCAGCGGGAATGACGGGTTCGGCGGGTGCGCCGCGCATCCGCAGAGCGCGGCGATGAAGAGGAGCACGGTCGGGAATAGTGGCCGGATTCGCATGGTGTTCAGGGCTCAGTCGCACGTGCCGCGGCGCCGCACCCGAAGATCATGAAGTATTGGGTGGCTGGGGTCGAGCGCAGCGAGCCCCCAGTGACCCTCTCTTCTGGCGCGCGGAGCCCGGCCGACGACTCGTGTGCGCAAACGCAGGAACACGGACATGATCGAGGAACGCCTGATACGCGACGACATGGGGAAATCGATCCGCAGGCACCGTTCGAACCGGTGGTTCGAGTCGCTTGAACCGGGCCCGGTCAGGTCTGTGGTGTTTGACGCCAGATGCGCTTGACATCCCGCGCCCCTACCCCTCCGCCGCGTTGATCAGGATCTCCAGCATCGTGTTCCGGCGCCGATTCATCGTCGGTCCGTGATTGACCTGCCGCCCATCGCACTTCAGCTCCACCGTGACGATTTCGTCCACCAGGTCCTCGACCGTCGACTCGAGGATCGTCTGCCCCTCAGGATCGAAGCCCATGAGCGTGCCGGAGTGGTTCGCCACGACGCGGCGCGGATCGACGCCGCCCGGCCCGAACGCACCGTACTCCTCCAGCTCCGCGAGCCCTTCCACGGACGATCCGACGGCGTTGTTGAGGAGCACGTAAAGGTTGTGGTCGAACGCCCGGGTCGAATGCACCTGGCGCCAGTTCTCCTGCTGCTTCGAGATCAGCGTCTTCTTGAACTCGGCCGTCAGCTCGTCCGGCCATAGGCCGCTGCGGGCGGCGTGCGGCCCGAGAAGGAGGTCGGCGCCCTGCAGCGCGCAGGCCATCGCCAGCTCGGGGAAATGATTGTCGTAGCAGATAATGACGCCGAACCGGACCTCGCCGAGATCGAAGCACTCGACCGTCTCGCCCGTGCCGAACCAGAGGTACTCGTCACTGGACATGTTGACCTTGCGCTGCACGCCGAGCAGCTCGCCCCGATCCACCACGATCATGCTGTTGTACACGACGTTCTGATCCAGCTCCGCGATCCCGGTGACGATGCACAGGTTCGCCTCGCGCGACATCCGGACGATCTCCGAGCTAAGCGGGCCGTCGGGCACCGGCTCGGCGTTCTCCGTTATCTTCGGATGACCGCCGTGCCCGGTCAGCATGAGCTCCGGCAGAAACAGCATCCGCGCCCCGTCGCGCTGCGCCACCGCGCACGCCTCGCGTACGAGCTCGAGATTCCGCTGCGGATCGATCAGGATCGAGCGCAGCGAAGCAACGGTAACCTTGACGTCCTGCATGGTGGCCTCCGACATTCGACTTTCTGACGTTCCGACCTTCCGACGCTTCAAACCCCGACCGCCTCGGCGTCGCGATCGGAAAGCATGCCGCCGTCTTCGCGCGAACGGACGGTGGGATCGCGCTTCCAGGAGCGGTCACAACGCGGCTCGGCGCGCAGGTCGACGACCTCGATGCCGTCGGTCTCAGCGCCGACCTCGAACCGGCTGACGCCGCACAGATCAGCGAGGTCGCCGAGATCGAACCCCGTCAGCAGGTCCGATGCCGCGACGCGCACGCCGCAGTCGAGCGGGTTGTCCAGGTCGTGATCCTGCCGGCTCTGCTCTATTCGCTTGAGCCACTGGTCGCGCGCCGCCAGCACCGCGGGCCAGCGCTCGTCGACCTCGACCGCCGCCGCGTCGGGCAGCAGCTCGAGGTGCACGCTCGGCGTGCCGTCACCCTTGTCGTGCAGCGCCCGCCAGATCTCCTCCGCCGTGTAGGGAAGGATCGGCGCCAGGAGCCGCGGCAGCGCATGGCTGATCTCGTGCATCACGCTCTGGCATCGGCGTCGTCGCGGGCCGTCGGGCCGGTCGCAGTAGAGCCGGTCCTTGACCGCGGCGAGGTAGACGGCGGACATCGTCTCGTTGCAGAACGTGAAGATCGCCTCGGCCGCGCCGCGGAAGTGCAGGTCGTCGTAGCTGCGCCGCACCTGGTCGATCAGCCTGGCCAGCTCACCCGCGGCCCAGGCGTCAATGCTCATCGCGTCGCCGGGGCCGAGCGGTCGCGCGTCGACCTGCCCGTCGAAGTCGACCAGGTTGCCCAGCAGGAAACGGATCGTGTTGCGGACCTTGCGGTACTCCTCGCCGGCCAGCTTGAAGAACTCGGCGTCGACCTTGATGTCGTTGTCGGTGTTGAGCGAAGCGACCCACCACCGGCAGACGTCGGCGCCGTAGTCCTTCATCAGGTCGTCGACCTCGATCGTGTTGCCGAGCGACTTGCTCATCTTCCGGCCGTGCTTGTCCACCATGAACCCGTGCGTCAGCACCGAGCGGAACGGCGACTGCCCGGTCACGCCAAGGGCAGGCAGCAGCGAAAGCTGGAACCAGCCGCGATGCTGGTCGGAGCCCTCGAGATAGAGGTCGGTGGGATAGTCCCGGTGGTCCGTGGTCGCCCGCTGGCGAATCACGGCGTTCCACGACGAGCCCGACTCGAACCAGACGTCGAAAATGTCAACGGCCTTGCGCAGCGACGCGACGCCCTCAGCGCCCAGGGCGCGAAGCCACTCCGGAGCGTCGGGATCGTCGTCGACCCGGTACGCCGCCAGCAGCTGATCCGGATCGTTGCGGAACCAGCAGTCCGACCCTTCCTGTCGCACCGCGCCGGCCACCGCCCGCACCGACGCGGCGGTGAGCAGGAACTGACCGCGCTGCGGCCCGAAGAACGCCGGGATCGGCAGGCCCCAGGACCGCTGACGGCTCAGGCACCAGTCCGGTCGCGACTCCAGCATGCCGCGCATCCGGTTGCGGCCCCACTCCGGGATGAAGCGGATCTCCGACCCGGCGGCGCTCATCGCGCGCTGGCGCAGCGTGCCGCCGCGGTCGACTTCGACGTCGACCGCCACGAACCACTGCTCGGTGGCGCGGAAGATGACGGGCGTCTTCGACCGCCAGTCGTGCGGGTAGCTGTGCGTGAACGCGTGGTGGTGGAACAGGTGGCCGCTTTCGAGCAGTTGCTGCACGACCAACTCGTTGCCCTTCCACACGTCCAGTCCGCGCAGCCACTGCGGCGCCGTGTCGTCGAACGTCCCGTCGTCCTGCACCGGGCAGTAGATATCCAGGTTCTCGCGGAGACCCGTCTGGTAGTCCTCGACACCGTGGCCGGGCGCGGTGTGCACCATTCCCGTGCCGTCCTCGCTCGTGACGTAATCGGCGGCGACGACGCGACCGGTCCGGTCGATGAAGGGGTGACGGTATTCGACGCCCACCAGGTCGGCGCCGCGCGCCGTGCCGAGCAGCTCGCCCTCGCATTCGCCCGCGGCGAACACCCTCGGCGCCAGCTCACAGGCGAGCACGGCCAGGCAGGGCCTGCCCTTGTGCGTGAACCGGTACAGGCCGTAGTCGAATCGCTCGTGCACCGCGACCGCGAGGTTGGCCGGCAGCGTCCAGGGCGTCGTCGTCCAGATCATCAGTTGAACGGCCTCGGCGTCGGCCGGCACGTTCAGCGCATCGGGCCACTGCGCCGACGACGTCTCGAACAGGACCTCGAACAGGACGTAGACGCTCGTGTCCTCGCGCTGCTCGTATTCCAGCTCGGCCTCGGCCAGCGCCGTCTGGTTGGCGATCGACCAGTGCACGGGCTTGAGATCGCGATAGACCAGGCCGCGCGCCACGAGATCGGCGAACACCTCGAGCGTCGCCGCCTCGTAAGCCGGCGCCATCGTCAGGTACGGGTCGTCGTAGTCGGCAAGCGTGAGCAGGCGCTGCATCTGCCGCGACTGGTGCTTGACGAACTTCGCCGCGTAGTCGTGGCATCGCTTGCGGATCTGCATCGGCGCCATGCCTGCCGCCTTCTCGCGCAGCTCCTGCATCACGCGATGCTCGATCGGCAGGCCGTGGCAGTCCCAGCCCGGCACGTACGGGCAGTCGAAGCCGGCCATCGTCCGCGACCGGACGACCATGTCCTTGAGCACCTTGTTCAGCAGGTGCCCCAGGTGGATCGAGCCGTTGGCGTACGGCGGTCCGTCATGGAAGACGAACTTCGGCCGGCCCGCCCGCGCCTGGCGCACCTGCGCGTACAGATCGTCCTTCCGCCACCGCTTCAGGGCGGCGGGCTCGTTCTGAACGAGGTTCGCCTTCATCGAGAACGAGGTTTTCGGCAGGTTCAGGGTCGGGCGGTACGACTTGCCGTCCTTTTCGGTCTTCTGGCCCATGCTTGGCGTCCTGTCGCCTTCAGGCGGCGCTGAGTTCGCAGTTTCGACAAAAAAAGCCCCACCGTGCGGCAGGGCTGTGTGCTTCGGCGATCAATGCCATACCGGCCCTACCGGTGTCGCGAGGGTCCAATGCGAATAATGCAGGATATCGGGCGGGTCGGAATCTGCATGGCTGAGAGTATATCCACTGGATCGGCCGGATCAACGCGGGGGGGTGAGCAGCGCATTTTCAAAGCCTCCGCTCGAAGCCGTCCGATAAAGGACGTACCGACGTGCCCGATGGAGCCGGGACCTGCTTCGGCGGAGCCGATTTTTCAACTGCTGCGATCCGCGCCCACGCCATTACGGTGATCGTGCGCGCCTTCCGGGAGGATCGTCTTGCGTCCGCGGCGCCGAAGCCGGCTGCAGAGCGCCCCCATTTCAGGGGGGAGTTGCGGGGGTGCCCTCGAGCCACTCGAACCGCGATGGCTCCTAGCCGGCCAGCAGATCATCACCGCGACCGCCGACCCCGGAGGCGTCGATCCCGGCGCGCAGACGGCAATCGAGGTGCGATACGAGGCCAGTGACGGCGACGAGACGCTCAGCGGCCTCGGCCTTCGGATGCACTTCGACTCGAGCCTGCTGACCTTCGACGGGTTCACCGACCTGCTGCAGGACGGCCTGAACGCCCAGCAGGTGCAGTCCGACGGCGATGATCGCGACGGCGACGCCCGGACCGATCAGCGCGCCCTGCTCTTCTGGCTCGACCAGTCCGTGAGCTGGCCCGGCGCGGACGCCACCCCGACCCTGCTCTTCCGCGCGAACTTCACCGCATCCGCCTCGTTCGTCGCCACCGACATCCACTTCACCGCCAGCACGACGCACCCGGGATACACCCTGTCCGCGCCCTCGATCACGCTGGCCGCCGCGACGCCCAACGTGCCTCCACAGGTCGTCGCCCCGATCGCGGACCTGGACCTTCTCGAGGACGACCCGGCGGTGAGCGGTCACGCCGATCTGCTTGCCGTGTTCGAAGATGCCGACCAGGGCGACGGCCAGCTCATCTTCTCGATCAGCCGCAACACGGGCTCCGACGTCGTCACCGCGACCGTCGCGGGAACCCGCCTCGACCTGCGACCGCGCAGCAACCGAAACGGCCGCGCCGACATCACGATCCGCGCCACCGACCCGCACGGCGCGTTCGCCGAGGACACGTTCACGGTCACGATCGATCCGGACAACGACCGTCCCACCGCCACTGGTCCCATCCTCGATCAGCTTCTCAACGCCGGTGCGCAGCGCACGATCGCGCTCGCCAACCATTTCGGTGACGTCGATATCGCCACCAACGCCGACCGACTCGAATACGCGGTCACGAGCAACACCGGCACGTCCGACATTACGACGTCGATCACGGGGGTCGAGCTGACGCTGGACGTCGTCGGCGGTCCCGGCGCCGTCGCACAGCTCACGGTGCGCGCGACCGACCTGCAGCAGCAGTTCGCGGAGCAGCAGTTCCAGGTGCGCGTCAACCGCGCGCCTGAGACCGCGCCGGTCGCGGTCGCGATCATCGTCGACGAGGACGCCCTCGACGACACGCTCGACCTGGCGCAGATGTTCACGGATGCGGACGCCGCGCACGGCGACGATCTGGTCTGGGAAATCGTGTCGAACGACAACGAGGCGCTGCTCGACGCCGCCATCGACGCGACGACGCTCACGCTCGACTACCTGCCTGATCGCAACGGCAGCGCCGACCTGATCGTCCGTGCGACCGACACCACCGGCGCGACCGCAGAGCAGACGATTTCGGTCACCGTATTCCCGGTGAACGACGAACCGGTGGCGGGCGACTCGATCGGGGACCAGGTGCTCGCCGTCGGTGCGACGGCCCGTATCCCTCTCGACGCGCACTTCAGCGATGTCGATCGCCAGACGAACGATGACGTGCTGACGTACTCCGTCGCGGACCACACGCGCCCCGAGGTCATCACGACGCGCCTCGACGGCCCCGTCCTCACCCTCGAGGCGCCGGGCCAGTCCGGCACCGCCGTCATCACGATGCGCGCGACCGACCAGGCCGGCGAGTTCGCGGAGCAGACGTTCAACGTCGCCACCTCGGCGCCCGAGGGGGTGCCGCAGGTCGTCGGCACGATCGCGGACGTCACCGTGTCGGAAGACCTGCCGCCGATCGAACAACATGTCGACCTCGCGCAGGTCTTCGACGACCCGGTCTATCCGGACGATCAACTGACCTGGTCGATCGCGGCGAACTCCGTGCCGGGCATCGTCGAGCCCACATTCGACGGCGACGCGCTCGATCTCGCTTTCTCGCCGCACGAGCACGGGTCGACCGACATCACGGTGCGCGCCACGAATCCTGCCGGCGGCTTCAGCGAGACCACGTTTCGCGTCACGGTGCTCCCGGTCAACGACCGGCCCCGGGTGGCCGACGCACTGCCGCCGGTCGACGTGACCTCCAGCGGCGCCGGTGACACGTTCGACGTGAACCTGACCGGCTTCTTCGCTGACGACGACGGCGATCCGCTGACGCTGAGCGTCTCGGACCTGTCGGATCCGCTGCTCGCGAGCGGCTTCATCACCGACGGCACCCTCCACCTGACGGTCGCCCCCGGCGCCGAGGGGACCGCGACGATCACGATCCGAGCGACCGATCCTTCCGGCACCTGGATCGAGCAGGACCTCGAAATCACCATCGCTCCGCCGGGCCGGCCCGATCTCGTCGTCACGGCCTTCACGCCCCCATCGATTCCGGTCGTGCCCGGCGCGCCCGCGACGTTCACCGTCACGATCGCAAACCAGGGCGCCGCCGCTATCGACGGCTACACGCTCGACCTGCTCGTGACGAACACCCGGTCGCCCCAGGTGCACGCCCGCTTCGACGTCACGCCGATGGTGCCGCTCCCCGGCGCCCCGGCCGTCGCCGCTCCGATCGATCAGCCGCTCGGATCGACCGTCGAGCGCACGGTCGTGCTCGACCCCGGCGCCGACGAGACGTTCACGATCGAGACGCCGATCCCGGCCCTCGCCGGATTCGTGGGTGCGTTCACCGTCTACGGGATGCTCACGTCGCAGGTCGCAGACGAGGACGCGAGCAACAACGACTTCTCCACTTCCATCTGGTCCGACGAATTCATCGCCCTCGGGCCGGACCGTAAGAGCGCAAGACGAACCCTCAACACGGCGTCGGGGGCGACCGTCAGGGTGTCGCTCTCGAACGCCACCGGACATCTCGTCGTCAACCGCTTTCGCGGCGCGACGCCGGTCCCGGACCTGCGATCGATCGTGCTCGCGACAAGCACGACGAAGTCGTCGCTGTCGATCGCGAACAAGGGGGACGCATCGATCGGCGACGTGACCGCGCAGTTTCTCAAGCGGCTGTCGGCGCGAAAGATGACGCTCGACGGTCACGTCCGCGTCGACGTCCTGGACGACCTGAAGGTGGCCGACATCCTTGACGGCGCGACCGTCACGACCCTCCAGGCGGCGCAGCGCGGCCTGCGCATCAGCGCCGGTCGGATCGGCGACGTCGACTTCAACCTGGTCGGCGAGGTCAAGCGGTTCAGGGCGATCGAGTACGCCGCAGGCCGGATCGTCGCCGACGTGCTCACGACCTTCCAGACCACGGGGCACCGCAAGCTCGGTTCGAGCGGTGACGTCGGCGCGGATATCGTGCTGTCCGGCCTCGGCGCGAAGAAGGCCACGCTCGCTCGCGCCCGGATCAAGGGCGCCCTCGACGGCGTGACGTGGCACGTCGCGGGCCCGGGCATCAAGCTTCTCGACGTCCGCGCCACGGTTTCGAACAGCGAAATCCGAACGACCGGCGACATCGTGAGCGCGAAGTTCGGGCACATGACCGACAGCAGCCTCCTGGCCGGTGTGCACGAAGCGATTACCGGCGTCGGCGCGCTGTCGGCCGCATCGTTCGTCGAGACGGCCGAGATCAAGCGGATTCGGGTCAAGGGGCTGCTGCGCAACGCCTTCATCGCCGCGTCCCTGCTCTCCAACGTGACGCTCGGCGACATCCTCCCGCAGAACGGCGGCGTCGACTTCGGTCTCGCCGCCGACAGCATCGGCAGGGTGCGCCGCAACGGCGGCGGCGAGCTGGTCTTTCCGCTCGGCGGCGCGGGCGAGGTCGAGCGCGACGGAGACTACGTCTTCCGGCTCGTGTAGCGCTCGTGCAGGTCACGGACGATCGTCGAGGCGCGGAGCGCCGCCATGGTAGAAGCAACCGGCAGCACATCCCGGAAACGCCCACCCGAACCTCCCCTCGCGCACCGGGGAAAGGCTCCGACGGCGTTGATCCGCCTTCTTCGTCAGCTCGTCCTGGGCATCGGCCTCCTCGCGCCCGCATCAGCCGCAGGCGACCGGATCGACGGCGGCGCGGTCAGAGTGGTCGGCGGCGGCGAGGTGTTCCCGGTCACCGGCGACCTGTTCATCGGCGAGCGGTCCGACGGGACGCTCGACGTGCTCGGCGGCACGGTCACCGTCGACGCCAACAGCACGCTGGGGCGATTCGAGGAAGGCGACGGCACCGCGCGGCTGAACGGCGCAGGCGCCTCCTGGACGACCGGCGGGCTGCGCATCGCCGACGCGGGAACGGCGCAGCTCACGATCGAATCCGGCGGCCTGCTGAGCTCGACCACGGGCTCGATCGGTCACGACACGGGCTCCGCCGGATCGGTCACGATCACCGGTGCCGGCGCCGACTGGACCGTGCAGAACCTCCTGTCGATCGGCGCCCGCGGTTCGGCCACGCTGCGGATCGACTCCGGCGGACGCCTCGAGACTTCGTCGCTCGCGATCGCCGCGCAGCTTCCGGATAGCAGCGCCACGATCACGGTGGACGGCGCAGGCTCGACCTGGTCGTCCCCCACCGTGAAGGTCGGGTTCGCGGGCATCGCGGACCTGAGCATCCTCAGCGGCGGTACCGTCACCGACGCCAACGGATACGTCGGCGAGCTTGCCGGCGCCGACGGCACCGTCGTCATCGACGGCGTCGACGCGCTCTGGGAAAGCACCGACACCCTCTACGCCGCCGTGGCCGGCACGGCCGACCTGGACCTCATCGACGGCGGATCCATCTCGAGCGGGTGGGTCCTCGCCGCAGCCAACCTCGGCGCGTCGAGCACGATTACCATCGACGGCGCGGGGTCGTCGTGGCAGGTCGGCGAGTCGTTCTACCTCGGCGGCACAGGCCAGCGCGCCGGCGGCACCGCGACGCTCTCGATCGTGAACGGCGCCACGCTCGTCGTCGGTGACCGGCTCCAGGTCTGGGAGAACGCTCGACTCCAGCTCGAGCAGGGCACGCTCCAGATCGGTCAGATCCAGCTGCGCGGCATGCTCGACTGGACGGGCGGCGTCATCGATCACCGCGGCCGTCCGCAGGGCACGGACTTCAGCGAAGGCCTGCAGGTGATCGACGGCGGCCCGAAGTCGATCGCGGCCGGAAGCACGCTGGGCTTCCGCGGCACGTTCGCGCACCTCGGCGTCGATCCCGTGCATCTCGAAGCCGGTGCGCTGCTGCAGATCGAGGACGGCGGCACTTACGAGTTTCGCAGCAACGGACGGCTGACCGCGGCCGAAGGCGCCTTCGTCGACAATCGCGGCACGCTCATCAAGACCGGCGGCGGCGGCATCTCCACCGTCGAGGCGCCCGTCACGAACCGCGCCGTCGTCGAGGCGCGCGGCGGCACGCTGCACTTCACCGCCGGGTTCACGCAGACCGGCGGCACCGTCCAGCTCAACGGCGGCACGATCCGGTCGACCGGCGCCTTCGAGATCGAAGGCGGAGCGCTGCGGGGCACCGGACGGTTCGAGGGCGACCTCGTCAACACGTCCGGCACGATCCGGGTAAGCCAGGTGGGCGAGGACCTGAACATCGACGGCAACTACACGCAGGGCGCCAAGGCGGTCCTCGAGGTCAACCTGCGCATCACCGACACCGATCCGGACGCCTCTCCGCTGACCTCGACGACGCGGGTGCTCGAATCCGATCGCCTGCGCGTCTCCGGTGACGCCCATCTCGACGGCGACCTGCGCGTCATCCTCCAGGGAGGCATGATCCCGCTGGTCGACGAACGATTCGAGTTCCTCACGTTCGACGGATCCGTCACCGGCGCGCTGCATCCGCTCGTGGCCATCGTCCCGGGCAATCCCGGGTTCGAGGTGCGCTTCGACATCGACGACAGCGTGCCGAATCGATGGTCGCTCATGCCCGTCCAGATCGTCCTGACGGCGCCGTTGCGCGGGCCCGAGCCGGGCGCCGCGACGATGTGGCTCGCCCTCGTCGCCTGGACGGCGCGGCGCCGGGGAGTGCGGTGATGAATCGGGCGCGCCCGCATCGAGGACGACGACGAGGGACGTGGCCGAGCGAGCACGGGCCCGGACCCCGAACCCAAAGCCCTGATCCCTCGCCCGTTGTGTTCGAGACGCTCGAGCCGCGCCTGCTGCTCGACGCCGGCCCCGACGCCATCGAGCAGTACGCGATCGCGCTGATCAACCGCGCCCGCGCCGACGCCACCGCCGAGGCCGCGCGCTTCGAGATCGATCTCAACGAGGGGCTCGGCGCCGGCACGCTCGAGGCCGGGCCGCGCGCCCCGGTCGCCCCGGACCCGCACCTCACCGCCGCCGCCCGCGAACATGGGCAATGGATGCTTGACGAGGACACCTTCACACACGAAGGAGCCGATGGAAGCACACCACACCAGCGCATGAGCGACGCGGGATTTCGCTTCGTCACGCCGCAGCGGCACGCGGAGAATCTCGCGCTGCTGGCCGAGCCGTCGGCGCCCCCGCTCGACGCCGCCACCGTCGATCGGCTCTTCGAAAGCCTGTTCGTGGACCAGTCCAGCCCCGGCCGATCCCACCGGGTCACGCTGCTCAGCGAGGCGTACCGGCAGGTGGGCGTCGG
>NYZC01000099.1 GCA_002686995.1 Phycisphaeraceae bacterium | reverse complement strand
GATTTCCGCTGGTCCTTGATCGTGAGCGCGTGAGCGATCGACGACGACGACGAGTACGAGGACGAGCAGTCCTTGTCACTGAACCCTGAACCCCGAACCCCGAACCCTGATGAACACCAAGACCACGATCTTCCTTCTGGTGCTGCTGATCATCGTCGGCGGCGCGTACGTCATTCTCGACCGCATGGACGGCGAAGGCGTCGACGAGGAGACGCCCTCCGGCGGGTCGGGCAAGGTCGGCACGCCGGTCTTCGCCGAGAGCGCGTTTCCCCACGACGACGCCGATTCGATCACGATCGAGCGCGGCGAGGAGCGGATCACGCTGGTCAAGGAGGGCGATGACTGGCGGCAGACCGAGCCGGTCGAGTTCCCGCTCAGCTCGTGGCAGGTCGAGCAGATCGCCAAGGACGCGGCGGGCCTGAGCTACGTCGAGAAGTTCACGCCCGGCCGGGGCGACGCGCCGGCGGCCGACGTGATCGGGCTCGCGAGCCCGGCGGCCGTGGTGACGGTCGGCTTCGCGTCGAGCGGCGATGATGCGCCGAAGGCGCAGAAGATCACGATCGGCGACCGTCTCGGCGTCGGCGGGCGCGGTTACGTGAAGTTCGACGACGATCCGGACGCTTACGTCGTCAATGACGACCTGCACAAGCAGGTGATCGGCAAGAAGTTCTCGGAGCTGCGCAAGAAGAGCTTCGACGCGCCCAAGGAGGGCACGGCCGGCAAGGTCACCCTGACGCGCGACGGGCAGACCGTCGAGCTGGTCAAGGCGGACGGTCACTGGTCGTTCGGCGGGGCGCACAGCGGTCGGGCGGCGAAGGACAAGGTCAAGTCCCTGCTCGAGCTCGTCGGGCGCCTGTACGTCAACGAGTTCAAGTCCGAAGACGTCGGCGCGCTGGCGCACTTCGGCCTGGACGACCCGCGGATCGTGGTGCGGATCGAGTCATCCTCGCTCGTTCCGGCGCAGTCCGACGACGGCGAGGAAGGCGACGCGGAGACTGGCGGCGCATCGGACGACGCGCAAAAGTCGCCCGCGATCGAGATCCTTCGCATCGGCGACGGCGTCGACTTCAAGGACGAGTACTACTACGCGACGCGCAGCCTTTCCGATGCCCCCAGCCACGTGATCTTCACGCTGCCCAAGTCGTTCGTCGACGACTTCGACGACAAGGACGCGCCGAGCTTTCGGGACGCGCGCATCACCACGGTCGGGCGCAATGACGTCACGCGCATCGGGATTCGCCGGGGCGACGAGAAGATCAACCTCGCGCGTGCCGACGGCAAATGGGGCTTCGATGATCCGAAACCGGCATACGGCGCCGACGACGGTGCCATCGGCCGGCTGCTCGACAGGCTCGTCGACGCCCGCGCCGACTCGTACGAGCAGGGCGACCCCGAGGGCGAGCCCGCCGCGGTGGTCACGCTGCACGCGACCGGGCGGCCCGAGCCCGACGTCCTGACGATTCATCGTCGCGGCGGCGAGCAGGTCGACGACTACCTTGTCCGTCGCAACAGCGAGACCACCGGGTACGTGCTCTCCTCCTCGTCGGGCATCCGTTCGGTGTTCGATCCGGTGATCACGCTCCGTGACCGGGTCGTCCTGGCGCTCGAGGCGGAGACGCTCGAACGAGTCGTCATCGAGCATCCCGAGGACGTGAAGTACGAATTCGAGCGGGCCCCGGCCACCGGCGGCGCGGGGGAGGCGGACGGCGGCGACGGCAAGGACGCAGGAGATGCCGGGCAGGGCGAGGCCGCGCCGGCGCCATGGAAGCTCGTGGGCCATGACCGCTTCGAATCCGAGGACTTCTCCGACATGCTGCAGGCGCTGCTGCCGCTGACTGCGACCGGATGGCAGGAAGAGTCGACCTGGATGGCGCCGCCCCTCTTCGTGAAGCTGTTCGGGGCGGACGGGGTCGAGGCCACGATCCGGATCGACCCGGAGACGCGTGACGGCTCGGCATCGGGCAACGCCCCCGAGGCCTTCGAGCACGTCGGTTTCGGCGTCGAGCGGAGTCTTGTCGATCAGATCGCGTCTGAGTTTCGTCATCGGACGCTGGTCGATCTCCAGACGGACGGGATGAAATCGATCACGGTAGGGCGGGGGGATGTGACCACGACTCTAAAGCGTGACAGCGAAGGCAAGTACAGCGGAACCTCCGGAGAGGAGCTGGACGAGGCGGCGGTGGGGGACCTCTTCGACACCCTGGCGGGTCTGCGCGTCAAGCGATTCAGGGAGGGGGTCGAGATCGGGGAGACGATGATCCGCATCGAGGTGGAGCCGGCTGACGGCGACCCCCTCGTCCTGCACGTCGATCCCGAGACCGGGCAGGGCCGGCTCAAGCCCGACCTAGGGTTCGAGCTCGACGAGTCCGACGTCGAGAAGCTCGCCGCCGGGGTCGTCACCGACGGCTCGGAATGAGCCCCATGTCACGAAAAGCGCGATCGGCCGGCCCCCGTGACTGAGGCCTGGGCGGTTTCTGTCGGGTGAGGCGCGAAAATCGCGCAGGGCCGGTCCCGTCGTCACGGGTCACTCCAGCGTCAAACGCGTCTCAGCCGGTTTATCGGCCATCGCTCGCGCAGGCAGCCGGAAACTTGAATTTTTTTTTGGCCCAGTAAATCGGAGAGACCGCTAAAAACCTCGTTTTTGGGTTCTGAAGGCGGTTAAAAGGACCAGATGATCCTGTAAATGAAAAACGGACTTGTAATTCGTGTCTAGCTCCGGTAAGATATCGCTGGAAGGCAAGGATGCCATTTCTGTTCATGGAAGAGTGCGCGAAAGAGTAGGTGGACCATTTGAGCGTGCTGTAACGGCACCAAATGAAGGTGGTGAGATATGTCCTTGAGCCGCGCATGTGACAGCAAAGGGTCACATTGTGCCGGTCTGCCGCGGGCGACACGTCGCCTGACTCGAAATTTCGGTGGGCAAACTGAGAGGATTCGAAGCGGCTAGGAGGAGCCGACGTCGGTTCGAATCAGTAATTCGGGAGCAAATACAGATGGACTTTGAACCGTTCTCTCCAAAGCCACTAGTTGGTCGGAGCGATGCCATGCGCACGCTGACGGCGCAGATCGCGTCGGTCAGCGATCGTACGTGCACGGTGCTCATTCAGGGGGATTCGGGCACCGGCAAGGAACTGGCCGCTCAGCACATTCACTACTCGGGGCCGCTGAAGGATCAGCCGTTCGTGCCGGTCGACTGCAGCACCCTGCGCGACACGCTCTTCGAGTCGCAGCTCTTCGGACACGTCATAGGCGCGTTCACCGGTGCGGACCGGGATGCCATAGGCTTCTTCCGCGCCGCGGACGGCGGGACGCTGTTCCTGGACGAGATCGGCGAGCTGGAGCCGCAGGTGCAGGCCCGACTGCTGCGCTGCATCCAGGAGCGTTCGGTCGTGCCGCTGGGCTCGGTCGAAGCGACGCCGGTGAACGTGCGGATCATCGCCGCGACCCACCGGAACCTCGAGGAGATGGTGGGCGCCGGGGAGTTCCGCCAGGACCTGTTCTTCCGCCTGAACGTCGTGAGCCTCGATATTCCCTGCCTCAAGCATCGGCCGTCGGACGTCGTGCCGCTGGCCAAGCACTTCCTGGCGACGTTCGCCGACTTCTACAACGAGCCGGTCAAGACGCTCTCGCCCGACGCCTGCGCGGCGCTCGAGGCGTACGACTGGCCGGGCAACGTGCGCGAGGTTGCGAACGCATTCGAGCGCGCTTACGCCCTGTGCCCGAACCCGGTGATCACGACCGCCGATCTTCCGGCGGCCGTGCGGCACTCGGCAAGCCAGCAGGAGAACTTCATCGGCAAGCCGCTGCCGGTTCCGATTCCGGTGCCTGCGGGCGTCGCGCCGCTGGACCACGCGGAGCGGACGGCCGTCGAGAACGCCCTGAAGGCCACCGACGGCAACCAGGCGCGGGCGGCGAACCTCCTTCGCATCGATCGTCGTCGGCTCTACCGGCTGGTGCGGCGTTTCAATCTCGGCGAGCTGACCCGCAAGTCGGGGCGCTCGACCGCGAAGTCGCCGATCACGCCGCGACCCGAGGTGGATTCGTCCTCGAGCCGACCCAAGCTGCTCAAGGCGTCCGCGGCGGCCGAGCGGCTCGGGTGCGACGCCGCCTTCGTGCGGCGCGAGGTGCAGCGCGGCAACCTGACGGGTTACCGGATCGGTCCGCGCGGCGACATCCGCATCCCGGCCGAGGCGCTCGAGGCGTACCTGAGCAACCACGCGGTGCAGAACAACGCCGAGTAAGAGCCCCTGACAGAATGCTTCTGGCGACCGACGATCCCGACGGCTGTCGGGATACATCGGGACATATCGGGATCATTCTGCATCGCCGGCCATGAAGGTCCGCCGCAGGCGGGCTTCGGCCGCCTACCTGAACCATAGCAACCATAGCAACCATAGCAACCATAGCAACCATAGCAACCATAGCATAGACACGAGACACGGCGATCAAGCGTCGACGCGTCTACCGCAGACGCCCGGAGTTGGCAGTCCGGATGCGTCAAGCGTCCCACCAAAACCGGTGTTTTCACGTCGTGTCGGACTCTGACTGTGGCGAAGGCGCTGAGGGGCATTTGCGTGTTCAGATCGACGCTGACGGCGATCTGATCGAATTGCCCGGCATGGTGACGCGGCTGTTACAGACTCTGCTGGAGCACATGGCCGCCGGCCGTGGCATCAGCATCATGCCTTTGGGGGCGGAACTGACCACTCAGCAGGCCTCCGATCTGCTGGGTGTCTCACGGCCGTTTCTGATCAAGCTGCTGGAGGAAGGCAGGATCCCACCGCAAGGTCGGCCGACACCGGCGTGTCCGGGTTGCAGACTTGCTGGCTTATCGCAAGCAGAACCAGGCAGCCCGCTCCGCAGTTCTGGACGAACTGACCTCAATTGGCCAGGAACTGGGTGATTACAAGTAGATCGGGGGCAGGTCCTTGAGCAGCTTCACCGCCTTCCTCGATACCAATGTGCTTGTACCCGCCTCGATCCGCGACCTGTTGATGCAGTTGACTACGACGGGCGTGTTCCGGGCGAAATGGTCACAGCTGGTGATGGATGAACTGCGCACGGTCCTGGTCGACCGTCAGGGCAAGCCCGCCGACAAGGTGGAGCGGATGATGGCGCTCATGCTCGAGCACGCGTCCGATCCACCAATAGCTTCATTCGAATCTCAATCCAAGCCGCTTCCCCCGTCGCAGCCGAAGAGCCGAAGTGGCCGCACTTCCCACACATGTCCGACTGCCCGGCGCGGCCGGGTTGTCATTCGGCTCCCACGCGAATCGCCCCCGGTCGGCCGGCCATGAACTCGCCGGTCTCGACGTTCCAGCGCACCGCGTCCCGGTAAGTGAACGACTGCTCGTCGCTGTACTGGATGACCGTGGATCGATCCGACGGCGCCGTGAGGCGGATGAACCGGTCCCGGCGCGTGTAGCGCAGCCTGTCGGTAAAGACGCTCACTTCCTCGTGACGGATAGCGACGTCGCCCGACGCCGTGACGCTTTGGATTTCCGGCTTCGGCGCATCGCCCGCGGTCCAGGAGCGCACGCCGCCGGTCTCCTTCAGGTCGGCGGACAGCTCCGTGCAGTTCAGCTCGATCGGCGGCTGTCCGTTCGCGGGCTCGTGCAGCATCCAGACCTGGTCTTGCATGTACAGGTCGTTGCGCCGCAGGTCAAGCTCGAACCGCCGGTCCCAGGCGAACGCCGTCGCGCCTCGACCGGTAAGCCGAACCTTGCCGGCGCGGCCGATGTCCTCGGGCGGCGGATCCCGCAGATCCTCGTACAGCATCTTGCCGGCGCCGGTGAATCGGATGCGCTCGACGGGCCTGCCGTTCTCGACGGTGTTGTCATATTCCAGGCTCGGCCCCTTGATCAGCAGGCGCGTCGCCGGTCGATCGCTTTCCTTCGCGATCCGTTGGATTGCCTCGAACACGACGCGGCCGTTCGCGGCGATGCGCCGCACCTGGTCGGCCTCGGGCGCGTCGGTCGGGCGCTGCTCGTCGGTCGCGCGCGGCGTGATGTCCAGGGCAAGACGGTCCGCGGAAAGACGGGTGGTGTCCAGTCGCGAGCGCGCGACGGTCACGACGTCGCCGATGAACTCGGCGCGGCCCGCCTGGTTCTCCTGCTTCCGGTACGTCATCGATTTGGACCAGGTGACCTCGAGCGTCTGATCGTCCCGCGTGAACTTCGCGGTGCCGGGCCCCGGAACCTCGATCTTCTCGTCGTCCCGCTCGACGATCACGCGGCCCCCTGCGAGTGACATGCCGCCGCGCGCCAGCGTGACCGGACGGTCCTTGACACCGTACAGGTCGATACGACGGCGCTGCTCGTCGACCTCGATCCGGTCCGCCTTCACGTCGAGCACCTCGTCCTCGTCGTCAATGCGCGCGTGCACGCCGTCGCGGGCGACGATGCGCTGCACCGTGACGCGGTCGGAGTCGACCCAGTTCTCGAGGCCCTCGTCCGGAGCGGGATCCCGGTCTTCGGTCGCCGGTGTCGTGTCCGGATTCACGTCCTCCGGCTCTACGTCTTTCTCGTTCGACACGAACGACACCTCCAGGTCGGAGGTATCCAGTTCCAGGTCGCTGCGCCGGACCATCACCTCGCCGCTTGCGGCAAGACGGCTGGCAGCCGCGTGACCGGCGTCGGCGCGCGGAAGCTGCACGGTGACCTGGTCGGCGCGCACCGACAACGGCCCCTTCTCATCCTCGGTGACCGTCTCGAAAGCCACCGATCCGCTCGCGTTGACGGTGTGGATCGCATGCCGATGTTCCTGGTTCGGCGCGGCCGCGGCCTGCAGTGCGATGCCCAGGCGGTCGGCCCGCAGCTTCATCGTCGGGTCGGTGATCCGCACGTCGCCCTGGAAGGCGATCTGCCGCAGCAGCGAGGCGGTCGGGTCGGTAAAGGCGAGGTCGACGCGCCGCGTCCACGAGATCGACATCGATTCGGGCAGCCCTGGCGCCTCGGTGTCCGTTCCGGCGTCACTCGATTCGTCGGGCGTGTCGAGCCGGCCCTGTCCGGTCAGCTGGCTCGTCCCGGCAAGCCGATGGATGGAGACCGCCGGCACCGCGAGGCGCCCCAGCCGCGGCGATGCCACGGTGACCGGGTCGCCCTCGAGGTCCACGATCTGCTCGTGATGGTGATAGACGAGCTTCCGGGCGGTGAGATGCTCGTCGGCGTCGGTGTCGATCCGCACCGAGCTTCCGGAGACGGTGACGAGGTGATCGCGCGGGCCGCCCCACCCCTGGGGCAGCTTCCGGCAGGGGACGGCCACGAGCGGCCCGTCCCATTCGACGACCACGGTTTGCGCTGCCTCCGCGTTCTCGCCGTCGTTCGCGTCCTCGCCGTCCGCGGCGGCGCGACCGGCCCGCGCCGGTTCGTCCGACGTCGGCTCCGTCGAGCTGGCCAGAAGCCCGAACACGACGTCGATGCGGTCGGCGCCCTCGATCCGGGCCCCGGGGCTGTCGATCCGCACGTTGTCTTCGAAACGTGCCTCGTAGTACTGCACGTCGGTGTCCGGTTCGTCGTCGGTTCCGGCGCCCGTCGATGCGGTCGGTCCGGTCGTTTCATCCCCATCCGCGGCGCCGGCGGCCCGCGTCGTGAACCGCAGGTATCGGCCGCGCTCGATCCGCAGCCGGTCGATGCGCCCCTCGATGTCGTTGTAGACCAGGTGCATACCGTGGCCTTCGAACTCGACGCGGCGGCCCTTCACGTGCACACCGCTGTCGCTCGTGATCTCGTTCAGGTCGTTGTCGAAATGCGCCTGCTCGAGCAGGATCTGCACGATTCGATGCTTCGACCCGGCGGAGAGATCCGGGGTGCGTCCCGGCTCGACCTTGAAGAAGCTGATGCGCACCGCGCCGGTCAGGTCACCTTCGCGCGGATGGTTCTCGGGCGCGACGAGCCGACCCGATTCCGATTCGATCTGCACGATCAGCCCGCTGCGATGGTGCACGCGCACCTGCGGATGCTCAACCTGCAGGTGAGGCCCGACCGGCGCGGCGCGCTCGGCGTTGAACTCGATGAGCCGGTGCTTGCTGTCCCTGACGCGGGCGAAGATGCCGCTCGTCGCGTCGATCGCCGGGCCGTCGTGCGACGTGTCGGCGCGCGGCGCCCCGCCCTTGATCGGGTCGATCCCGCGGTGCTCCGTGGGTTCGGGCAGTCGTCCGAACCGGATTCCGAGCAGGACGACGGCCACCGCCACCGCCGTGACTGCGATCGTGAGGCGGTACTTGCGCAGCATTGCCGTCATTGTAGTGGTGCGCGGGGGGCGGGATGCGGGGTATGGAAATCGGCTTATGGGTGTGCCGCCGCCACGCGCGCGTCGATCTCCGCGAGCAGGGCGCCCAGGTCGTAGCGGACGTACGGCATCTCGGCCGCCGGGCGACGCGACGACGCGTTTGCGATCCAGATCTCACTCGACTGCGGCGCGAAGAGCACGTTGTGCAGGTTGCTGCTCATCGACACCGGCCGCGCCATCAGGTCGATCGCGGTCCTGGCGTCGATCGAGCCGTGCGCCGACTCGATGCGGCGCCGCAGCTTCTCGAGACGCGAGCCGCCCGACATCACGACGGCATCGGGAATGCCGGACCCGAGGCGCGGATGCGCGGCGCCGGGCTCGATGAACTCCAGTTCGTCCGGGGTGGCGCGAACGCCCACGGCGGAGGGCGCCTTGCCGTCCGCGAAGACGTAGTAGTACTCGCAGGTGCGGGGGCTGCGCCGCCACAGGTCGCGCACCTCGTCGAGTGACGCGCACTGCTCGAGGGCCATGCGCATCATCGTGGCCATCGGGATGCCGTCCCACTGGTACCGGCCGCCGCCGCCCATCTCTCCGACGCTGATCTGCCGCTCGTTCATGCCGCTGACGACGCCAAGGAAGCCTGCGTAGCCCGCGCTCGCGAACCCGTAAGCGTCGTCCGGGCGGCAGACGACGGTCACCGCCGCCTGCTGCAGACCGATCACCGTCATGTAGTCCAGCACGCGGCCGTGGTACAGGACACCGTCACGCGTGGCGCGGCCGAACAACGCGAACCCGGAGCAGTGGAAGTACTCGGGGAAGACGTTGGCGAGACGTGCCTCCCGCAGCGACACGTCCGGACATGCCTGCGCCATCGCCTCGAGCTCCTCGAGATGGCGGCGCGGGATGTGCGGGCTCAGGCGGCCCCACGCGTCGTCGAGCTCGGCGAGAAACCACTTGCCGCTGCGTATGGTTTCGACGGCGCCGACGAGGTGAATCGTCGAATCGATCGTGCGACGGAATCGGTCGCCGACCAGCGCCGCGGTCGCGCGGCCGATCTGCTGCGGCGTTCCGTGCACGAGCAGCAGCAGGTGGTCGTCGACATGGCGCAGCTCGCCGTGCTCGACCTTGCGCGGCGCCGGACGGGCGAGGACCTTCGGGCCGGGAAGCCAGACCGACAGTGCTCGCCGCATGGCGCGGAACAGCATGCGTTCGAGCTCGGTCCGGTCGATCTCGCGCACCTCCATGCCCTCGAGCGTCAGGGACGGGGCGTCCGGCTCCGGACGGCAGGTGACCGAGACGGCGCCCACGCCCCAGCGCCGCGATTGCGGATCCTGGGCCGAGATCGTGATGCCCTGTTCGGCGAGCGAGACCAGCAGCTCTTCACCGACGCGCCACTGCGTCGGCGACCCGGCATCCGGTCCGTCCGGCGTCAGGTGCGGCGCCGCGAACTGGTCGAACAGCGTCTGGGGCCCCCCCAGGGCGAGAAGGGTCAGGTATGAACCAAGGATTGTCTCGGCATCGCAAAGGCGCGCCGTCATGTTTCGCGGTGCCAGCGAGTCCGCGCCGGCTGCGAGCGGCCCCGCGCCGACGAACGCCACACGGTGGGCCGGCACCTTCAGGACGGTGCGGTCGCGCTGCCGCCAGAGCTCGAAATCAGAGATCTCGGAGCGCACGCGCAGCGACCACGCGTCGGGGCCGTACCGGTCGACGTGGACGGTCGCGCGGTGATCGGGCCCGGCGCCCTTTTCGACGCGCGGCTGCGTCGGCGACATCGGGGCCGACGCGGTCGCCTCGATCGTGTACGCGAACCGGTCGCGGTCGCGGATCAGCGGTCCGACGAGGCGCTCCAGCTCCGGCAGCAGGCGATGCGGCGGCGCCGGCGATTCGGCCGTCGCCGATGCGGCCGATGCCAGGACCAGAACGGCAGCGAAGAAGAGACGAGGCATGGAGGAATCTTAGATTTTTGAATTTCGAATTGCGATTCGATTTTCACCGAAAATCGCAATTTGGGAATCAAAAACCGGATATTCCCCTAAATCGGCGCAGCGAAAGCGTCGATCCACCGGGTAGACCGGGGGACGCGGGCAGCCAAACCGCGGATGACCTTTGAGATCCTCCAGTGCCCCGGTCCAGCAAGTGATCTCCTGCGGATCGGGGTTTTTTTATGCGCCCTTCGAACGGGTCGAGAAGGCGATGACGCCCGATCCTGTGTCTCGAATGATTCTGGTGAGGCCCGGAATATGACGTGAACGCGGAACGCGTCTTCGACATACCCCGGAACCACCCCGGAACCACCCCCGGAATCCCGTCCCGGGGCGAGCCCCGGCACGCATTCCAGCATTCCGGTGTATCGGCGGATTCGCGGTCGGGGTTGAGCCCGAGGCGCTGTCCCCGGGCGCCTACCACCCCTGCAAGCCGTTTCTCACATCCGGCCTCGCACGGCGGCCGAAGGCTCGCTCCGCCCGGTATACTCTCCGCTTCGCGACGGACGCTTTGAAAAGGCGGCAACCCGGCGCAAGGCCAGGGCCATGCGGCAATCGATCGAAACTCAGTGCGAGGATTCGGATGACGTTGCGGAAGGCAGGGTGACGTCAGTGTCCGTGCGGCGCACCATCCGGTGGCGGCTTCTCCTGGCGTGCGCCGTGTCGTTCGCGATCTCCGGCTGCGTGCAGCCGTGGTCGCCGATCGGGCTCGATCTCGAGCAGGCGATCGCGCCGCTGGAGGCGTCCGCGGAGGCCGAGTCCACGCTCGACGAGGCGGTGGTGGACTACGAGCGACGCGAGACGGCGACCACCGCTCCGGACGACCACCGGCTCGGTCTCGAGCAGTGCCTGTTGCTCGCGGTCCATCGCAACCGCCAGCTCAAGGAGCTGACCTACGCGACGCAGCGCACCGGCCTCGAGCGGGACATCGCCAGGCACGAGCTTGACCAGCCTGCCCTGACGGCCACCTACTCGATCGAGGAAGGGCCGGACGCCACGCGCGGCAGCGCGCGCACCTCGGCGATCGGGCGCTACGGCGGCTTCGAGGTCGAGCCGTTCGTGGCGTTCCAGTACGACGAGGGCGACGGTGACGAGGACTACACGACCTACGGGCTCGCCGTTTCGCGCAACCTGATCCGGCTCCGCTACGAGGATCTTCGGCAGCACCTGCCGCTGAGCGAGGCGACGCGCGATTTTCACGCGGCCGTGAACAATCGCCTGCTCGAGTTGCGGCGGCTGCACCTGCGGGTCGTCGAGACGTTTTACGACATCCAGCGCCTGGACAGCCGGATTCGCGTGCGGCGCAATCGCGTGGCCGATGCACGCAAGTTCCTCGAGGCGGTGACCAGGCGGGTGCGCGAGGGGCTGTCCGCCGCGGTCGAGCAGACCAACGCCCGCATCAGTCTCAACCAGGCGGAGTCCGACCTCGTGCGCGAGCAGACGAATCGCCAGAACAGTGTCGACACGCTGCTGGAGATCATTGGCCTGGACCTGGGCGGCGAAGTCGAGTTCACGGACGTCGATGTCGCCGAGGTGCCGCAGGTGGAGCTCGATCTCGAAGGCGACATCGAGCTCGTCCGGAGGCGGCACGAGCGCGTCCTCAACCAGATGCTCGCCATGGAGCTGCAGCGTCAGCGTTACCTGATCAGCCGCGAGGGCGTGAGCCCGGACCTGACGGCGACCTTCACGGCGCAGCAATTCGAGCGCCGCGACGTGGACAACGACGACGACCGCGGCGACGTCGGGCTGACCCTCGACCTGCGGGTGCCCCTCGACAACTTCCGTGCCGAGCGGGCGGAGTTATCCCAGAACCGGCTTCGTCTCATGGAATCGCGGGTCGAGCTGGAGTCGATCCGCGTCGACCTCGAGCGACGGCTTCGACGCCAGCATCGCACGATCCGGCAGCTCGAGACGACCGTGGCCCTCGCCGAGGTGCGACGGCACGAGGAGCATCGCAAGCTCGAGGCGACGGTGAAGGTGTTCAACGAGAGCGGCCGCGTCAGTAACCTGGAGGTCACGCGCGCCAAGGAGGCGTTCGACCGGGCCGAGGTCGATCTGCTGGACGCTCGAATCGATCGCATCATCGAAGAGGCCCGTTACGTCGCGAACCTGCCGGTGCCGTGGGTCAATCCCCCACAGGAGTAGGGCGGGATTCGTTCGGCATTGCAAACTGTTCGAATTGCATTGCCGAACCGGGGGTGCATGACAGCTGTCGCGGGTCCCTTTGGAATCGTTCGCAGAGTGAGTGGCTGCGCTCGATCCCAGCTATCCAATCCTCTGGAGCAATCTGAATCATGCCCGCGTCAGCCGTCATGCACCCCCGATCCGGGCCGTCACGGCCCGGAGTCGGCAACGCAAACCGGGCCGAAAACGGCCCGGCTCGGTACGTCGCGCACCTACCGTCACGCTCGGCAAAACGGGCTCTGACCAGGCTTTCCTATAATCTCCCATGCTGCCCTCTGCTCTTTGACCCCCAACGCGGGCTTCGCCCGCAAGTCGGAAGGTCGAAAGTCGAAAGTCGAAAGAACCTGACTCCGGCCGGCCCGGTGGGGCATCCACAGTCCCGCTTTCGACTTTGTACT